>DATCZG010000054.1:0-5692 GCA_036526035.1 Ilumatobacter sp. | reverse complement strand
GAACCGCAGGTAGCCCTCGGAGTACTCGCCGAGCGTCGCCCGCACCACCCCGGCGTCGACGCCGAGTTCGCGGGCCTCGGCGTAGCGTTTGCCGGTGACGACGAACAGCGAGCCGAACGTGGTCACCAGCACGAACCAGCTCGACATCGGCACGTCGACCGCCACCGCCCCGGCGGCGGCGCGCAGCACGAACCCGGAGGCGATCGCCACCAGGTCGAGCACCGCGACGTGCTTCCACACGGCGCTGTAGCTGAGGGTGATCGCCATGTACACGGCGACGACGACCACGGGCTGCCAGCGCCCGGTGGCGGCCGCCGTGGCCAGGGCGGCGAGCGGCAGCGCGACACCGACCACCCTGGCCGTCGCCAGCGTGACCTCGCCGGCCGCGATCGGCCGCAGGCGCTTGGTGGGGTGAGCGCGGTCGGACTCGACGTCGAGCACGTCGTTCCAGAAGTAGGTGCCGCTGGCGGCGAGGCAGAACGCCACGAACACGAGCGCCGCCTTGGCCAGAGAGCCGGGCTGGTCGAGTACGCCGGCGGCACCCGGCGCCGCGAACACCAGCACGTTCTTCAGCCACTGTTTCGGGCGGGCGGTGCGCAGGAGCGGGTTCATCGGGGAGGCTCAGTGAGACGGCGCAACGCTATCGAGCCGGCGGCCGACCCAGACGGCATGGTCGGCGTAGTCGAGCAGCGCCCGGTCTCCCTCCGAGTCGCCGTAGGCCCACAACGTCACCCGTTCGCGGGCGATGCCGTCGGCCTGCATCCAGGCGACGAGCCGGCGCACCTTCTCGTCGGCCCGGCAGTTGGGCCCCGCCAGGCGCCCGGTGCAGCGCCCGCTGCCGTCGAACTCCAACTCGGTCGCCAGCACGGCGTCGACGCCGAACTCGGCGCCCACGAGGTGGACGTACGGGGCGTACGACGCCGACACGATCACCGTCCGGTGCCCTTCGGCACGGTGCCAGAGCAGGCGGGCGACGGTGTCGGGCCGCAGCCCGCCGGCGATGAGCTCGGCCGCCCGCCCGGCGGCGAGGCGCTCGACATCGGCACGCGTGAGCCCGCGCAACGCGTGGGCGGTGGCGATCGCCTTGAGGGCGTCGCGGTCGCGCCGGATCGCCACCGGCACGACCCGGTGGGCCCGCACCGCCAACCGTCCGGCCAGCCGGCCGGTTCCGGCCGCCCGTCGCAGGAACGGCACGACGCTGTCGGCGCGGGTGAGGGTGCGGTCGAAATCGAAAGCGGCGATCGTCAGATCGGTCATCCGAACGACTCGTCGAGCATCGTCCAGAAGGCCGGCCAGCTCTTCGAGACCACCTCGGGGTCGGCCACCTCGAGGCCGCTCACCGAGCCGAGCACGGCGAACGCCATCGCCAGGCGGTGGTCGTGGTGGGTCGCCAGCGTGGCCGCACGCAGCCGGTGCCGCGACGGGCGGATGTCGAGGCCGTCGTCGGTCTCGTCGACGTCGACCCCGGCGGCGCGCAACTCGTGGGCGAGGTCGCCGAGCCGGTCGCTCTCTTTGCCGCGGATGAACCCGACACCCCGGATGCGGCTCGGCGTGTCGGCGACCGCCGCCACCACGGCGACCGTCGGCACCAGGTCGGACACATCGGCGAGGTCGACGTCGATACCCCGCAACCCGCCCTCGTGCTCGACCCGCACGGCTCCGGAGGTGCGGCGAACCGTGCAGCCCATCTCGGCCAGCAGGTCGGCGAACCGGGCGTCGCCCTGCAGGGCCCCGGTGCCGAGCCCCGGCACGGTGACCGCTCCCCCGACGACGGCGGCGATCGCCAGCGGGTAGCTCGCCGAGGACGCATCGGGTTCGATCGCGACGCTGGCCGGCCGGTAGGCACCGGCGGCGACCGTGACCCGGTCGTCGGCGACGACCACGTCGGAGCAGCCGAACCAGCCCATCACCGCCGCCGTCAGCTCGACGTACGGGCGCGAGACCAAACCGGTGGTCAACTCGAGGTGCAGGCCGCCGGGCAGGTAGGGGCCGATCAGCATCAGCGCCGTGACGAACTGGCTGGACACGTCACCCCGCATCGCCAAGCGGCCGCTGATCGGCGGACCCTCGATCGTGGCCGGAAGTGTGCCGAACCCGTCGGGGCACTCGACCCGGGCGCCGAGCTGCACCAACGCCGCCTGCAGCGGACCGAACGGTCGCCGCCGCAGCGGGGCGAGGCCGTCGATCACGATCGGCGCGCTGCCGAGCGCGGCGAGCGCCGAGACGAACCGTGACGTGGTGCCGGCGAGGGCGGCATGCAGGCTCAGCGGTGCGGCCCCCCAGCCGGGCCCGTGGCCGGCGAGCGTCACCCGTCGCCCGTCGTGAGCGGCGTCGAGGCCGAGCGCGCGCAGGCACGCCACCATCGCCGCGGTGTCGTCGCCGTCGGGTACGTTGTCGAGCTCGCTGGTGCCCTCGGCCAGCGCCGCGCACAGCAGCGCCCGGTTGGCGATCGACTTCGACCCGGGCACGTCGACGGTCGCGTCGACCGGGCCGCTGATCGGTCGGACGAGGCGGGCCGTCGACATCGATCAGACCAACGGAGCGACCGCGGGCTTGAAGCCGCGGGCGATCAACCCGCCTCGGAACACGTCGCCGGAGGCGGCGTCGACGAGCACCACGGCGACGCCCCGGTTGCCCTCCGCCATGTGGACGACCTCGAAGTTGGCGATGTTGACGCCGAGTTCGGCGGCCAGCGTGAACACCTCGGCGGCGGCCCCGGTGCGGTCGGGGATCGGGATCCGCACCTCGACGAGCGCCTCGGGGTGGGCGACCCGACCCGGCAGGTTGGTGCGGGCCTCACGCGCCGCCGCCAGCAGCGACTGCAACCGGTCGCGGTCGCCGGTGTCGACGACCGAGCGGATCTGTGACAGCCGGTCGATCAAGCCGTCGAGCGAGGTGACGATCGCCGACCGGTTCTCGGAGCAGATGTCGAGCCAGATCGCGGGGTGCCCTGACGCGATGCGGGTCATGTCGCGAAAGCCGCCCGCTGCGAGCCGCAGCAGCGCGGCGTGCTCGTCGGCACGGTCGGCGGCGAGCTGCATCAGTGTCGCCGCCGCAAGGTGCGGAACGTGGCTGACCACCGCGACGACCTGGTCGTGGCGGTCGGGCGTGAGCGCCACGACCTCGGCCCCGAGCTCGCGCACGACGCCCGACACGGCGGCCATCGTCAGGTCGTCGGTGGCGGGTACCGGGGTGAGCACCCAGATCGCGCCGTTGAACATGTCGCCGTCGGCCCCGTCGAGCCCGTCGAGTTCGCTGCCGGCCATCGGGTGGCCTCCGACGAAACGCGGATCGTCGCAGGCGTGGCACACCGGCGCCTTCACCGACCCGATGTCGGTGACGGCTCCCGACGTCTCCGCCAGGGCGGCCCGCACGGCGCCGACCGTCGACGACACCGGCACCGCGACGAACGTGATGACCGCGGCCGGCGCCAGTCCGACGGCGTCGATGATGCCACGCTCGACGGCCTGGGCGACCGCCGACTCGTGGACGTCGTCGCCGTGCACCCGCCAGCCGCGCTGGCGCAGACCGAGCGCGATCGATCCACCCATCAGGCCCAGGCCGATCACGTTCGCGGTGCGGACCGCTGCCTCCGGTGGCGTCGTCACGAAGGGTGATCGTACCGCCGGGCCTGTTCGGCCACCGCTTCGCTGAGCGCACGCCGTTCGCCGGTCGACAGCTCGCGCCAATCACCCGGCCGCAGCGACCGGTCGACGATCGGGCCGATCCGGGTGCGCACCAGACGCTGCACCGGGTGGCCGATCGCCTCACACATCCGCCGGACCTGCCGGTTGCGGCCTTCGTGGATCGTGAGCCGCACCACCCCGGGAGCCGGCTGCGACGCCTCGGCGGGGGCGGTGAGGCCGTCGTCGAGCTCGACACCCTCGCGCAACCGGCGCAGGTCGCCGGCCGTCAGCTGCCCCTTGACGCGTACCAGGTACTCCTTGTCGACCCCGTGGCTGGGATGGCTGATGCGATGGGCGAGGTCACCGTCGTTGGTGAGCAGCAACAGGCCCTCGGTGTCGGCGTCGAGCCGCCCGACCGGGAAGACGCGCGGCTCGTGCGGCACCAGGTCGACCACGGTGGGCCGCCCGTGGGGGTCTTTGGCGGTGGTGACCACCCCGGTGGGTTTGTTGAGGAGGTAGTAGACCAGGCCGGGTCGCACCCCCACCGGGGCGCCGTCGACCTCGATCCGGTCGTGTTCGGCGTCGACCCGCCGTCCGAGCACGGCGATCTCACCGTTGACGGTCACCCGCCCGGCGGCGATCAGCTCCTCGCAGCTGCGTCGGCTCCCCCAGCCGGTCGCCGCGAGCACCTTCTGGAGGCGATCGCCACCCGGGAGTTGCCGGTTGCGGTCGGCCAGCTGTTCCCACAGCGGCGGCTCGACCTGCGGCTCGTCGCGATCGTCAGTCGAGGGCGGTTCCATCGTCAGCCGGGTGATCGGTCGTCGGCATGTCGACGGGGTGGACGCGCAGGCCGTGCTCGAGCGCCTCGACCACGTCGGCGTCCGGGATGAACTCGGCGATCGGCGGCAGGTCGTCGAGCGTGTCGATGCCGAGCTTCTCGAGGAATTGGCCGGTGGTGCCGAACAGGATCGCCTGCCCGGGCCCCGGGTCGCGGTCGACCTCGTCGATGTAGCCGCGGGCCTGCAGGGTGCGGATCACGGTGTCGGGGTCGACGCCCCGGATCGAGGCGATCTGGGCGCGCGAGATCGGCTGTTTGTAGGCGATGATCGCCAACGTCTCGAGGGCCGCCCCGGACAAGCGCGCCTTCTGGTCGTGCAACACGAACCGCTCGACGTAGGGCGTCTGGTCGGGGTGGGTCTGGTAGCGGTAGCCACCGGCGACCCTGCGCAGCTCGAAGCCCCGCCGCTGGTCGAGGTACTCGGCGGCCAACTCCGCGCACCACCGCTCGATCGACGTCACCGGTTGCTCGAGCAGCTGGGCGAGCAGGTCGGCCGGTACCGGGTCGTGAGCGACCAGCACGACCGCCTCGATCGCCCGTTTGAGGGCGGCGATCTGGTCGTCGACGGGCAGTAGTTGATCAGACATCGCGCCGCAACCCTACGGCCTCAGCCGTCGTAGGCGTCGATCAGGATGCTGTCGGCCGAGACCGGCTCGCTCGTGTTCCAGGAGATCTCGATGTCGCCGAAGCGGTGCGGTTGGTCGAGCTCGACGTACCCCTGCTTGAACAGCTCGAGCACGGCGAGGAACCGCACGATCACCTCGATCCGGTCGACGAGGTCGGCGGTGAGGCGCCGGAACGAGATCCGGCCGCTGCGCGGTAGTTCGTCGATCAGTTCGGCCACCGCCTCGGCGACGGTGATCCGGATCGGGTCGATGTGGAACAGGTCGACGATCGGCTCGGGGCGCGGCGTGAACGCCCGGATCGCCGCGCTCTGGAAGCGGCGCAGGCTGGTGCCCTCGAGCAGGTCGGGCATCAGCCCGGCGAAGCGCTCGTCGGCGCCGACGGTGCGCGGGAACGACAGGTCGGCTTCGTCGGCCAACCGGTGGAAGATCACGGCGACGTCTTTGAACGTCTTGCACTCGATCAGGCGGGCGAGCAGCAGGTCGCGCTCCTCCCAGAGGGCGAACTCGTCGTCGAGGTCGATGTCGTTCGAACCGGGCAGCAGGCGCCGGGTCTTCAGCTCGACGAGCGTCGCCGCGATCAACAAGAACTCGGTGGCGACGTC
>DATCZG010000053.1:0-27163 GCA_036526035.1 Ilumatobacter sp. | reverse complement strand
CGCCGCCCGGCCGGGCGACCCCGTGGCCGAGCTCGACCAGCTCGCCACGCCCGACGACGTCGAGCGGCTGACCGGGCTCGCTGTCGAGGTGCTGGCGCTCGCCGCCCACCCGGCGGTGCGGGCCGTCGCCCCACGAGCGTTCCTCGACGACCGGGGGACGCCGGCCGAGTCGATCATGGGCGACCGCGACGCCGTGCGAGCCTGGGTGACCTCGGCGGTCACCGGCTACCACCACGTCGCCGGGTCGTGCCGCCGCGGCACCGTCACCGATGCGTGGGGGGCCGTCGTCGGCTACCGCGGCCTGTTCGTGGGCGACGCCTCGCTGTTCGACGGGGTGCCGGCGGTCAACCCCTACCTGAGCGTCGTCACCCAGGCCGAGCGGCTGGCGGCGCGGTGGCGCGACGCCGGGCCGCGCTGACCGCCGCGACTCGCCGCTGCCGGCCGGGGGGTGTCAGGCTTGGGCGACATCGAGCGCCCGGGTGGGCGCCGACCGCAGGGAGGAGCGCCATGGACCCCGATGCCGTACCGGCACCGAACGTGCGGATCAACGCCGTGCACCACCTGGCGATCAGCACCAAGGACATCAAGGCCCAGATCGAGTTCTTCAGCGACGTCCTCGGCGCCGAACTGGTGGCCCTGTTCTGGATGCACGGTGTGCCCGGCGGATGGCACGGCTTCTGCCGCTTGAACGACCATTGTTCGGTGGCGTTCGTGCAGCTGCCCGCGAACGCCGAGATCGAGCCCCGGCCGGGGGTGACCCATGCCGGTACCGGCGCCGGGCCGTCGGCGCCCGGCACGATGCAGCACGTCGCGTTCAACGTCGACACCCTCGATGACCTGCGGGCGATGCGCGACCGGATCCGGTCGCGGGGCATCAACGTGTTCGGAGAGATCGACCACGGGATGTGCCGTTCGATCTACTTCGCCGGCCCGGAGGGGCTGGTGCTCGAGGTCGCCACGAGCGACTCGGCGCTCGACCCCGACGCCTGGATCGACCCCGAGGTGGTCGCCCTCGCCGGCATCGACCCCGACGAACTGGCGCGCTACACGGCCCCGGCGCCCTACGGCGGCGCCGGCGGCACGGTCGCCCAACCGCCGGTCGACATGTCGCAGCCACAGCTCGGCTACCCGCAGGCCGTGCTCGAGGCGATCATGGCGGTGCCCGACGCCGAACTCACGGCGTCGCGCAGCTACGCCGAACCGCCGGTGAAGGTGGGCGCGAAGGCGAACCGGTGACCGAGCCGCCACCACCGGGCACCCCGCCCGGTTGCGAACGCGTCGCCTACGTGCTCGTGCACCGTGAGGATGCCGCGTTCAGCGACACCTACGGCGGCGGCGGCAACGTCGTCGGGCTCGACTGCCATCTCGTCCGACCCTCCCGGTCGCCGTCGCGGCGGGTGCTGGTCTTCATGCATCCGACCGGAGGCGGCATGTACCTGCCGATCGTGCCCGGCCTGGCGGCGGCCGGCCACCACGTGATCTGGGCCAACTCACGGTACCGGGGCACCGATTCGGCGCTGATCATGGAGAAGGTCGTCGCCGACCTCGGCGTCGTCGTCGCCGACGCCCGCGACCGGCTCGGCTACGAGCAGGTCGTGCTGGCCGGCTGGTCGGGCGGCGGTTCGCTGTCGGCCTACTACCAGATGCTGGCGAACGGGGGCACCGGGATCACCGACACGCCGGCCGGCGACCCCTACGAGGTGCCGCCCGAGCGCCTGCCGCCCGCCGATGCGCTGCTGATGCTGGCGGCACACATCAGCCGTCACGGCACCCTCACCGAATGGATGGACGCCTCGATCGCCGACGAGGCCGAGCCGTTCGACCGTGACCGCGACCTGAACCTGTACGACCCGGCGAACCCGAACCAGCCCCCGTACACGGCCGAGTTCGTCGAGCGGTACCGCGCCGCGCAGATCGCCCGCAACCGCCGGATCACCAGCTGGGTGCTCGACCAGCTCGCTGCGATCCGGGCCGGCGACCAACCGTTTTCGGAACGCGGTTTCGTCGTGCACGGCACGATGGCCGATCCGCGTTGGCTCGACCCGGCGATCGATCCCAGCGAACGCCGGCCGGGGTGGTGCTTCCTGGGCGACCCCAAGCTCGTCAACGACGGCCCGGTCGGCCTGGCGCGGTTCTGCACGCTGCGCAGCTGGCTCAGCCAGTGGAGCATCGACCACGCCCGTGGCGACGCCCTGCGCAGCCTGGCGACACTCACCCAGCCGGTGCTCGTCGTCGGCAACACCGCCGACGATGCCTGCACCCCGAGCCACACCCACCGGCTGTTCGGCGCCGTGCCGCACGACCGCCGCCGGCTCCACGAGGTGCAGGGGGCGACGCACTACTACACCGGGCCGGACGGCCGCCGTCATCTGGCCGAGGCGATCGGCGTGATCGGCGAGTTCCTCGACGACGTGCTGGCGTGCTGACCGGCCCTCGTGCCGGCCTGACGGCGGACCGTCGGCTCGTCGCCCCGGTGACAGCGGGACCCGCCGCCCGGTGCGGCAGAACCCCCGGCCGACTGGCTAGCGTCGGACCCGTGTCGGGCCGCGATGGCGGTATCGGGCACCGCGAGCCGAGGAGGTCGTGATGGCATACGCAACCGGGCGCCGGTACCTCGACGCCGACAGCCACCTGATGGAGCTGCCCGGCTTCCTGAGCGACCATGCCGACCCGGCCTGGCGCGACCGGCTCCCCGAGATCGCGTTCGGCGGTGGCGGCCGGATGATCTCGATGCTCACCGAGATCGAGTCGCGCGGCGGCCTGCCGGCCGACCGGGTCGACGAACTGGTCGCGCTCGGCGATGGTCTGATCTCGGGGCCCAAGGGCTACGAGGCGCTCGGTGCGTGCAACGGGCGAGAGCGGGCGACGGCGCTCGATCTGCTCGGGTTCGAGCGTCAACTGGTGTTCTCGACGTTCGCCGCCGGCACCGTGTTCCGGCCCGACCTCGACGCCGAGGTGGCGATCGCCGCGGCCACCGCCCACAACCGCGCGATGGCCGAGTTCTGCAGCCACGACCAGCGGCTGATCGGCGTGGCGGCGATCCCGCTCGACCGCCCCGACCTGGCGCTCGACGAACTCGAACGGGTGCTCGGGCTCGGGCTCGCGGCGGTGTGGGTGCCGCATCGCCTCGCCGGCGACGGGTCGCCCGGCCACGACCGGCTCGACCCGTTCTGGGCCCGGCTCGCCGCCGCCCGGGTGCCGGCCGTGCTGCACGTCGGTGGCGTCAACCTGCAGGTGCGCCCCGGCTGGATGGACACCGGGCGGCCCGTTCCGAACGACTGGCTGGGCGGCGGCGAGAACGTGCGCGGCAAGGACATGATCGCCCTCCACCACCCGGCCGAGATGTTCGTCGGCGCGATGGTGCTCGACGGGGTGCTCGACCGGCACCGCGACCTGCGCGTCGGTGTGATCGAGCTCGGCGCCGGCTGGGTGCCGGCGATGCTGCGCCGTCTCGACCAGATCGCCGCGATCTGGCAGCGGTCCGAACCCGAGCTCGCCGCCCTGTCACGCCCGCCGTCCCAGCAGATCACCGAGCAGATGGCCTTCACCCCGTACCCGTTCGAGGACGTCGGGGCGATGATCCGCGAGTCGAACGAGCACCTCTACCTCTTCTCGAGCGACTACCCGCACAACGAGGGTGGGCGCAATCCGCTCGGCCGGTTCGAGGCGTCGCTGGCCGGTTTCGACGACGACGTCCGCGAGCACTTCTACTCGCGCAACATGGAGCGCCTGATCGGCGCATGATCGCCCGCCCGGCCATCGGCCCGAATCCCCCCGGCAGCCCGGCATCGGCATGACCACCCACGACACGCCGCGCCCGGATCCGGCCACCGTCGACACCGTCGACTTCCACTTCGACGTACTGTGCCCCTACGCCTACCAGACCTCGAAATGGATCCGTGAGGTGCGC
The DNA here is from genome assembly GCA_036526035.1 of Ilumatobacter sp. GTDB lineage: Bacteria > Actinomycetota > Acidimicrobiia > Acidimicrobiales > Ilumatobacteraceae > Ilumatobacter. The sequence goes on along the minus strand of DATCZG010000053.1, from coordinate 23,253 downwards.
CGCGAGATCGGCATCACCATCAACTGGAAATTCTTCAGCCTCGAGGAGATCAACCGTGTCGAGGGCAAGAAGCACCCCTGGGAACGCGCCTGGAGCTACGGCTGGTCGCTGATGCGGATCGGGGCGTTGCTGCGGCGATCGAGCAACGACGACCTCGACCGCTGGTACGAGCTGGCGGGCCGCTCGCTGCACGAGGACGGCAGACGGCCCCACGAGCCCGACGTCGCCCGGCACCTGCTCGGCGAGCTGGGCCTCGACCCGGGCCTCGTCGACTTGGCGTTGGCCGACCCGACCACTCACGACGAGGTCAAGGCCGACCACGACCGGGTCGTCGCCTTCGGCGGCTACGGCGTTCCGACCCTGTTTTTCGGCGATCACTCCCTGTTCGGGCCGGTGCTGATCAACCCGCCCGAGGGCGAGGCCGCCGTCAGGCTGTGGCATGCCGTGACGGCGTGGACCGAGTTCCCCGACCTCTACGAACTGCAGAAGCCCAAGCTGAACGACGACGAGCGCCGGATCGTCGAGGTGTTCCGCCCGTACGTCGAGGCGCGCGACTGGGTCAGCATCAACCGCGGGGTCGTGATCGGGTTCACCGACGACGGCTTCCGGGCGCTCGGGCCGACCACGACGATCGAGACGATGGAGAAGCATCCATGACCATCCCGACCACGATCACCAACCTCGGCCGGTGCTGGGACTCGCTCGAGGCCCTGTTGGCCGGGCTGACCGACGAGCAGTGGGCGACCCCGTCGCTGTGCCCGGGCTGGACGGTGCGCGACGTCGTCGTGCACCTGGGTTCGATCGAGCACATGATGCTCGGCGAGGCGCCCGGTGCGTTCGGTGAGTCGATCCCGTTCCAGAAGGCCGCCGACTGGATGGGCGAGGTGGCCGAACTCGACCACCGCGAACTGCGCGAGCGCTTCGGCGGGCTGGTCGCGGCGCGGCGTCGCGAGTTGGCCGGTCTCGGCGCCGACGACCTCGCCGTGGCGTCGCTCACCCCGGTCGGCCCGGGCACCTACGGTCGGTTCCTGGCGGTCCGGGTGTTCGACTTCTGGGTGCACGAGCAAGACATCCGCCAGCCGCTCGGCCTGTTCGGGCACGAGGGCGGCCCGGCCGCCGAGATGGCGATCGACGAGATCGACCGTTCGCTCGGCTACATCGTGGGCAAGAAGATCGGCCTGCCCGACGGCATGAGCATCACGATCGAGATCGACGGGCCCGTGCAGCGCGCGATGCACGTCGCGGTGACGGGCCGCGCGACGGTGGTCGCCGCGCTCGACCGTCCCGACGTCACGCTGCGCACCGACTCGACGACGTTCGCCCTGCTGGCCTGCGGCCGCATCGACCCGCAGGTGCCGATCGACGCCGGTCGCGTCAGCTGGTCGGGCGACGACGCCTGGGGCGAGGTCGCCGCCCGCAACCTGGCGTTCACGATGTGATCGGGCGCGTTCCCGACCGCGGTGACGTCGCCGCCCGGCGGTCGTTGAATGTCGCCGCCCGATCGGCGAGCATGGTCGCCGTGCGGTCCGCCAGGTGCGCCCCCCGAACGCCGACCGACGGCCCGACGGGCGGCCGATGACGCCGCCCGCCCGCCCGTTGACGGTGCCCCGCGAACCGGCGGCCCGGCGATGACCCGCCCGCGTTCGGCGACGGTGGTCGAGCCGGCGCGCGAGGTCGACGTGATCCACGAGACCGACGTGCTCGTGGTGGGCTCGGGTCCCGCCGGCCTGGCCGCCGCCTTGGCGGCGGCGCGGGCGGGCGTCGACGTCGCCCTCGTCGAGCGGTTCGGGTGCTTCGGCGGCAACATCACGACGGTCGGGGTCGAAGGGATGGCCTGGTACCGCCACGAACAGACCGTCGAGGCCGACGGCATCGGACGCGAGTTCGAGACCCGGGCCCACGAAATGGGCGCCGCGGTGCCCGAAAGCCAGTCGGATTCGTTCGAGCTCGACGCCGAGGGGTTCAAGGTGGTCGCCGACACTCTCGTCGAGGAGGCCGGTGTCCACCCCATGTTGCACCGCAGCTTCGTGGCGCCCGTGCTCGACGGGGGGCGGGTGATCGGCATCATCACCGAGTCGAAGGCGGGGCGAGAAGCGATCCTCGCGCGGCGGGTGATCGACGCCACCGGCGACGCCGACGTCGCCCACCGCAGCGGGGCGCCGACCCACCTGACCCCACGCGAGCACATGATGGCCGCCTCGGTGATGTTCCACCTCGCCGGGGTCGACAAGCGGGCGTTCATCGAGGGCGTGCGGGCCGACCCGCAGACCTACCGTGACTGGGAGGGCAACGGGGCCTGGGACATCGAGACCTCGGGCAAGGAGGACGCGATGTTCTCGCCGTTCCTGCACAAGCCGTTCGCCAGCGCCGTGCGCGACGGGGTGATCCCCGCCAACCTCACCACGCTCGCCGGCACCTGGGGTGCGATGCACGACTCGGGCGAGCTCACCTACATGAACGTCGTGCACCTGCCGGAGGTCGACGGCACCGACCCCGATTCGATGACCCGCGGCGAGATCGAGGGCCGCCGTCAGGCGATGCACGCGATCGAGGCCTTGCGGCACTACACCCCCGGATGCTCGCGGGCCCGGCTGCGCAACTTCGGGATGACGATCGGCATCCGCGACACCCGCAAGATCGACGCCCGCTACAACATGACCGAACACGACGTCCGCGAGCAGGCCCGCTTCGACGACACGATCGGGATCTACCCCGAGTTCATCGACGGCTACGGCATCTTGATCCTGCCGACCACCGGGCGCTACTTCCAGCTGCCCTACCGCAACCTGCTGCCGCGCGGCGTCGAGAACCTGCTGGTCGCCGGCCGGTCATCGGGCGGTGACCGTGTCTCGCACGCCGCCACCCGGAACATGTCGTGTTGTGCGGTGCTCGGCCAGGGGGCCGGCATCGCCGCCGCCGTGTCGCTCCACGCCGGTGTCGAACTCGACGCGGTGGCGATCGGTGCGATCCACCGCGAACTCGATCGGCAAGGGGTGCGGTACCGATGACCGGCGACCAGGTGATGCAACTCGAACTCGGCGGGATGCGGGTGATCGTCACGGCGGCGGGGGCCGGTATCGGCAGGGCGACCGCCCGCATGTTCGCCGACGCCGGCGCCCGCGTCTGGATCTGTGACATCGACACCGACGCCTTGTCGGCGGTGACGCAGCACGAGCGGATCAGCGGCTCGGTCGCCGATGTCGGCGACACCGCCTCGGTCGACCGGTTCATGTCGGCCGCCATCGCCGATCTCGGCGGGATCGACGTGCTCGTCAACAACGCCGGGATCGCCGGCCCGGCCGGCCTGGTGGAGGAACTCGACCCCGAGCAGGTGACCGAGACGCTCGACGTCGACGTCACCTCGATGTTCCGCACCTCCCGGTACGCGATCCCGTTGATGAAGGCGCAGGGTTCCGGCCTGGTCGTCAACATCTCGTCGACCGCCGGCTATCTCGGCTTCCCGTACCGCTCGCCGTACGCCGCCGCCAAGTGGGCGGTGATCGGCCTGACGAAGACGATGGCGATGGAACTCGGCGAGTTCGGTGTCCGTGCCAACGTCGTGTGCCCCGGGTCGATCACCGGGCCCCGCATGGACCACGTGATCGACCTCGAGGCCCGGGCGAGCGGGCGCCCGCACGACCAGATCCGAGCCGGGTTCGAGCGCCAGGTGTCGATGCGGACGTTCATCGAGCCCGACGAGATCGCCCAGACGATCTGCTTCCTGGCGTCCCCGCTCGGCGCCAAGATCTCGGGCCAGGTGTTGTCGGTCGACGGGCATACCGAGACACTGCGTACATGGTGATTCGCGAGTCGGCGGCCTCCGACGGGCCGATCCGCTACGGAGTGGTCGGCACCGGGATGATGGGCGTCGAACACATCCACAACATCCACGCCCTCGACGGGGCGGTCGTCACGGCGATCGCCGACCCCGACGCCGGCTCGCGGGCAGCCGGGGAGCAGGCCGCCACACTGCCCGACGGGCCGCCGATCGCGGTGTTCGAGGGCCATCGCGAACTGATCGCCAGCGGGCTGTGCGACGCGGTCGTGGTGGCCTCGCCCAACTTCACCCACATCGACGTGATGCCCGATCTGCTGGCGGCCGACCTGCACCTGATGGTCGAGAAGCCGCTGTGCACGACGGTCGCCGACTGCGAACGATTGGTCGCCCTCGAACGGCAGCGTCCGGTGGGCGCGATCACCTGGATGGCGATGGAATACCGGTACATGCCTGCGGTGGCCGAGTTGATCCGTCGCGTCGGTGACGGTGCGGTGGGGACGCCGCGCATGGTGGCGATCCGCGAGCACCGCTTCCCGTTCCTCGACAAGGTCGGCAACTGGAACCGGTTCAGCCGCAACACCGGCGGGACGCTGGTCGAGAAGACCTGCCACTACTTCGATCTCATGAACCTGATCCTGGGCGAACGTCCGTGGCGGGTGATGGCGTCGGGCGCCCAGGACGTGAACCACCTCGACGAGTGCTACGACGGGCACACCCCCGACATCCTCGACAACGCGTTCGTGATCGTCGACTACCCGAGCGGCGCCCGGGCGCTGTTGGACCTGTGCATGTTCGCCGAGGCGACCGACGAACAAGAGCAGTTGTCGGTGGTGGGCGAACTCGGCAAGGTCGAAGCCAGGATGCCGTCGAACTCGTTGTTCGTCGGTCGTCGCGGCGAGCACTGGATCGGCGGCGTCGAACGGTCGGTGGTGAGCGACGACCGGATCGGGTACGAGGGCTTCCACCACGGTTCGAGCTTCATCGAGCACCTGCTGTTCGCCGAGGCGATCCGCAACGGCGGCCGGCCCGAGGTGACGCTCGACGACGGCTACTGGGCGGTGGCGACGGGCGCCGCCGCACACCGCAGCATCGAACTCGGCCGGCCCGTCGAACTGGCCGAGATGATGACCACGGAAGGGGAGTGACATGGCGGTCGAGGTGGCGTGGTTCAGCGCGCTCTGCGACGACGACTACGAGTTCTTGGGGGTGCCCGAGCCGCGGCTGTCGAGCAGCTGGTCGCACTGCCGCGACATCGTGCTGGCGGCCGACCGGCACGGGTTCGACAACGTGCTGTTGCCGAGCGGGTACGCGCTCGGCATCGACAACACGGTGTTCGCCGCCGGCATGGCGCCGATCACCGGCCTGCGGATGTTGCTCGCGGTGCGCTGCGGCGAGTTGGTGGTTCCGCAGCTCGCCCGCCAGCTGGGTTCGCTCGACCAGATGCTCGAGGGCCGCCTGGCGATCAACATCATCTCGTCCGACGTGCCGGGCGAGCAGCTCGCCAGCGAGCCCCGGTACCGGCGCACGACCGAGATCATGTACGTGCTGCGCGAGTTGCTCGACGGTCGTCGCGTCGACTTCCACGGCGAGTTCATCGACCTGCAGATCGACCCGCCGCGGGTGCGCACCGTGAGCGGTCGCAGCCCGTTGTTCTACTTCGGTGGGCTGTCGCCGGCGGCCCGCGACTGCGCGGCGCGCGGCGCCGACGTCTACCTGATGTGGCCCGACACGCTCGAGGGGGTCCTCGAGGTCAAAGCCGACCTCGACGCCAGGGCGGCCGCCCACGGCCGGCGCCTGCGTCACGGATGGCGGTCGCACGTGATCGTGCGCGAGACCGAGGCCGAGGCCCGGGCGGCCGCCGAGCGGCTCGTGTCGCGGCTCGACATCGACACCGGGGCGGCGATCCGTTCCCGCTCGCTCGACGCCGGATCGTCGGGTGTCGCCCGCCAAGCCGCCCTGCGTGAGGGGGCCGACCCCGCGGGCTACGCCGAGCGGCACTTGTGGACCGGGATCGGCCGGGCCCGCTCGGGCGCCGGCGCGGCGATCGTCGGCGACCCCGACCAGGTGCTCGGCAAGATCAACGAGTTGGTCGACGCCGGCATCGAGGCGTTCATCTTGTCGGGCTATCCGCACCTCGCCGAATGCGACCTGTTCGCCGAGCACGTACTGCCACGCCTCGATCACGGTCGCCTCGAGTTCGAACCCGACCCGATCCGGGTGGGCTGAACCCGCCGACCCGGCGCCTCGCGGCGTCGGGCGCGGCGCAGCCTCCGGTGGCTGCGTGACGACGGTCAGTCGACGATCGCCGATGCGATCACGTCCTCGAACCGGTTCTCGACCCAGCTGAGGGGCTCGAGGTCGTCGCTCATCTCGGTGACGAACTCGGCGCAGAATCCGACCAGACCGTGGAAGGGGTCGATCCAGATGCAGGTGCCGCCACTGCCAGGGTGCGAGATCGACCCGATCGGCACCGTCGCGCCACCGAAGTAGCGCCAGGCTTCGTAGGTGCGGACCACCCAGCCGTAGCCGTAGCCGGACTCGGCGTGTCGGCGCCCGCCGATCATCGCCGGGATGCCATCGAGGCGATTGGAGGTCATCGTGTCGATCGCCGCCGGCGACAGCACACGCACGCCGTCGCGCATCCCGCGGTCGAGGATCATCTGGCCGAACGCCAACATGTCGAGGGCGTTGCTGTACAGCCCGGCGGCGGCGTGACAGGTCTGCTCGAAGTGGTTCTTGGAGTACGAGTTCTCCTGGTCGGGGCCGTATGGGATACCGGGCGGCCGAACTGCGAGGCGTCGGCGCAGTTCGTCGGTGAGCACGAAGCGGGTGCTCGACATGCCGAGCGGGTCGAACAGCCGCTGCCGGGCGAACTCCTCGATGTCGACGCCCGACACCCGTTCGATGATGTCACCGAGCAACTGGTAACCGTAGTTCCCGTAGCACATCAGCTCGCCGGCCCGGTAGGTGCGGGGGGCGTCCCAGCCAGGGTTGAGCCAGTAGTGCCGGACCACGTCGCCGTGCGGTGGCAACACCTTGAGCTCACCCGCCGTGCGCCGGCGGGCCGTGAGTTCGAGCAGCACGTCGTCGTCCCAGCCGTGGGTGTGGGTGAGCAGGTGGTGCACGAGGACGTCGTCGTTGTCGCCGGCGGCCAGCTCGGGGAGGTAGTCGGTGACCCGGCTGTTGACGCCGACCTCGCCGTCCTCGACGAGACACATGGTCAGCGTGGCGGTGACCGCTTTGGTCAACGAGGCGACCGGAATGATGTTGTCGACGGCGGCCGGCGGGCCGTCGGGGAACTGTTGGCCGAACGCCTCCTGGAAGGCGATCACCCCGTGGCGGGCCACTGCCGCCACCAACGTGGGGGTGCGCCCCGCCGCGACGTGCCGCCGGAGCAGGCCACGGGCGACGTCGAGCCGTTCGGGCCGAAGGCCCGCCTCAGCTGCGGTTCCGGCTCTCAAGCTGCCCATCGCCCCCCCCGATCGGCGACCATTGTGACACGTCGCTCAGCCGGGGGCGAGGGGGTGGCGCCGGAAGCAACCCGCGACGGCCGGGTCGTCGATGCGTGCCGCGAGTTGCTCGAACTCGACGGTCGCCGCGGTGCGCTGCTGGAGCGCGCGGTCGCCGTCGCCCGCGGCTTCGGATGCCCTGGCCTGCAGCATCTGGAGTTGCCACACGATCGACCCGTGACCGTGCTGCAGCGCCGCCGCGAGCTCGACCTCGCACAGCGCCGCCGCCGCCGGCGCTTCACCGAGCGCGAGATGCGCCTCGACGAGGAGCAAGGCGGCCAGGGCGGCCTCGCGGAGCTGGCCGTCGGCGCGCAGCCCGGGCACCAGTGCAGCGAGCGCGACCCGGGCGTCGTCGGGCCGGCCGGTTCGCAGCTCGGCCTCGGCGCGAGCCTGCCGTGACGGCCGCGTGTCGGTGGCCTCGAGCATCGTCGCCAGGTCGGCGGGCACCGGCCGACCGCGCTGTTCGAGGCGGGCGCGGATCGAGGTGCCCAGGCTGACCAGCCACCGTTGCATCCACACCCGTGACAGCGCGGTGGCCCTGGTGAACGCGTCGACGGTGACGGCGGCCGCCTGGTCGAGGGCGTCGACGGTGGCGAGGAAGTCGGCGCGGGCCAACTCGGCGACGGCGCGGCCGAACGGATGCTCGTCGTCGGTGACCTCCTGCTCGAGCGCCCCCGCCACCTCGTCGAACCGTCCGGCGGCGGTGAGTGCGATCGCCTTGATCGAGCCGTACTGCACGGGCAACGAGCCCAACTGGGCGGCGAGCTCGATCCCGCGGTCACAGGTGGCCACACAACGCTCGAGCTCGGCCCGCGCCAGGTGCATCCACATCATCAAGAAGCAGTGCTCCTTCAGCCGCACCGGATCGCGCCGGGCCTCGAGCCGGGCCATCAGGTCTTCGGCGAGGTCGTACCCGTCGACCATCGAACTGGTGCGGACCAGACCGAACTCGGCGTCGATCAGCAGGTCGGCATCTCCGACCTGACGAGCGAGATCGGCTGCCAGCTGGGCGTTGGCGCGGGCGGTCGGCACGTAGTCGGCCCAGTAGTCGGTGAACCACACGGTGGGCGCCAGCGAGCGGGCCATGGCCCGCCGGTCGTCGAGCTGTTCGGCGAGGTCGAACGCCGCCTGATAGCTGTCGCGCGCCCGTTGGGCGAAGTCCTGCTGGTCGAGCGACATGATCCAGTGCCCGCGTGCCGTCGCCAGCAGCGCCTCCAGTTCGGCCGCCCGGTCGCCCGTGCTGCGGTGGTGGGCGAGGACACTTCCCAGGTCGTCGAGGGCCTCGGCGGCCCGGAACTGGTCGAGCAGGACCTGGCTGCGCTGCAGCAGGATCGCGGTGTGCGTCTGACCTCCGCCGGGAACAGCCGCTGCGGCACGGTCGAGCGCGGCGAGGGCGTCGTCGACCCGTCCGGCGCCGCGCAGGGCGCTCGCCTGCATCGCGAGCGCGCCCGCCCACAGGTCGCGGTCGACGTGCTCGACGTGGTCGGCGGCCCGCTCGAGGGAGCGCATCGCGTCCTCGAAGGCGAGCGCATCGAGCGCCTGTCGGGCCGACGCCATCAACGCCCGGGCGGTCCGCTCGGGAGGCGAGGCCGATCCCGCCAACTCGAGGTGGTAGGCGACGTCGGCGACCGCCGGCTGAGCGCCCGGCCGGACCGTCGCCTCGAGGGCGTCGGCGACCGTGAGGTGCAGGCGTTGGCGGCGCGGCAGCGAGAACTCGCTGAGGAGGGTCTGACGGAACTGCTCGTGGATGAAGCCGTACCGTGCGACACCGCCCCCGGGGACCTCTTCGATCAACTTGATGTGCTCGGCCTCCTCGAGTGCATCGAAGAGCTGGTCTTCGGTGGAGCCGCTGATCGCAGCGAGGAGATCGAACGAGAACACCTTGCCCACCACGGCCGCCGCAGCGATGATCTTGCGGGCGTCGGCGCCGAGCCGGTCGAGGCGGCGCCCGATCAGCAAGGCAACGCTGCGCGGCACCTCGGTCTCGCGCACCTCGATGTCGGTCCGCCACGCCCCCTGCTCGTCGAACAGCTTGCCGGCGTCGATCAGGTGGCGGAGCACCTCTTCGGCGAAGAACGGGTTGCCCTCGGTCTCGGAGAACACGAGGTCGACGACGGCGGGCGGCGGCACCTTGCCGATGCGATGCTCGAGCAGCAGGCCGGTCTCGTGTTTGGTGAGGGCGTGGAGCGCGATCTCGGTGGCGTGGCGCCCACGAATCAGGTTGGCGAACGATCTGCTGAACGGGCGGTCGGGGCCGAGGTCGGTGGGCCGGAACGTTCCGATCACGAGGATCGGGGTCGCCGCCAGCCGCGGTGCCATGTGTTCGAGCAGCAGCAGCGTCGACTCGTCGGCCCAGTGGAGGTCCTCGAAGAGCATCACCATCGGACGGGTGCGGGCGACGCGCTGCAGGAACTCCTCGGCGCCGTGCAGCAGATAGCGGCGTTCCTGCTCGGGCGGCAGGCGGGGTGGCTCGGGGATGTCGCCGAACCGTTGCCGCAGGGCCGGCATCAAGGTGGCCACCTCCGGCGCGTTCTCGCCGAGCAGCTCACGCAGCCGCTCGGGACTGCTGGCCCGGGCGCCCTGCTCGATCTGGTCGATCAACGGCTGGTAGGGGGGTGGCACGTCCATGTCGAGACAGTTGCCGGTGAGCACGTTGAGGCGGCGCCGGTTCGCCTCGTCGATCGCCTCGCCGGCGAGCCGGCTCTTGCCGGCGCCGGCCTCCCCGGAGACGAACACCATCGCTCCCGTGCCGTCGCTGACCTGACCGACCAGGTCGATCAGGCGCGTCCGCTCGTCGACGCGGCCGACGTACGGCGTGGCCGTGCCGTCGGCGAGCACCGTCGCCTGCTCGGGCTCGCTGCAGGGCACCTCGTACAGCCGCCACTCTTGGGCGATCCCTTTCAGCTCGAACAGTCCACGATCCTCGAGCTCGTCGCGTGCGGTGCCCAACAACATGTGCACCGTCTCGGAGGCGAGGACCCCGCCCGGAGGGGCGATGCTCTCGATGCGACGGGCGATGATCACGGTCTCGCCGTGGATGTCGCCGTCCTCCTCGATGACCTCGCCGGTGTGCAGCCCGATCCGCATCTGCACGGCGGGACCCTGTTGGCGTCGGTTGCGCTGGGCCATGTCGAGCTGGATCTCACGGGCGCACACGACGGCGCGGCGAGCCGACGTGAACGCCGCCATCAGGCCGTCGCCCATCTCCTTGATGACGATCCCGCGGTGGGCCTCGATGCGCTCGAGCGCGAGCCGTTCGACCGATCGGCCGATGGCACGCGCCTCGCTGTCGCCGAGCGCCTGGTTGAGCTGGGTGGACGACACCAGATCGGTGAACAACACCGTGACGGTGCCCTCGGGGATCGCGCCTCGTTCGCTCATCGTGGCTCGGGTCCCGGGATCATTCGCCTGTCGCCGGCGACGTCAACGGCATGCACCCGGACAGCTTGCCAGGTCGGCGGCCACCACCTCGGTCCCGGCCGACCCACCCGGCCGGGGCGTGCGGCATTCGAGCGGGTCGAGCGCCGCGGCAGCCAGTAGCGTCGGGTCCATGACTTCGACCGGTTCGCCGTCGTCGACGATCGACCGCCTCGAGCACGCCGCCGATCTGGGGGCCGGGGTGCGCTTCGTCGGACACTCCGTCGCTCCCGACGGCCCGGTCGCGGTGTCGTGGCGGCAGGTCCACGACGAGGCGCGATCGGTCGGTGCCGCCCTCCAGGCGAAGGGGCTCCTGCCCGGTGACCACGTCGCCGTGCTCGGGCCGACCAGCCGTGAGCTGGTCACGATCGTGCGCGGGTGCTGGCTGGCCGGGATCGCCTCGATGGTGCTGCCGTTGCCGATGCGGATGGGTTCGCTCGACGAGTTCGTCAACTCGACCCGGGCCCGGATCCGCCACGGCGACGCGAAGCTGGTGCTGATCGACGACCAGCTGGCGGCGTTCTACGAGGCGCTCCCGGGCGATCCGCCGATCGAGCCGATGGGCTCGGTGCTGCCGGGCGCCCGCAACGTGCCGCCCGGCGACCGGCTCGAGATCCCCGGGCACGATCCCGAACGGCTCGTGATCCTGCAGTACACCAGCGGCTCGACGAGCGAGCCGAAAGGGGTGATGATCCCCGATCGGGTGCTGTCGGCGAACATCGACGCCTGTTGCGAGGCAGCCGAGCTGACCGCCGACGAGATCATGGTGTCGTGGCTGCCGCTGTACCACGACATGGGCCTGGTCGGATTCCTGGCGTTGCCGATGACCAAGGGGGTGCAGCTGGTGCAGGCCGCCCCCCAGGACTTCATGGCCAAGCCGGGCAACTGGATGCAGTGGATCAGCGATCACCGCGGCACCGCCACCGCCGGGCCCAACTTCTCGTGGGTGCTCGCCACCCGGGCGCTCAACCGGGCGGAGGGTCTCGACCTGTCGTCGTTGACGTTGGCGCTCAGTGGGGCCGAGCCGGTCGATCCGAAGGCCGTCGACGCGTTCGTGGCCGCCGCCGAGCCGTTCGGGTTCCGGGCCGGCAGCGTCTTCCCGGCGTTCGGCATGGCCGAGACCGCGATCGGAGCCTCGTTCCCGCGGCGGGGCGTCGGCCTGCGCTGCGACACCGTCGACCGTGAGGTGCTCGAGCGCACCCGTCGGGCCGTGCCCATCGACATCGACGACCCCGACGACCTGGCGGTGCGAGCCCGGCGCCTGCCGATGTTGGGCACCGCGGTGCCCGGCCTCGAGATGCAGATCGTCGACCCGGCGACCCACGATCCGCTGCCCGAACGGCACGTCGGCGAGCTGCTGCTGCGCGGCACGTCGATCACCTCCGGTTACTACAAGCGCGAAGCCGCCACCCAGGCACTCTTCCACGACGGCTGGCTGTGCACCGGTGACCTCGGCTACCTGCTCGACGGACAGCTGGTGCTGTGCGGCCGGATCAAAGACGTCATCATCGTCGGCGGCCGCAACGTGTTCCCCGAGGACATCGAGCGTGCCGTCGGTGGGCTCGACGGGGTGCGGGCCGGCAACGTGATCGCGTTCGGGATGGAGGGCTACAAGGGCAAGGAGTCGGTGGTGGTGGTGGCCGAGGTGCGCGCCGACGACCCCGACGCCGTGCGTCAGGCGATCCATCACCGCACGCTCGAGGTGTGTGGCCTGCCCCCACGCGACGTGATGCTGGTCAAGCCGGGCTCGTTGCCCAAGACCAGTTCCGGCAAGCTGCAGCGGGCCCGGTGCCGTGAGCTGTACCTCGGTGAGCAGCTGCAGCTCGAAGCGTGATCGGTACGTCCCGCCGGCATCGCCCGACGCGCCGAAACGGCCCGATGTCGATGGCGACTGCCGACATCGGGCCGCGAATCCGTCAGCGGTTGCGGTCAGCGGTCGCCGTCAGCCGTCGGTGTAGTGCCGGTCGAGCTCGACTCGGCGGTCGGCGTCGGGCCGGTGGTTCCCGGTGGCCTTGGGGCCCTTCATGATCCAACTGCGCTCCCAGGCCACGACGACCTGGTGGCCATTGGTGTGGTAGGCCTTGGCGGCCGGAACGTAACGGGCGGCGCGCAACCGGCCGGGATCGACGACGAGGTACTCGACGCACCCTGCGTCGTCGCACACGACGTCGACCACATCGCCGACCACCATGCCGTGCTCGTCGAGCACCTCTCGACCGATGAAGTCGAACGTCGCCTCTGGGGTGCAGAACGTCTGGGTCGTCTGCATGGCAGACCTCCTCGAGAACACGTTGCTCTCGTTCCCATCGTGCGCTGATCGGGCCGGGATGTCCAGCACCTCGCCGACGACGGGCGGGTCGCGCCCGGTGCCCCGGCGGACGTAGCGTGGCAGGATGGAGGCCGTGGCAGTGGGCGTCTCGCCGTCGGCCGTGACCGGGAGGAGGTGTCGAGCATGAAGGTCGTGTACACGTTGCGACATCGCCTGCACCACCCCGAGCGCGAACTCGAACAGGGCCGCCTGCAGGAGCCGTTCGAGCATCCCGGCCGGGCCGAGATCATCCGCGCCGCCCTCGCCGCCGACACGGCCTTCGAGTTCGTCGCCCCCGACGAATGGGGCGCCGAGCCGATCGAAGCGGTCCACGACCCCGGCCTCGTCGCCTTCTTGGAGTCGGCGTGGGCGCTGTACCAGGCGGCGCACGGGCCGACCCACGACGTGGTGCCCGACCTGTTCCCGCTGGCGGCGTTGCGCGACGGCATGGAGCCGGCAACCGAGCCGCAGGCGATCGATGCCCGTCTCGGGTGGTGGTGCTTCGAGACCACCACGCCGCTCACCCACGGCACCTACGCCGCTGCGCGCTCGTCGGTCGACGTGGCGCTGACGGCCGCCGACCTGGTGCTGGGTGGCGAACGCGCCGCCTATGGCCTGTGCCGCCCACCGGGTCACCACGCCGCCCGGGCCGCGTACGGCGGGTACTGCTTCTTCAACAACGCGGCGGTCGTCGCCCAGCATCTCGTCGCCGCGACCGGCAGCAAGGTGACGGTGCTCGACGTCGACTACCACCACGGCAACGGCACCCAGCAGATCTTCTACGACCGGGCCGACGTGCAGATGGTGTCGCTGCACGGCGACCCGGTGCGGGCCTACCCCTACCTGTCGGGCTTCCGCGACGAGATCGGCACCGGCCCCGGCCGGGGGACGACCTCCAACCGTCCGCTGCCCGTGCGCACCGGCGACGACGACTATCTCGACGCGCTCACGGCGGCGTGTGGCGAGATCGCCGCGTTCGGCGCCGAGCTGCTGGTCGTGTCGCTCGGACTCGACACCTACGTCGGCGATCCGATCAGCGACCTCGCCCTCACGGCCGACGGGTTCGAACGGTGCGGTGCGCTGGTGGGCGAGCTCGGCCTGCCGACCGTGGTGCTGCAGGAGGGCGGATACGCCACCGACGAACTGGGCGAGAACGCCAGACGCTGGCTGCAGGGCATCAGCTCGTAACGAGCCGGCGCCGGCCGGGTATCACGATCCTGATCGCAACCGCCGTCTCGGCCCCACCGACAACACCGCGCCAGCGGGTCGACGGACGTCAGTCGTCGTCGAGGTCCGAGTCTGCGTCGTCGAGGTCGTCGTCGAGGTCGTCGTCGAGGTCGTCGGAGTCTGCGTCGTCGAGGTCGTCGGAGTCTGCGTCGTCGAGGTCGTCGTCGAAGTCGGAGTCTGCGTCGTCGAGGTCGTCGGAGTCGTCATCGATCGTGGTCGACGGCGCCGAGCCGGCGGTGGTCGACCGCGACGACACCTCGGGAACGATCTCGCCGGCGATGAACGACGCCTCGAACTCGACCCTGGTCGTCCCCGACGCGAACTCGACCTCGATGCGGTTGCGGTCGGGGTCCTCCGAGGTGTCGACCACGGTCCAACCGGCGGCCGGCGTGCTGGTGACCAGCAACAACCGCCCGTCGACGACGTCGACGGTGACCGAACCGGCAGCACCGATGGTGTAGGTCGTGAGGTAGGCGCCCGAGGTCGAACCGCTCAGCCCGTCCGAGGCGATCTGCGAGAAGTCGGTCGCCACGGTGGTCGACGGCACGGTGCCGGACCCCTCGGGGATCGAGAGCTCGATCGGTTGCGGCTCGAGCGCCTGGGCGACCGGCTCCGACGGACCGCTGTCGAGGATCTGGGTGTTGACGAGCGCAGCGGCCGAGCCGGCGCCGAGCACACCGATCACCGAGAGCACGGTGGCGATTCGTGTCTTCATGGGGGTCTCCTTCGTGTCCTGGTCGGCGGGTCCGGTTGGATCTGCGTTGTCGCTCAACCTACGGATCGGTCGCCCAGGGCAAGGCGGGGACTCATCCAAGAAACATCCAAGAACTCGAGCGAATTCGTGCCGGAGGGCCGCGAACGCCGGATTCCGATCATCACAGCGGCGATGATGGGGGCGTGGATGTGCTGCTCGTCGAGGACGATCCGTCGATCGCCAGCTCGCTCACCGACTCGCTGGGGTCGGCGGGCTACAACGTTCGGCACGTCGCCACTGGCCGAGCCGCCATCGAGGCGGGGTTCGGCGACGTCGTCCTGCTCGATCTCGGGCTTCCCGACATGGACGGCTACGACGTGTGCCGCGCCATCCGCACGTCGTCGAACGTCCCGATCATCGTGATCACCGCCCGCGGCGAGGAACTCGACCGCGTGCTCGGCCTCGAACTCGGCGCCGACGACTACGTGGTCAAACCGTTCGGTTTCCGTGAGCTGGTCGCCCGGATCCGGGCCGTCACCCGGCGCGCCCAGTCGGCCGGGGGGTCGCCCCCCGGCGACGGCGCCCCGCACGACGAGGTGATCATCGTCGGCCCGCTGCGGATCGACCGCCGTGCCCACCGCGTCCTGCTCGACACCCCGGACGGGGGCGGCGAGCTGGCGCTGACGCCGAAGGAGTTCGACCTCTTGTGCTTCCTCGCCGAGGACCCCGGCGCGGTGCGAACCCGCAGCGACATCGTCGAGCACGTCTGGGACGCGAACTGGTTCGGCCCCACCAAGACCGTCGACGCCCACGTCGCCGGTCTGCGTCGCAAGCTCGGCGACCCTCGCTGGGTCGAATCGGTGCGCGGGGTCGGGTTCCGGCTCGAGGCACCGATGGGGCGCACACGGTGAGGAGCCGCTTCCTGCTGGTCGTGGTCGGGGTGGTCGCGTTGGTGCTCGCCGTGCACGACATCCCGCTCGCGTCGCACCTCGAGGCGGTCGAACGCGACCGGCTGGTGGCCGGCCTCGAACGCGACGCCTTCTTGATCGGCGGACGCTGCGAGAACGCCCTGGCCGCCGGTACGGCCAGCGAGGAGCCGGAGCTGAACGCCCTCGTGCGCCGCTACGGCCGCGACGAGGACGTCCGCGTCGTGGTCGTCGACCGTTCCGCCGTCGGCGTCGTGGGGTCCGACGACGCCGTGCTCGCCGAGGACTTCTCGAACCGTCCCGAGATCCGGTCGGCGCTCGGGGGCACGCTCACCACCGGAGACCGGTTCTCGGAAACGCTCGGGTACGACTTGTTCTATGTCTCCGTGCCGGTGTGGTCGGGCTCCGAGATCGTCGGGGCCGTGCGCCTCACGGCACCCGAAGAAGTGGTCGCCGACCGGGCGGCGGCCCGGGTCCGCGGCCTGCTCGCCGTGGCGTCGATCTCGTTGTTGATCGCCGTCGCCGTCGCCTGGTGGCTGGCGAACAGCATCACCCGGCCGATCCGCCGGCTCGGGGCGGTCACCGAGGACCTCGCCGGGGGTCGCCTCGGCGCCCGTGCCGATGATGCGCACGGGCCGCCCGAGATCCGCTCGCTGGCCGGTTCGTTCAACTCGATGGCGAGCCGGCTCGGTCAGCTCGTCGATCGCCAGCGGGCGTTCGCGGGCACCGCCTCGCACCAGTTGCGCACGCCGCTGACGGCGTTGCGGCTGCGGCTCGAACAGCTCGGCGAGATGGTCGCCGACGACCCGGCGGCGACGAGCGTCCTCGACGACGCGTTGGCCGAGACCGATCGCCTGCGCCGGATGATCGAAGGGCTGCTGGCGCTGACCAGGGCGGAAGACGCCGCGGTCGGCCCCGTCGAGGTCGACCTGGCGGCGCTCGTGCGGAACCGTGTCGAGCACTGGCAGCCGTTGGCCGACGAGGGCGACGTCGAACTCGTGGTGCGCGTGCCGCACGATCTGGTGGTGCTCGCGATCGACGGGGCCGTCGAGCAGATCATCGACAACCTCGTCGACAATGCCCTCGAGGTCTCGCCGCCCGGGTCGACGCTGCGCCTCGAGGTCGAGACGGCCGGTGCGGTCGCCGAGCTGCACGTCGTCGACGAGGGCCCCGGGCTGTCGGCCGCCGAGCGCGAGCGGGCGTTCGAGCGGTTCTGGCGCGGTGACCGGTCGGCGCCCGACGGCTCGGGCCTCGGGCTGGCGATCGTGCACCAGCTGGCGGCGGCCGGCGACGGATCGGCCGAGCTGCGCGCCGCGCCCGGCGGCGGGCTCGACGCCGTCGTGTGCTTCCGGGTTGCTGCGCCGCGTTGAGCCGGCGGCACCGCCGGGTCACAGCGCCTTGATCGCCTCCATCACCGGCGCCCAGCGCTCGGGGTCGGTCTGGTAGGGCGTGTAGAACGAGATCCGGCTGATCACGTCGGCGTAGCGGCGCCCGAGCTCGGGTGCGATCTCGTCAGGGGCGCCGACGACGGCGAACGTGTTGAGGATCTCGTCGTCGATCAGCCCGCCCATCTCGACCCAGCGGCCCTGCTTCGACAGCGTGTTCAGCTCGTCCTGGAGACCGCCCCAGCCGTGGACGTCGAGCACGCCGCGGTACGCCGGGGTCGAGCCGTAGAAGGCGATCTGCTGGCGGGTGCCGGTTTTCGCCGCCTCGAGCTCGGCATCGTTCGACCCGGACACGACGAACGACGGGCCGACGATCTCGAAGCCGTCCATCGACCTGCCGGCCTTCGCGCGGCCTCGTTCGAGGGCCGGGATCGTGACCTCCCGCAGGTACTTCTCGGTGGTGAAGCCGTGGCACAGGAACCCGTCACACACCTCGCCGGCGACCTCGGTCATCAACTCGCCGACGCCCGCCAGGAAGATCTTGGGCGGGCCGAAGTCGCCGAGGTCGGAGGCATCCGGGGTGAAGAACGGCGTCATCAGGGTGTGTCGGTAGAACTCGCCCCGGAACTGCAGCGGGGTGCCGTGCTGCCAGGTGTCCCAGATCGCCCGGATCGCCAGGATCATCTCGCGCATCCGCGCCGCCGGGCTGCTCCACTCCATCGAGAACCGCTTGGTGATGTGGGGCTTGATCTGGCTGCCGAGGCCCAGAACGAAGCGGCCCTGCGTCAGCGTCTGGAGGTCCCACCCGAGGTTGGCGAGCAGCATCGGGTTGCGGGCGAACGCCACCGCGATCGAGGTGCCGAGTTCGATCTGCTTCGTCGATCCGGCGGCCGCCGCCAACGGAAGGAACGGGTCGTGGGCCGTCTCGGCCGTCCAGGCGCCCGAATAGCCCGCCGCCTCGAGGCCGGCGGCGGTCGCCGCCGCCTTGGTGATCGCACCCGAGATCCCACCGTCGATCTTCATGCGCCCGAGGGTACTCAGACCGGGCCCCGACGTCCGATTCGGGGCCCGCGTAGCCTGTGGAGCGTGCAGGCGCGGCAAAGTCGGCGGGTGGGGCTCGTCCGGGCCGGCTCGGTGATGGCGCTCGTCGCCGGGTGCGCCGGCGCCCCGTCGGCGGGTTCGGCACCGGCGTGCGGCGAAGGCGTCGTCGGCACCGGGGCGCCGCTGCAGATCGTCACGACGGTCTCGCCGATCACGAACATCGTCGCCAACGTCGTCGGCGACTCGGGGGCGGTCGTCGTCGGTGTGGTGCCCGAGGGCCGCGACAGCCACACCTTCGAACCGACGCCGGGGATCGCCGCCGCACTCGAGCGCGCCGACGTCGTGTTCATGAACGGGCTGGGCCTGGAGGGGTCGACGAGGGATCTCGCGCTCGCCAACCTGCGCAGCGGCGCGGAGATCTGCGAGCTCGGCACGACGGTGCTCCCCGAGCAGGACTACCTCTACGACGTCTCGTTCCCGCGCGCCGGAGGCGACCCGAACCCCCACTTGTGGACCGACCCGACGATGGTGCGGCGGTACGCGCGGTTGGTGCGCGATGTGCTGTCGGCCCGCGACCCGGCCCGGGCCGACACGTACCGCGCCAACAGCGCCCGGTTCGAACGCCGGATCGACGACCTCGACGCCGCCGTCCGGGCGGCGACGGCCACCGTCGCGCCGCAGCAGCGGGTGCTGCTGACGTACCACGACGCCTACGCCTACTTCGCCGTCGAGTACGGCTGGACCGTGCTGGCGGCGGTTCAGCCGTCGTCGTTCGCCGAGCCGTCACCACGGGACGTGGCGGCGCTGATCGAACAGATCCGCAGCTCGGCGGTGGCGGCGGTGTTCGGCAGCGAGGTGTTCCCGTCGCCGGTGCTGCGCCAGCTCGCGGCCGAGACCGGCACCCGCTACGTCGCCGACCTGCGCGACGACGACCTGCCGGGCCGCCCGGGGGACCGCGATCACAGTTGGCTGGCGATGATGCGCACCAACTTCGTCACCATCGTCGAGGCCCTCGGAGGGGACGCCTCGTCGTTGCGGGCGCTCGACGTGGCACCCGACGTGCCCGACACCGCCCGCTACTCCCCGTGATCGGGCGATGCTCGCCCGATCACGGGGGTGCCGGCACGGTCAGTCCTGGTCGCGCAAGAAGGCCTCGAGTTCGGCGGCGAGTTCGTCGCCGCTGCGCATCTCGAGCGACGGTTGATCGGTCGGGAACGCGTGATCGGCCGAGTCGTGGATCTGCTCGAGTTGGGCGACCATCTTGGCGTGGTCGTCGTTGCTGCCGATCAGCGAATCGAGGCGTTGGCGTTGCGTCGTCACGTCGCGGCGCAGACCGGGTGCATCGAACACGAGGCCGGTCGCCTCGCGCAGGCCGTCGATCAGCGCCAGGCTGGCCGCCGGGTAGGCCATCGCCGCGACGTAGTGGGGGACCTGCACCCAGATGCCCAGACACGGGATGCCCCGACCGTGGAACTCGTGCTCGAGGGACGCCGCGACGCCGCCGGGCACGTCGATCGAACTGCGCAGGAACGGCACCCGGGCGAGCACGTCCTGGGACGGGCTGGTGACCGACAGCCGGGCCGGTCGGGTGTGGGGAGTGGCGAACGGATAGGCCCCGAGGTGCGCCATGCGAACGATGCCGAGGTCGGCGGCGAGCTGGCCGATCACCCGGGTGAAGCGGTGCCACGACATGTCGGGCTCGGGCCCGTGCAGCACCACGAGGTCGCGGCCGTCGAGGTCGTGGCCGACGGCGACGGTGATGTGGTCCCAACGCAGGACCGAGTTGAGCCCGTCGCGCAACTCCATGGTCGGCCGCCGGGCCCGGAAGTCGATGAACAGGTCGTCGTCGAGCACGGCCACCACCGTGGCCTGCGCCTCCTCGCACACCGTCTCGATGGCCGCTCGTGCCGCACCGCCGGCGTCGATCCAACCGGTGAGCATCACGACCATCACGGGCTCGTGGAGCCGGGGCCGTTCACCCAACCACTGGAGGCAATCGTCGCTCACGGTCGCAGGGTACCCCGGGGCGGGTCGCACGCCGAGCCGGCCTGGAACGGCGACGGCCATCGATCGGTAGGGTGATCGCATGGTCATCGACGTCACCGACGCAACCTTCCAGACCGAGGTCATCGACCGGTCCGCCACCGCGGCGGTCATCGTCGATCTGTGGGCACCGTGGTGCGGGCCCTGCCAGGTGTTGGGTCCGATCCTCGAGAAGGTCGTCGGCGAGACCGCCGGCAAGGCGGTGCTCGTGAAGATCGACATCGACCAGAATCCTGCGATCGCGCAGGCGTTCCGGGTGCAGTCGATCCCGATGGTGGTGGGCTTCGTCGACGGCCAACCCGTCGACGCGTTCATGGGCGCCCAGGGCGAGCACGAGGTGCGCCAGTTCGTCCAGCGACTGCTGCCCACCCCCGAGGACACCTTGCTGCACCAGCTGGTGGCGGCCGGTGACGAGGCATCGCTGCGCCAGGCGCTCGAGATGGACCCCGGCAACGAGGCCGCGATCTGCGCCCTCGCCGAGTTGCTGATCGGCCGCGGCAACGGCGACGAGGCGCTCGCCCTGCTGGCGCGGATCCCCGAGACCGATCACGTGCGACACCTGGCGGCGATGGCCCGGCTCGGTGCCGAACCCGACGACGACCACGATGCGACGCTGCTGGCACTGCTCGACCGGGTCAAGGCCGACGACGACGCCCGCCGGCAGTTCGTCGACATCCTCGAGCTGATGGGCCCCAGCGACCCGCGAACCGCGCACTACCGCAAGCAGCTCACGGCACGCCTGTTCTGAGCCGCCGTCGAATGGGTTCGGGTCCCCGGCCGGGTCGTCGGGCCGCGGCGGTGCCGTAGGCTCGGTGTTCCGGCTTCCTCCGATGTCGAGCGTGCGCGTCGGCGCACCGTCCACGGAGGCCGGTCATGGCCGAATCGCCGCAACTTCCCCCGCGCCCGGCCCCGCCGCGCCGCCCCGCCGAGGTCGTCGCCACCTGGCTGGCATGGTTCGGGGTCGGCCGGTTGATCGCCGCTGCGTGCAGCACCACGATCGTCGCGCTCGGCGCCTGGTGGCTCCTCAGCGCCCCGCCACCGCCGAGTGAGGCGGCCTTGCCCTTCGCCACGGCCGCCGGCTCCGTGGCGCCGGCGTCGACGCTCCCGCCGCCCGAGCGCTCACCCGGGTCGGCAGGCGATCCCGAGGTGCTCGTCGTGCACGTGGTCGGGGCCGTGCGCCTACCGGGGGTGTACCGGCTCGAGCCGGCGGCCCGCGCCCACGACGCGCTCGCGGCGGCCGGCGGGGCCACCGCCCGAGCCGACCTGGCGGGGCTCAACCTGGCGGCCCCGTTGGCCGACGGTGCCCGCGTCTACGTGCCCGAGTTCGGTGAGGTCGACCCTGCCGCCGTGGGGTCGGTGGGGCACGGCACCCCCGACGCGGTCGCCGCCGGCCCGATCGACGTCAACCGGGCCACCGCCGAGCAGCTCGATGCGTTGCCGGGTGTCGGCCCGGCCACCGCAGCGGCGATCGTCGCCGAACGCGAACGCAACGGCCCATTCGGGTCGGTCGACGATCTCGAACGGGTGCCGGGCATCGGCCCCGCCAAGCTCGCCGCACTGCGCGACCTGGTGACCGTGTGACCGGCGCCGGGGCGTTCACACCGTCAGACGATCAGCGACTCGCTCAGCAGCGCGGTGGCCGCCACCAGTGCCGTGATCGCACCCATGATCACCGCGATCGTGAGCCAGGCCATCTCGCGGGCGTAGTCGCGCCATGACGCGATGCTGCGGGCGGTCGCCCGGCGCGAGGCGAGCCATCCGAGCGCCAGCCACAGCGGCACGCTGGCCAGCACCGCCAACGGGTACTGGTCGTCGCCCGCCAACGGGGCGCCGGCCACCAGCAGGCCAGGTGCCGCCGACACCCCGGTCAGCAGGCCGATCAGGCCGCTCGAGCGGCCGTCGCCGACGCGCAGCGCGATCACCGACGTGGCGCCGAGAATCACCATCGGCACGACACCGAGCAGCGGGCCGGCGATACGGATACGGGCGCGGTACCACCTGGGGCCAGCGATGAGCGGGGCGTCCGACTGGTGCGGCCGGGCACCGGGTCGGTCGTGGCGGGTGATCGTGTCGATGCGGCGAGCATACGGCGCCGGACCGGGCCGTTTCGGGCACCCACTCACTGACCGGGCGGTGGTCGCCGCGACGGCCGTCACGGCGGCCGCGACCTGGCTCGGCGACTGGCGGCTCGGCCTCGGGTGCGCCATCGCCGGATGGGTCGTCGCCGGTCCTGGCGATCCGGCGCCGGCGCGGGTGCTCGTGCTGCTGGCGGTGCTCGGCGCCGGCGCCGGGGCCAGGGCCGCCGCCGCCGCCGACGCCCTCGTCCCGCGGGTGCTGGGGGACTTCGACGGTTGGGTACGGCTGGTCGACGACCCCCAGCCGTACGGGGCGTCGACCCGGGTGATCCTCGATGTCGACGGTCAGCGGTTCGAGACGTGGGTGCGCGGGCGGGCGATGCGCCATCGCGTCGACAGCTGGCATGGCGGGGATCTGGTCGCCGTGCACGGTCACCGCCGCCCGCTCGCGGCGTCGCGTGCCGGTCGGGTCGCCTGGCAGCACGTCGTCGGCGAGTTCCGCATCGACTGGGTGCGCGACGTCGCCGCCGGGGGCCCGATCGACCGGGCGTCGAACCGGGTCAGGGCGGCGGTCGAGCGGGCCGGCGACGAACTGCCCGGCGCAGACGGGGCGCTGTACCGCGGGTTGGTGATCGGCGACGACCGTGACCAGCCGATCGAGATGATCAGCAGGTTCCGGGCCAGCGGGCTGTCCCATCTGACGGCGGTGTCCGGACAGAACGTGGCGTTCGTGTTGGCGGCGGCGGGGCCGCTGTTGCGGAGGATGCGCCCCCTGGCGCGCTGGCTGCTCACGCTCGCGCTGATCGGCTGGTTCGTCAGCCTGACGCGGTTCGAGCCGTCGATCGTGCGC
>DATCZG010000052.1:0-42625 GCA_036526035.1 Ilumatobacter sp. | reverse complement strand
CGTCTGCTCGAGGTCGATGATGTAGATCCCGTTGCGCTCACCGAAGATGAAACGCTTCATCTTCGGGTTCCACTTGCGGGTCTGGTGCCCGAAGTGGACACCGGCTTCCAGCATCTGACGCATACTGATGACGGCCATGACAAGCTCCTCGTGCGGTTGGTGAGCTCGTCCCCGGCGCCGAAGCGACCGCAGTTGGGCACGAGCGGATGATTCGTGGGTCGACCCATCGGATGATGGACCGGCGGGCAAGTGTAGCGGTGGCTCCCGGGGTTCGGCGCGGCGGTGCACGGGCTCACTTCGGAACCCGGGTCGCGCGACGGGTCGGGGGTTGCGTCAGGGGCCGCAGTGCAGCATTCGCGCCCGGCCGGGCGGGCCATGATCGCCGTCGAGGGGGATCAGCCGCGGCCGCCCCACCCAACGGCCGATCATCGGCGTCGGGTCGACGTAGTCGACGCCGTCACGCAACCCGAAATGGAACCGCCCCGCCGTGACCCCGACCCGGGTGCCGACCACGACCAGGTCACCGACCCTGAGATGGGTGGCGACCACGTTGGCGTAGGTGGCGCGCAACCCGTCGGCGTGGGCGACCACCACGTACGACGTGCCGGCGACGCGGGCGGCGAAGGTGACCCGCCCGGTGGCGACGGCGGTGACGACCGCGCCGGCCCCGGTGGCGTACTCGATGCCCCGGTTGCCGGGGCACCAGGCGCAAGGTGGCGGGCGGAACGGGTCGGCGACGGGTGCGGCGACCGGCGGCGGCCAACAGGGCGCGGCGGCCGCCGTGCCGCTCGACGCGACGGCCGCCAGCACGGCGGCGACCACCGGACGAAGGAACCATCGGGACCACATGTCTCCACCTCATCACCTGGGTACAGGCGTCGCCGCCTGGGTGCCGGCCGCGAGGGCGAGCGGGCCGTTCGGCCGATGGCGGGTCAGGACAGGCCGGCAGCCGACATGCGCGACCGCAGGTGCAGCACCGACTTGGTGTGGATCTGTGACACGCGGCTCTCGGTGACCCCGAGGACCTGGCCGATCTCGGCGAGGGTGAGGCCCTCGTCGTAGTAGAGCGAGAGCACGAGCTTCTCGCGCTCGGGCAGCTTGCGGATCTCGACCCGCATGACGTCGCGCAGTTCGCGGTCTTCGATGGCGGCCACGGGATGTTCGAGCCCGGCCGACTCGACCGCCGCCGGCTCGTACCCGGCAGCGACCGCCCGGTCGAGCGGGCCGATCGTGGTGGCGGCGATCGACGCCAACCATCGGGCCAGCTCGTCTTCGCCGATGTGGAGCTGGTCGGCGAGTTCTTGGTCGGTGGGCGCCCGACCCTGCTCGTGCTCGAGTTGGGCGAAGGCCCGTTCGACCAGCCGGGCCCGGCTGCGCACCGAACGCGGCACCCAGTCGAGCTGGCGCAGCCCGTCGTAGATCGCACCCCGGATGCGGGGGGCCGCGAACGTCTCGAACTTGACGCCCCGGTCGGGATCGAACCGGTCGATCGCGTCGATCAGCCCGAACACCCCCGAGCTGACGAGGTCGCCCGGGTCGACGCTGTTCGGCAGGCCGGCGCCGACACGACCGGCGACGAACTTGACCAGCGGCGAGTAGTGGACGATCAGATGTTCGCGCGAGGCGGCGTTCTTGCGGTTGAGCCACCGCGTCCAGTGCATCGCCAGGTCGGGGTCGTCGGGAACGATGCTCATGCGCGGGGATGGCTTTGCCGGTAGGCGGATCGCAACCGGTCTCGGCTGACGTGAGTGTAGCGCTGGGTGGTGGCCACGTCGGAGTGGCCCAGCAACTCCTGTACCGCCCGCAGATCGGCGCCGCCGTCGAGCAGATGAGTGGCGAACGTGTGCCGCAACGCGTGCGGGTGGGTGGGCGTCGGCGAACGACGATCGAGGATGCGGCGGACGTCGCGCGGTGTGAGCCGGTTGCCGCGTTCGTTGGCGAACACGATGGGTCCGGCGGCGGGGGGCACCACGTCGTGGCGGATCGCCAACCAGGCTCGCAGCGCCGCGACCGCCGGCTCGCTGAGGGGAACCCGGCGCTCTTTGGACCCCTTGCCCCACACGACCAGCACCTGCTCGGCGAGCTTGATCTGGTCGAGGTCCAGCGTGCAGAGCTCGGACACCCGCACGCCGGAGCCGTAGAGGATCTCGAGCACGGCGTCGTCGCGGTGCCGGCGCCACATCGGCTCGTCGGCCGCCACCGGCCCGTCGAGCAACTGCTCGAGTTCGCGGCGGTCGAGCACCCGGGGCAGCCGACCGGGGCCTGAGCTGACGTGCAGCCCGATCGTCGGGTCGGTCGACGCCAACCCCTCCGCCAGCGCCCACCGGTAGTAGCGACGCAGCGCAGCTGCCTTGCGGGCGATCGTGCGGCGGGCGAACTGGCGCGTCGACAGCGAGGCGACGTAGCGCCGCACGAGGGTGCGGGTGACCGCGCCGGGCGCCTCGACGTGCGATCGAGCGACCCACTCGGCGAACAGCCGCAGATCGGTCTCGTAGGCGTCGAGGGTGCGCTCCGAGAGCGACGTGTGCGCCGTCACGAAATCGCGCACGCGCCACGGATCGACCACCACCATGATCGACACGGTATTCGGTCACCGCGCAGCCAGTCGGGACCCGGCCGACTCGAACCACCCGCCGGCCTCGAGAAGGCGCCCGTCGCGCTCGAGGCGAGCGGCGGCCAGCGCGACCGCGGCGAGCGGCGCCCCGGTGTCGGACACGAGCATGTCGAGCGTGCAGGGCCGCTCGATGCACGACGCGAGCACCATCGCCTGCAGCGGATCGGGGGCCGGCCGGGGATCGAACGGCGAGTCGCCCTGGCGGCGATGGTCGAGGCCGAGCATCAGCAGCACGTCGTCGGCCGACGTGACCGGGGCCGCCCCGTCGACGAGCAATCGGTTGGTGCCGGCGGCGGCGGGGTTGCGCGGTGAGCCGGGCACCGCCATGACCTCGACGCTGCGCTCGGCGGCGGCGCGCGCCGTGATCAGGCTGCCGCCGCGCTCGCGGCTCTCGACCACGACGAGCACTTCGCACAACGCGGCGAGGATCCGGTTGCGCTGCGGGAACCGCCAGGCTTCGGGGGACGTGCCCGGCGGGAACTCGGAGATCAACAACCCGTCGGAGGCCACCCACTCCCACAGCTCGGCGTTGGCCGCCGGGTAGACGACGTCGGGCCCACTGCCCACCACGGCCACCGCCCGCCCCGAACCGCCGGCCGACCGGACCCCGCGGTGGGCCGCGGCGTCGATGCCTCTGGCGAGGCCCGACACCACGGCGACACCGGCACCGGCGAGCGCCGCGCCGAGTTCGCGGGCCGTGGCCAGACCGGCGGCGGTGGCGTGGCGGGTGCCCACCACACCGACCCGGCGGCCGCGGAGGGCGTCGAGGGTGCCGCGCACGAAGATCACCTCGGGTGGCTCGGGGTCGACCACCAACGCACCGGGGTAGCGAGGGTCGCCACGACCGACCACCAGCACCCCGCAGCGCTCGCAGGCAGCCAGCGCCCCCTCGGGCGACGACCCTGCGGCCTGCCGGCGCAGCCGCGCCATCAGCGCCGGCGGGGTCGCCGCGACGAACATGTGGTGCAGCGGGGCGCGGCCGGCGAGGCGGTGCAAGGCGTCGTCGGGGTCGTGGTGCGCGAGCAGCAGCCGCAGCCGCTGCGGGCCCATCGCGCCCAACCCGGCCAGCGCGGCGAGCGCACCGGCGCTCATGCCGCACCGGCGATCGAGTCGACCCCGAGCGACGCCCGCAGGCCGATCGCGGCGGCGACGTGGCCCTCGCCGAGGTCGCCGTGCAGGTCGCCGGCCAGGTCGGCGAGGGTGCGGGCGACGCGACGGACCCGGTGATAGCCCCGGCCGGTGAGCCGGCCGCGTTCGATCTCGGCGCGGATCAGGCCGGTGGCGTCGGCATCGAGCGGCGCGAACTCGTTGAGCCCCTGCTCGTCGAGCTCGGCGTTGAGACCGCCCGACCGTTCGATGGCGACGGCTCGGGCGGCCGACACCCGCGCCGACACGTCGGCGGTCGACTCGCCGGGCAGGCCGTCGAGCAACTCGGTGACGTCGGGCCGCCGCACGGCGACGCGAAGATCGAACCGGTCGAGCAGCGGGCCCGACAGCCGCCCCATGTAGCGGGCCCGCGCCCGCTCGTCACATCGGCAGTCGCCCGACGCGCCGCTGCCGCCGCACGGACACGGGTTGGTGGCGGCGACGAGCTGGAACCGCGCCGGCATCGGCACCCGCACCTGTTCGACCCGGCCGACCATCACCTGACCCTCTTCGAGCGCTTCGCGGAGCCCGTCGAGCACCCGCGGGGCGAACTGGCCCAACTCGTCGAGGAACAGCACGCCCCCGTGGGCGAGGCTGATCTCGCCGGGGCGCAACTGGTGCGAACCGCCACCCACCAGCGCCCCGACCGAACTGGTGTGGTGGGGGGCGCGGAACGGGGGCCGGGTGACCAGCCCGGTCGCCGGCAGCGCGGCACCGGCCGCGGAATGCACCATGGTGGTCTGCAGGGCGAGCTCGCTCGACAGGTCGGGGAGCAGGCCGGGCAACCGGCGCGCCAGCATCGTCTTGCCCGAACCGGGCGGGCCGACCATCAACAGGTGGTGCCCGCCGGCCGCCGCGACCTCGAGCGCCAGCCGCGCCGCCGGCTGCCCCTTGACGTCGGCGAGGTCGTGGTGCTCGGGCTCGACCGACGGCGCCGGCGGGCGGCCGCACTCGGGCCACTCGGCGGCGCCGGTGAGCGCCTCGACCAGCTGGGTGAGCGATTCGACCGGGCGCACCAGCCCCTGCCCGGCGACGCGCGCCTCGGCCGTGGCGGCGGCCGGCACGACCCAGTCGTGGTCGGGTCGCACCCCGACCATCGGCGCGACGCCCGGCACCTTGCGGATCGACCCGTCGAGACCCAGCTCGCCGGCGAAGGCGAGGCCGCTGACCGCGTCGACGGGGACGACCTCGAACGCCACCAGCGCGGCGACCGCGATCGCGACGTCGAGCCCCGAGCCCGCCTTGCGGTAGTGGGGCGGTGCGAGGTTGACCGTGACCTTCTTGTCGGGCCAGCGGTACCCGCTGGACTGCACGGCGGCCCGCACCCGGTCGCGCGCCTCGCGGCACGACTCGTCGGGCAGCCCGAGCATCGTGAAGCCGGGCAGGCCGTTGCCGCTGACGTGGACCTCGACGGTGACCGGATGGCCGCGCGCCCCGAGGATCGTCGCCGCAGCGATGGATGCGATCATCTCGACCTCCCGATGATGCCGGCACCCGGCCGGCGGACCGATGATGCCGACACCGGGTCGGCAGATGGTGTGGGGAGGGAGGGCACGACCTGCCCCTCGACAGGTGGCCCCACCGTATCGAGGGGGTGTGGCAACGCCGATGGGGAGCCCACCACCGCCCGGCCGCTCCGGGGGCTACCGGGCGCCGAACCGGGTGCCGAGGCGGAGCCGGCCCACCGTGGCACACTCGTGCTCGTGCGACTGGGACCGGCGACCGCTCTGTGCCTGCTGGTCGCACTGGCTGGATGCACCCGTGACACGCGGGTGGCGAGCGACGCCGAGCGGTTCTGCAGCGAGGCGATCGCCCAGCGCGACAACATCGTGTCGCCGCCCCTGCGCACCGAGGCCGAGCTGCGGGCGACGCTCGACTTCTTCCGGTTGATGGGCCAGCTCGCCCCGGTGGCGATCGCCGACGAGTGGAACGACTTGGTGGTCAACCTCGAGACCGCCGCCGCGCTCGTGCCGGGCGACGCCGAGTCGGAACAGCTCGTGGCGATGACCGCCTACGCCACCGAGCCGTCGGCCTACCGGGTCAAGCGGTGGCTGGCCGACAACTGCGGCGTCGAGATCCCGATCACCACGATCGCACCCCAGGAGGCCCAGCCGGCGCGCACCACCACGATCGCGCCCGCCGACGGCGGCTGACGCCGGCCGGCACCGCGGCGATCAGCCCATCTCGCCGCGACGCAGGATGACCTGGTCGACGAGGCCGTACTCCTTGGCCTGCTGGGCGGTGAACCAGCGGTCGCGTTCGGAGTCGGCCTGCACCTGCTCGAGCGTCTGGCCGGAGTGCTCGGAGATCAGCTCGGCCATGCGCAGCTTCGTGTAGCGCAGCTGCTCGGCCTGGATGGCGATGTCGGCCGCCTGGCCGCGCATGCCGGCGAGGGGCTGGTGCATCATGATGCGGGCGTTGGGCAGCGTGTACCGCTTGGTGGCGGCACCCGCCGTGAGCAGGAACTGGCCCATCGACGCCGCCAGGCCGAGGCACACGGTGGCGACGTCGCAGCTGACGAACTGCATCGTGTCGTAGATCGCCATCCCGGCCGTGACCGAGCCGCCCGGGCTGTTGATGTAGAGCCAGATGTCGGCGTTGTGGTCCTCGCCCTCGAGGTACAGCAGCTGGGCACAGATCTGATTGGCGATGTCGTCGTTGACGTCGGAGCCGAGCATCACGACCCGGTTCTTCAACAGGCGGTTGAACACGTCGCTGCGGGGGTCGAACCCACCCTCGAGCGCCATCGGCAGTTCGGTGCGATCGGACATGCCGCCAGACTATCGGGGCGGATCCCCGAAGCTCATCGAGCCGCGGCCCCCACGGATCGCCTCGAGCGGGTCGCGGACGTCGTCGATGTAACCGAGCGCATACGCACCGACGCGGTAGCCGATCAGCCGCAGGAAGTCGTCGTCGAGCGTCTCGGCGACCGCGACCGGGACCGACAGGTACTGGTTCTCCTCCTGCCGCAACCAGCCGACGTCGTAGGTGACGTTGAGACCGACCCGGGTCGAGGCGGTGGCGTTGGCGCCGCCGCCGTGGTACACCTTGCCCGTGTAGAGCAGGCACGACCCGGGGCTCATCTCGGCCGGCACGGTCTCGGCGACCGGGTGGTCGAATTCGTCGGGCAGGTGCTGGCTGCCGGGCATCACCCGGGTCGCGCCGTTGGCCTCGGTGAACTCGGTCATCGCCCAGATCGTGTTGCACTGCACGTGGTAGTCGGCCGGGAACGCGAAGAAGTCGAACGCCCACTGGTCGCGGTGGATCGGTTGCGCCGGCGAATCCGGCCCGATCGAGATCATCTGCGTGAGGTGCAGCTGGTAGCTGCGGGCCCGGTGGAGCAGGCTCCCGGTGACCGCCAGCACCAGCGGGTGGCGGATCAGCGCATGGCTGGCCGGCGAACGCGCCACGAGCGCCCCGGTGCGGCGGGTGGCGCGCCCCGAGAAGTCGTCGCTGCCGACCGGCGTCGCGGCCACGAACGGCGCCATCTCGGCGTCGATCCGGGCGATCGTGGCCGGATCGGCGAGCTCGTCGACGATCACCGCCCCGTCACGGTGCAGCACCTCGTGCACCGCGGCCGCCGAGCTGGTGGCGGGGAGATGGACGAGCGGCGGCGGCACGGCGGTCTCCGGCCTCACCCGAGGCCGGCGGCCATCGCGGCCGCGTTGTCGAGCGACAGCCCGATCCGGGCGAACAGCATCGGCAGGTCGACCCCCTCGGTGCTCTTCTGGCCCGCCCGGTAGCGGGCGTACACCCCGTGCAGGATGCACGCCGTCTTGAACGAGTTGAACGACCGGTAGAAGGCCAGCTCCGACAGGTCGGCCCCGGTCGCCGCCGCGTAGCGGGCGATCAGGTCGTCCCGGCTCGGGAACCCCGCCAGCGCGGTGGGCGGGTCAGAGCCGTACACCCCGGGGTCACCCGGCTCGACCCAGGCGTTGAGCGAGTAGGCGAAGTCGGCCAGCGGGTCGCCGAGCGTGGCGATCTCCCAGTCGAGCACCGCCATCAGATCGCCGGTCGACGAGAACAGGCTGTTGTGGGGGCCGTAGTCGCCGTGCACGATCCGCCCGGGCCCCTGCTCGGGGATGCACGCCGACAGCAGGGCGTACAGCTCGTGCACCCGCGCTTCGTCGTGGTCGGCGTACGCGATCGACGCGTTCCACGAGCCGTACCAGGTCTTGAGCTGGCGGGCGACGTAGCCGTCGGGCCGACCCAGCTCGGCGAGGCCCACGTCGGCCGGGTCGATCGAGTGCAGCGCGGCGAGCACGTCGACGAACTGCTCGCCGGCACGCCGACGAGCCGGTTCGTCGAGCCAGGCGGCGACGACCTCGCCGTTGTACAGCGCCTCGCCCTCGACCTTGCCCATCACGTAGAAGTGGGTCTCGCACACCGCCCGGTCGTCGCAGTAGGCGACCGGGCGGGCGACCGGCACCGGCGTCGACCACAGCCCGGCGATGATGCGGTACTCGCGCCACATGTCGTGGGCCTTGGGCAGCAGCTCGCCCTGGGGCGGGCGTCGCACCACCAGCTGGCGCCCGGCGGCGTCGGTGAGCTGGTATGTCAAGTTGGAGTGCCCGCCGGGCAGCCGGTGCCAGGCGATCGGCGGGGTGAGCTCGGTGGCCGCGGCCAGCCAGGCCTCGACGACCGGGACGTCGAACCCGACGACGTTCGCTTCCATCGGATCAGCGTGCCACGCCGGACATGATCACGGCGATCCGGTCACCGGTGACGATCGATCCCCGCGCCGCGAGCACGCCGGCGAGGCCGGCCGAGCCGGTGTGGCTGACCCGGAAGCCGGCCGCCGTCGCCAGCTCGTTGGCGCGCAGGATCTCGGTCTCGGCGGCCACCAGCGGCTCGCCCCCGCTCTCGACCATCGCCTCGACGTCGGCGATCCAGTCGTAGGTCTCGTCGTCGAGGATGCCGTCGGCCGCCGAGTGCGGATCGGGCCACGGCCGCATCACCTGCGGCCAGTAGCGGGCCGGTTGGGCGACGGCGGCGACCCGTTCCCAGGCATCTGCGAGCGGGGCGCACCCGGCGGCCTGCACCGTGTCGAGGCGCACGCCGTGCCCGAGTCCGGCGCCGACGCAGGCGGCGAAGGCTCCCCCGCCGACCTGCACCACGATGCGGTCGAGCCGGACCCCGCCGACGGCCGCCTGGTCGGCGATCTCCCAGCCGATCGTGCGCCCGCCGTCGAGGCACAGCGCGTTCTCGGGCCCCTGCACGGTGAACGGGATCGCTCCGGCCCGGCGCGCCTCGCGGAACCGCAGCATCGCGGGGTCGCCCGGCGGGTCGCCGGCCCGGCGCTCGCACCGTTGCACGCCGGCGCCGAGATGCACCAACCGGGCCTCGGTGGCGGCGTCGACCCAGTCCGGCACGAACACGTCGAGCGGCCACTCGGCCCGGGCGGCGAGCGTCGCCGCCGCCAGCGCCGCGTTGCCGCACGAGGCGATCGCCAGCCGGGGCCGCTCGGCCAGCAGGCCCAGCGCCTCGGCAGCCAGCAGGTGGAGCAGGATGCCGACCAGGTGACGGGCCTTGTGCGAGCCGGCGACGTTGCCGGTCTCGTCCTTGACCCACAGCTCGACGCCGAGCTCGGCCGACAGCGCCGCCGACCGTCCGAACGGCGTGACCCGGAAGTCGCCGGCGACCTGGCGGGTGATCGCCTCGCAGTGCGCCGGCGTCAAACCCCGCGCCGTGGCGAACGACCACCAGGCCAGGCGGGGGCCGTAGCGGACGAACGGGTTGGGGTCGTCGCCGGCCGCCGGCTGCACCCCGTCGTCGACGAGGTGCAGCACGTGGTAGGGGTCGGTGTCGCTCGCCAGCGGGCACCGCCACGGGAACGCCTCGGCGACGTCGACGACCGCGCCGCACACCGCGCACCGCAGCCCGGTGATCACGGCGGCCCGCCTCGCGTCACGAGCCCGCGACCCGCTCGTTGAACTCGGTGATCATCTCGTCCCACACCCCGACATAGGGGCGCAGCCCGCGCCAGAACGCCTGGTCGCGGCGCTGCTCGAACAGTTCGAACGGCGTGCCCTGCTGCTCGACCCAGGTGTAGTAGCCGAGCTGGAACACCCGCCGCCGGTCGGCCTCGGTCATGTCGATCATGTGCTCGGTGGAGACGTGCGCGAGGTGTTGCCCGAACGCCTCGGCGGCGTCGGTGTGGTGGTACTCGCCGCGGTAGCGACCCGCCAGCGTCTTGGCCCGTTCGCTGGGATAGAGGTCGGCGCCGTCGGTGGCGACGGTGACGATCGCGTCGTCGGCGCCGAGGTCGAGCAGCCGGGCGGTCTTGATCGCCGCCAGCACGTTGCAGATCGACGAGAACCCGAAGTGGGTGAGGTGGTCGAGCAGCCGGTCGTCGAGACCCTTCGACCGCGACAGGTACTGGCGGCCCTCCGGCGTGTTGAACAACACGTCGAGTTCGTCGGTGGCGGTGTCGCTGATGGCGCACACGACGTCGGTGTTCATCACGTTGTGGATCAGCGGGATGTGCTTGTCGCCGATGCCCTGGATGTTGTGCTCGCCGTAGCCGTTCTCGAGCATCGTCGGGCACTCGAGCGCCTCGACGGCGACGATCCTGGTGCCGTAGGTGTCCTTCAGCCGGTCGCCGGCGGCGATCGTGCCGGCCGACCCGGTGGCCGACGTGAACGCCGCCAGGCGCAGATCGCGCCCCGAGCCGGCGCGCACCGTCTCGAACACGTGCCCGAGCGCCCGGCCGGTGACCATGTAGTGACCGAGATGGTTGCCGAACTCGCTGAACTGGTTGAGCACGAAGTTGCCGGGGTCCTTCGCCAGCTCGTTGCAGGCGTCGTAGATCTCTTTCACGTTCGACTCGGTGCCGTGGGTGCGGATGACGTCGTCGGTGGGGTTCTCGCACCACCGGTTCAGCCAGTCGAAGCGCTCCTGGCTCATGCCCTCGGGCAGGATCGCCACACCTCGGCTGGCCATGATGCGGCTGATCGCGATGCCGCCCCGCGCGTAGTTGCCGGTGCTCGGCCAGATCGCACGATGGCGGGTGGGGTCGAACTGCCCGGTGACGACCCGGGGCGCCAGACAGGAGTAGGCGGCGAGCACCTTGTGGGCGGTGACCATCGGGAACCGGTCGCCGAACACGACGATGATCGGGCTCTCGACCCCGGTCAGCGCGGGCGGCAGCACGACGTGATCGGGAACCGTCACCCGCTCACCGGCCAGGCCGTTGTACCAGTGCACTCGCCACAGGTTGCGGGGGTCCCGGCCGTGGGGGTCGGCGTCGCCGACGTGGGCGGCGTGATCGAACGTCGACGGGTCGGCGAGCTGGGCGAACGTCGGCAGCGTGATGCCCCGTTCGCGGAACCTGGCGATCGAGTTGGCGAGCGCGGCATCGTCGACGATCCGGTCGGCGAGGCCGAACTGGTTCTCGAGGGCCGACCGGTGGGCGCTGGTCGATGAGACGGTGGGGGTCACCCCGACAGTCTGACACCCGCGACCGCCCGGGGGGCACACGGTGCCGCGCCCGGGAACCCCCGTCGGGCTCGCGACGTCCAACCGGTGTCGGGTCGGGTACCGATCGACCCGGGGCGAAGGGAGCGAGGTCATGTTGCAGGTGACGAACAAGCGAGCGGCAGGTGTGTTCGTCGTGGCCGCCTTGATGTTGTCGGCCTGCGGGTCGTCGGATCCGACGAACGACACGACGGATCCCGGCGACGACGCTCCGGCCGTCGCCGGGGCGTGCCTCGAGGGTGTCGTCGACTGCGACGACACCGCGGTGATCGGCGACCCGGACGGGCCGGTCACCACCGACGACGGCGCCGTCGTGGGCGATCCGGTGGGTCCGATGCAGGGCTTCACGGTCGACGAGGCGCTGGCATCCGACGGGACCGAGACCGTCGGTGTGCGCGGCCTGCTGTTCGACGACGGCAGCGGGCTGCGGTTGTGCAGCGTGTTCGCCGAGTCGTACCCGCCGCAGTGCGCAGGGTCCTACCTGACGGTCGAGGGGTACGGGTTCGACCGGATCTCCGAGCTCGACCCCGACGAGCGCGTCGAGGTCGCCGCCGCCGACGGCGTGACGTGGACCGAGGGTGCGGTCACCCTGTTCGGCGTGGTGAACGACGGGGTGCTCGTCGTCGGGTGACGCTGCGATGATGTTCCGGGCCGGGCCGCTCGTGACGAGCGGCCCGGCCCGTTTCAGCCGAAGAAGCCCTCCGGCTCGAGCGTGCTCGGGCCGACGTGGGCGTCGAGCCAGGCGTTCATGTCGTCGGCCGCCGCCCACACCTCACGGATCCGGGTCGCCGCCCGCGCCGTGTGGATCCACGCCGGGGCGCCGAAGTCCTTCATCATCATCAGCCCCTTGCGGCGCAGCAGCCCGATCCGCGGGTGGTCCTTGTCGACGCCGCGCGGGGCGGTCTTCAGCTCGGCGATCGCGCCGATCGAGTACCTGCGCCGCTCGAGGTCGGCGACGATGCCGGCGATCTCGGCGCCGGTGTGGTCGGCGCCGACGGCGGCCCGGAACCGGTCGAGCTGGTCCTTGGCCATCGCGTAGTAGCCGGTGCCGCACATCAGGCCCTTGGCCGAGATCGCGAGGTAGTGGCCGGCGCCGCCCTCCGCCTCGCCGTAGGCGCCCTGTTGCACCTTGTAGGGCGGCTTGTTCTTGGAGAACCGCAGGTCGTTGTGGGGACGGAACAGGTGGAACGGGCCGAACTCGGCGAGCTCCTCGCAGAGCTCCTCGACGGGCCGTTTCACGGCGGCGGCGAACGTGTGCTTGTTCGCCGCCCAGAACGCCTTGGAGTTGTCGGCCTCGAGCTGCTCGTAGAACGCGATCGCTGCGGGCGGGAATCCGTGGAACGCCATGGGCCGAGGCTAGCCAACGTCCCCGGGGGCACGGGTCGGCACCGACGAACGACCGCCGTCGGGGTGGCTCCACTACTGTGCGGTCATGGGTGAACTGTTCCTCGGCGGCAACGTCGATCCCGTCACGCACCAGCGCACCGGCGAGCAGGTCCGGATCGACACCGACGACTTCACGACCCACGGGGTGATCGTCGGCATGACCGGGTCGGGCAAGACCGGCCTCGGCGTGGTGCTGATCGAGGAGGTGCTGGGGGCCGGGCTGCCCTGCCTGCTGATCGACCCGAAGGGCGACCTCACCAACCTCTGCCTCACCTTCCCGGCGCTGCAGCCGGCCGACTTCCGGCCGTGGGTCGACGAGGCCCAGGCGAAGGCCGCCGACGTGACACCCGACGAGTTCGCCCGCCAGCAGGCCGAGGCATGGACCAAGGGGCTGCTCGGATGGGGCCTCACCACCCAGCACATCGCGGCGCTGCGCACCGCCACCGATTTCACGATCTACACGCCGGGCTCGCGGTCGGGCATCCCGGTCGACATCGTCGGCTCGCTACAGGTGCCCGACGACATGAGCGACGCCGAGGTCGTCGGCGACGAGATCGAGGGCTACGTCTCGGGCCTGTTGGGGTTGGTCGGCATCCGAGCCGACCCGCTGTCGAGCCGCGAGCACATCTTGTTGTCCAACCTGATCCACCACTCGTGGACCCAGGGCCGCCCGCTCGACCTGCCCACGCTGGTCGGGCAGGTCGGCAACCCGCCGATCCGCAAGCTCGGCGTGTTCGAGCTCGACCAGTTCTTCCCGCCCGACGACCGGATGGGCCTGGCGATGCAGCTGAACGGCCTGCTCGCCTCGCCGTCGTTCGCCTCGTGGGCCGACGGCCCGCCGCTCGACATCGCGTCGATGCTCTACACCGCCGACGGCAGGCCGCGCTGCGCGATCGTCACCACCGCCCACCTCAGCGACGACGAGCGCCAGTTCGTCACCTCGCTGGTGCTCGCCAAGCTGGTCACTTGGATGCGGCGCCAGTCGGGCACCACCGACCTGCGGGCGCTGCTGTACATGGACGAGGTCGCCGGGTACCTGCCACCGACCGCCAACCCGCCCACCAAGAAGCCGATCATGACGTTGATGAAGCAGGCCAGGGCGTTCGGCGTGGGCGTCGTGCTGTCGACCCAGAACCCGGTCGACATCGACTACAAGGCGCTGTCGAACGCCGGCACCTGGATGATCGGCCGGCTGCAGACCGATCGCGACAAGCAGCGCCTGCTCGACGGGCTGTCGACGGCGAGCGGCGGGGTCGACGTCGCCGCGGTCGACGACGTCATCTCGGGGCTCGGCAAGCGCGAGTTCGTGCTGCGCCGGGCCGGCAAGGACGCCACCGAGGTGTTCACCACCCGCTGGGCGATGAGCTACCTGCGCGGCCCGATGACCCGCGACCAGATCGAACGGCTGATGGACGGCACGGGCCGGCGGGCGGCCGCCGCTACGACGGGTGCCGGCACCCCGGCGGCGACGCCGGCGCCGCTCGCCGACGACGAGACGAGCGTGATGCCCGACGTCGCGGCGGGGGTCCCGGTTCGGTGGGTCGACGTCGCGGCACCCTGGCTGGACGCCGTCGGCGGCGACGAGCGGGGCGGTCGCCTGCAGGCGGCGATCGCGGCGCGCGTCCGGTTGCGCTACGACGAGACCAAGGCCGACCTCGTGCACGACGAGGAGTACGAGTGCGTGATCACCCCGCTCGGCGAGCACGTCGACGTGTCGACCGCGGTCGCCGTCGACTACGACGACCGCGATCTGCGGGCCGAGGCCCCGGCGACGGCCGTCTACCTGCTCGGCGCGGTCGACCTCACCGCCAAGACGCTGTTCTCGGGCGTCGAGCGCGACCTCAGCGACCATCTCGTGCGCAGCCGGACGATCGACCTGCCGGTCAACAAGGAGCTCAAGCTGTACGCCCGGCCCGGCGAGCCGGCCGACGCCTTCGAGGCCCGCTGCCGGGCGGCCGCCGCCGACGCCGCCGACGCCGACGTCGCGAAGCTCCGCGACCGGTACGAGGTGAAGGCGACCCGGCTGCGCGAGCAGATCGCCACGGCCGAGGACCGGGTCGAGGTGCTCGACGAGCAGGCCACCGGCAGGCGCAACTCAGAGCTGCTCAGCGCGGCGGGCTCGATCCTCGGCGGCCTGCTCGGCGGCGGCCGTTCGCGCCGCGGGTTGCTGGGAAAGCTCGGCACCGCGGCGGGCCGGCGGGGCACCACCCGGGCCAGCCAGCAGCGGCAGAAGGCGGCCGAGAACAAGGTCGCGCGGCTCGAGGACTCCCTCGCCGATCTCGAGCGCGAGCTGCACGAGGAGATCGCCGAGATCGGCGCCCGCTGGATGGCGCTCGGCAGCCAGATCACCGTCGAGCAGATCCCGCTCGAGAAGAGCGACGTCAAGGTCACCCAACTCGCGCTCGCCTGGCTGCCAGTAGTGTGACCCCACCGCTGCGGGCGTGGCGGAATTGGCAGACGCGCAAGGTTTAGGTCCTTGTTCCCCGGAGTGAGGGTTCGAGTCCCTCCGCCCGCACGTCGCGAAGGGGTCGGGCCCCCGGCACAGCGGGCCGCGGGGTCCGACCACTCCGGCTCGGCGTCGTTGCGCGATCGTGGGGTGTGCACGTCAACGAGCTCTCGACGCCCAGCCTGCTGATCGACGCCGACGCGTTCGACCGCAACCTCGCCACGATGGCGCGGCACCACCCGGGGGCGCGGCTGCGCCCGCACGTGAAGGCCCACAAGTGCACGGCGCTGGCGGCCGCCCAACAGGCGGCCGGGCACCACGGCTTCACGTGTGCGACGCCGCGCGAGCTGGTCGGCATGGCACACGCCGGGGTCGGCGACGACCTGCTGCTCGCCAACGAGACCGTCGACCGTGCCCGGTTGCGGGCGATGGCCGACCTCGACGTCGCCGTCACCGTCGCGGTCGACTCCGACGCCACGCTGGCCGCCGCTGCCACCGCCGGCATCCGGGCCTGCCTGATCGACGTCAACGTCGGGCTGCGGCGATGCGGCATCGCGCCCGGGCAGGCCGGTGCGCTGGCCGACCGGGCCCGCGCCGCCGGCCTCGAGGTGCGCGGCGTCATGGGCTACGAGGGCCACCTGATGATGGTCACCGATCGCGCCGAGCAGCGCGCCCGGGTCGAGGCCGCGATGGAGCTGCTGCGGGCCGCCCACGCCGACGTCGGTGGCGACGTCGTGTCGGCCGGTGGCACGGGCACGTTCGATCTGCACGACCGCACCGGCGTCACCGAGCTGCAGGCCGGCAGCTACGCCCTGATGGACACCCACTACGGCTCGCTCGGCCTCCCGTTCGAGCAGGCGGTGTTCGTCGCCGGCACCGTGATCTCGGTCGCCGACGGCTGGTCGGTGGCCGACGTCGGGTTGAAGGCGCTCGGGATGGACCACGGCAACCCCACCGTGCCGGACGGATCGGTGTCGTTCTGCTCCGACGAACACCTCACCTACCGGCCGGCGACGACGCCCACCGTCGGCGACCGGGTGCGGGTCGTGCCGGCCCACGTCGACCCGACGATGGCGATGCACGCCGTGGCCTGGGTGGTGCGCGGCGACGAGGTGATCGACCGCTGGCCGATCGACCTGCGCGGCTGGTGACGCCGGACGACCCGGCGCCGCCGCGCCGGGTCGCCGTAGCGGCTCAGGCGGGCGCCGCCAGCCCGGCGATCAGGGCACGGAAGGCCCGGCCGCGGTGCGAGATGGCGTGCTTGTCGTCGTCGGTCATCTCGGCGAAGGTGCGGCCGTCGCCGTCGTCGGGCACGAACAGCGAGTCGTAGCCGAACCCGCGCTCGCCGCGCTCGGCCTCGGCGATGGTGCCGGCGCAGACCCCCTCGGCGACGAGTTCGCGGCCGTCGGGCCAGCGCACCAGCACACAGGTGCGAAAACGCGCCCGGCGGTCGGCGTGGCCGGCGAGTTCGGCCAGCAGCTTGCGCCGGTTGTCGGCATCGCTGCAGCCCTCGCCGGCGAACCGGCCGGTCCACACCCCGGGGGCGCCGCCGAGCGCCGCGACCTCGAGGCCGGTGTCGTCGGCGACCGCCGGCAGCCCGCTCGCCCGGCAGATCGCCACCGCCTTGAGGCGGGCGTTGCCCTCGAGGGTGTCGGCGTCCTCGACGACGTCGGGCACGCCCGGCGGCCGCGGCACGAGCTCGGCGACCCCGGCGAGGATCCGCTCGATCTCGGCCACCTTGCCCGGGTTGGCCGAGGCGCACACGAGCTTGGTCGGGTCGCTCATCGCGGTGGCGGTGGGGTCGCCACCAGGTGGCGCTGCAACGCGGCGATCTCGGCCAGTCCGCCTTCGGCGAGCACCAGCAACGCGTCGAGTTCGCGACGGGTGAACGCCATCCCCTCGGCGGTGCCCTGCACCTCGACGAACCGGGCCTCCCCACCGCCGGCGGGGGTGAGCATCACGACGTTCATGTCGACCTCGGCCCCGCTGTCTTCGACGTAGGGCAGGTCGAGCATCGGGGTGCCGCCGACGATGCCGACGCTGATCGCCGAGCAGAACGAGTGGAGGGGGTGGGTGCCGATGCCGCCGCGCTGCATCACCCGCGTCAACGCATCGTGCAGTGCCACGAAACCGCCGCAGATGCTCGCCGTGCGGGTGCCGCCGTCGGCCTGCAGCACGTCGCAGTCGACGACCACCTGGCGTTCGCCGAGGGCGGCCATGTCGCACGCCGCCCGCAGCGAGCGGCCGATCAGGCGTTGGATCTCGACGGTGCGGCCGCTCTGCTTGCCCTTGGCCGCCTCGCGGTCGACGCGCTCGGGCGACGAACCCGGCAGCATCGAGTATTCGGCGGTGACCCACCCCTTGCCGTTGCCACGCATCCAGCGCGGCACGTCCTCGTCGATCGAGGCGGTGCACAGCACGCGGGTGCGGCCGAACGTGACGAGGCACGAGCCGTCGGCCATCTCGGTGAAGTCGCGTTCGAACGAGATCGGCCGGAGCTGGTCGACGCGGCGCCCGTCCGGGCGCGCATGGGATGTGGTCATGCCACCACCCTATGGCCGCGACCGTGCCGCGGCGGATCCTGCACCGCCGGGCGCCGGATCAGGGTCGTTGCAGCGGCCAGCGTTCGGTGTGCTCGAGCTCGGGGCCCAGCAGGCTGCCGCCGAGTTCGCGGAACACCTCGATGTCGCCGCTCGACAGGAACCGGCGGCTGCCGCGCCGGCCGTCGCTGCGCAACAGGCCGAGTTCGTCCAGCCGCTCACGGGCGGCGAACGCGGTCTCGTCGGCCGAGCTGACGAGGGTGACCGACGGCCCGAGCACATCGCTGATCGTGCGTGCCAGGAACGGGTAGTGGGTGCACCCGAGCAGCAGGGCGTCGACGCCGCCGTCGCGGATCGGCGCCAAGAGGCGTTCGGCGAGCACCGTCACCTCGTCGCCGACGGTCTGGCCGCGCTCGACGAACTCGACGAAGCCCGGGCAGGCGGCCGACACGAGATGCACGGGGGCGCCGGTGCGGGCGACCGCCTGCAGGTAGGCGCCCGACGAGATGGTGCCGACCGTGCCGATCACCCCGACGCGGCCCGACACCGTGGCGGTCACCAGGGCCCGCGCCCCCGGTTCGACGACGTCGATGATCGGCACCGGCAGCTCGGCCCGGATCGCCTCGAGGCCGGCCGCGGTGGCGGTGTTGCAGGCGACCACGATCGCCTTCACCCCGAAGTCGTCGACCAGCGAGCGCGCCAGCTCGGAGGCGTAGGTCTGCACCTCGGGGAGCGGCTTGGAGCCGTAGGGATAGCGGCCGGTGTCACCGATGTAGACGAGGTCCTCGGCCGGCAGCAGGTCCATCACGGCGCGCGCCACCGTCAACCCGCCGAACCCCGAGTCGAACATCCCGATCGGACCATCCATCGCGCCGTCAGGTTAGGGGCGCGACCCGCGTCACGGCCGCCACCGCGGTGGCGAGCCCCGCCGATCGCCACCGGCGCGGTGACCCTTCGCCGTGGCAAGCTCACGGGATGCAAGCCGCGGCGCACCGGTGGACCTCGACGGTCGTCCTCGGCGACGGCACCACCGCGCTGATCCGGCCGATCACCCCTGGCGATGCCGGCGAGTTGGGCCGGTTCCACGCCGGACAGTCGGGTGAGAGCCGCTACCTGCGGTTCTTCTCGCCGAAGCCGACGCTCTCCGACGAGGAGTTGCAGCGCTACACGACGGTCGACTTCGTCGACCGGGTGGCGTTCGTGGTCGAACAGCACGGCGAGTTCATCGCCTGGGCCAGCTACGAACGCTGGCAGAACCGCGAGGACGCCGAGGTGGCCTTCATGGTCGCCGACGGGCACTGGGGCAAGGGCATCGCCACGCTGCTGCTCGAGCATCTCGCGGCCGTCGCCCACCACAACGGGATCACACGCTTCACCGCCCAGACGCTCGGGACGAACCGCGCCATGCTGGCGGTGTTCTCGAAGGCCGGGTGGCCGGTGCACCGCCGGTTCGAATCAGGCGTGATCGACGTCGACTTCGTGCTCGACGACACCTCCGAGTTCATCGACTCGGTCGAGCGCCGCGAGCAACGCGCCGACTCGCGTGCGATGGCCCGCCTCCTGCAACCGTCGTCGATCGCGGTGATCGGCGCCTCCGACCAGCCGGGCACGGTGGGCAACACGCTGTGGTCGAACGTCGTCGCGCACGCCCGGTGCCCCGTGTACGCCGTCAACCCCCGCCACCCTGGCGCCCCCGACGGCTCGTACGGGTCGGTCACCGACATCCCCGACGAGATCGGCCTGGCGATCATCGCCGTGCCGGCCGAGGCGCTCGAGGCGACGATCGACGACTGCATCGCCAAGCGGGTACGCGGCGCCGTCGTGATCACGGTGATCGACCACACCGACATCGACGTCGACGGGCTCGTCGCCCGGGCCCGCCGCAACGGCCTGCGGCTGATCGGCCCGGCCAGCATGGGGGTCGCGTCGCCGCGCACCGAGGTGATGCTGCAGGCCGCGCTCGCCGTGGTCGAGCCGCCCGCCGGCTCGCTCGCGGTGTCGATGCAGTCGGGCAGCCTGGGCAGTTCGCTGCTGCGCCTCGCCCACGAGTTGCAGCTCGGGCTGTCGTGGTTCGTGTCGCTGGGCGACAAATGCGACGTGTCGGCCAACGACCTGCTCCAGTTCTGGGAGGACGACGACGCCACCAGGGTGATCGCGGTCTACACCGAGTCGCTCGGCAACCCCCGCAAGTTCGCCCGGATCGCCAGGCGGGTGTCGGCGCGCAAGCCGGTGCTGGCCGTGCGCACCGGTGCCGCGCTGGTGGGCGCCGGCAACGACGCGCTCTACCGCGAAACCGGGGTCATCGAGGTGCCGACCGTCACCGCCCTGCTCGACACGGCGCGGGTGTTCGCGACCCAACCGCTGATGGGCGGCGACCGGGTCGCCGTGCTGAGCAACTCGCGCAGCCCCGAGGTGCTGGCGGCGGCGACGCTCGCCGCCGCCGGGCTGGAGGTCGTCGCCTCCCCCGTCGCGCTCGACTGGCGCAGCCGGGCCGCCGACTACGCCACGGCGGTCGCCGCGGCGCTGGCCGGCGACGGTGTCGACGCCGTGTTCGTCGTGCACGCCCCGCCGGTCGCCGGCGCCACCGACGAGCCGAGCGCCGAGATCGACGCCGCGGCGACCGGCGCCAACAAGCCGGTGGTGGCGGTGATGCTCGGCCGCGGCGACGGCCCGCTGCAGGCCGGTTCACCGGTGCCCAGCTTCGCGTTCCCCGAGCAGGCGGCGGCCGCCCTCGCCAAGGTGGCCGACTACTCGCGCTGGCGCCGGTCGATCGAGCACCAGCACGACGAGGTGCTCACCAGCCGCATCGACCGGGTTCGGGCCAACGCCGTGATCGGACGCCACCTCGCCGACGGCGCGATGCCTCCCAGCGGCCTGCGCGAGTTGCTGGCGTCGTACGGCGTCACGATGCCCCCCACCGAGCAGGTCCCGATCGAGGCGGCCGTCGCCGCCGCCGACGCGGTCGGGTACCCGGTCGCGCTGAAGTCGACGCACCGCCGGATCGGAACCTCGGCCGAGGCCGGCATCGCGCTCGGCCTGGCCGGGCCGTCCGATGTCGCTCGGGCGGTGGCGGTGATGCGCCGCAGTCTCGGCGACGACGCCCGCGACGTGCTGGTGCAGCCGATGGTGCCGCCCGGAATCGACCTGCGGGTGCACATCACCGTCGACGACCGCATCGGGCCGGTGGTCACCACCGGCCTCGGCGGGGTGCAGGCCGACCTGATCGCCGACGAGTCGAGCCGCCTGGCGCCGGTCTCCCCCACCGTGGCCCGGGCGCTGGTGGCGTCGACCCGGGCGGCCGCCGTGCTCGACGACGACTCGCTCGAGGCGATCGCCGACGTCGTCGCCCGGGTCGCCCTGCTGGCGTCGGATCACCCCGAGATCGTCGAACTCGACCTCAACCCGGTGATCGTGGCGGCCGGCGCCTGCCACGCGGTCGGCGGCCGGATCGCACTGCGGGCGCCCGAGCGCCCGGCCCCGGCGGTGCGGCGGCTGGAGTAACGCATTCGGGCCGGTCGGCGTCGCGACTGGGGACTTTGGGCCATGCCAACGCCCGCCCTTGGTCCGCACAATGGGTCCATGACCTCTGCGATGATCGACGGCAACGAAGCTGCGGCACGCGTCGCCTACGCCCTCTCCGAGGCGGTCGCCATCTACCCGATCACGCCGGCGTCACCGATGGGTGAGCACGCCGACACCTGGGCCTCGGCCGGGGTGGCGAACCTGTGGGGCGGGGTGCCCGAGGTGCTCGAGATGCAGTCCGAGGCCGGCGCCGCCGGGGCCCTCCACGGTGCGCTGCAGACCGGCGCGCTGGCGACCACGTTCACGGCGTCCCAGGGCCTGTTGCTGATGTTGCCGAACATGTTCAAGATCGCCGGCGAGCTCACGCCGGCGGTCATCCACGTGGCGGCCCGGGCGGTCGCCACC
Organism: Ilumatobacter sp.; assembly: GCA_036526035.1. Classification (GTDB taxonomy): domain Bacteria; phylum Actinomycetota; class Acidimicrobiia; order Acidimicrobiales; family Ilumatobacteraceae; genus Ilumatobacter. Next base: position 21,090 of record DATCZG010000052.1, on the reverse strand, counting down.
CATGCCCTGTCGATCTTCGGCGACCACAGCGACGTGATGGCAGCCCGCACCACGGGGTTCGCGATGCTGGCGTCGAGTTCGGTACAGGAGGCACACGACTTCGCCGCGGTCGCGCACGCCGCCAGCCTGCGCTCGCGGGTGCCGTTCCTGCACTTCTTCGACGGGTTCCGCACCTCGCACGAGATCAACCGGGTCGACCTGCTCGACCACGACCAGCTGCGCCTGCTGGTGCGCGAGGACGACATCGCCGCCCACAAGCTGCGCCGCCTGCGGCCCACGGCACCCGTCGTGCGCGGCACGGCGCAGAACCCCGACGTGTTCTTCCAGAGCCGCGAGGCCGCCAACATGTACCACGACGCGGTGCCGGGCATCGTGGGCGAGTTGCTCGACGAGTTCGCGGCGGTCACCGGGCGGGCGTACGGGCTGGTCGAGTACTCGGGCGCCGCCGACGCCGAACGGGTGATCGTGATGATGGGTTCGGGTGCCGGTGCGGCCGCCGAGACCGTCGACCATCTCACGGCGGGCGGCGAGCGTGTCGGGCTGCTGACCGTGAGACTGTTCCGGCCGTTCCCCATCGATGCCTTCCTCGCTGCGCTCCCCGACACGGTGCGCTCGGTGGCCGTGCTCGACCGCACCAAGGAGCCGGGCTCGGTCGGCGAACCCCTGTTGCTGGACGTTGCGACGGTGCTCGCCGACGACGACCGGGCGCCGGTGCGGGTGATCGGGGGCCGCTACGGGCTGGGGTCGAAAGAGTTCACACCGGCGATGGTGAAGGCGGTGTTCGACGAGTTGGCCACCGAGCGGCCGAGGCGCCGCTTCACCGTCGGCATCGTCGACGACGTCACCAACTTGAGCCTCGCGGTCGACGAAGGGTTCCGTCTCCCGTCGGCGCACCGGTCGGCGGTGTTCTACGCCCTCGGCAGCGACGGCACGGTCGGCGCCAACAAGGCGTCGGTGAAGATCATCGGCGATCAGCCCGGCCTGTTCGCCCAGGGCTATTTCGTGTACGACTCGAAGAAGTCGGGCTCGATGACCGTGTCGCACCTGCGCTACGGCCCCGACCCGATCCGGTCGACCTATCTCGTCGACCGGGCCGATCTCGTCGCCTGCCACCAGTTCGGGCTGCTCGACCGGTTCGACGTGCTCGAGCGGGCCGAGCGGGGTGCCACCTTCTTGCTGAACGCCCCGTATCCGGCCGACGAGGTGTGGCAACACCTGCCGCCCGCCGTCCGCCGGGGCATCGTCGATCGCGAGGTGCGGGTGTTCGCGATCGATGCCGCCCGTGTCGCCCGCGAGCTGGGCATGCCGGGCCGCATCAACACCGTGATGCAACCGTGCTTCTTCGCCCTCGCCGGCGTGATGCCGACCGACGCTGCGATCGGCGCGATCAAGCACTCGATCGAAGACGCCTATGGGCGTCGTGGCCGGATGGTGGTCGAACGCAACCAGGCCGCCGTCGACCGCGCCCTCGCTGCGATGTCCGAGGTGACCGTCCCGGCGACGGCCGGCGACGACCCCGCGCTCACCGACCCCGCGCTCACCGACCCGGGCGGTCCGATCGCCGGCATCCCGGCGTCGGCGATGGCCGCCGCCGGCGACGACCGCGACTTCCTCGAGCGGGTCACCTCGACGCTGATCGCCGGCCGCGGCGACCTGCTGCCGGTGTCGGCGTTCCCGGTCGACGGCACCTTCCCCACCGGCACCACCCGCTACGAGAAGCGGCGGCTCGCCGCCCAGATCCCGGTGTGGGAACCCGACCTGTGCATCGACTGCGGCAAGTGCGCGATCGTCTGCCCACACGCCGCGATCCGCCTGAAGGTGTACGAGCCCGACACCATCTCGCAGGCGCCCTCCGGGTTCCCGACCAAGAGCTTCCGGTCGCGCGAACTCGACGGCTACCAACTCACCGTGCAGGTCGCCCCCGACGACTGCACCGGCTGCGGGGTGTGCGTCGACGTGTGCCCGGCCAAGGACAAGTCCGAGGTCAAGCGCAAGTCGATCAACATGCGCGACATGATCGAACACGGGGTGCGCGAACGCGAGCGATGGGACTACTTCCTCGCGATCCCCGAGCTCGACCGCACGTCGGTCACCCACGACAGCGTCAAGAACACCCAGCTCCTGCAGCCCTTGTTCGAGTTCTCCGGGGCGTGCGCAGGGTGCGGTGAGACGCCCTATCTGAAGCTGCTCACCCAGCTGTTCGGCGACCGCCTCGTGGTGGCCAACGCCACCGGGTGCTCGTCGATCTACGGCGGCAACCTGCCCACCACCCCGTGGGCCCGCAACGACCAGGGTCTCGGCCCGGCCTGGGCCAACAGCCTGTTCGAGGACAACGCCGAGTTCGGGCTCGGGATGCGGGTCGGGATCGAGCACCACCAGAGCGAGGCGGCCAGGTTGGTCGACGAGCTCGCCGGGACGATCGGCCCCGATCTGGCCACCGCGTTGCTGGCGAACGCGCAACCCACCGAGGCCGACATCATCACCCAGCGCGAGCGGGTGGTCGAACTGCGCGCCCGGCTCGCCGACGTCGACGATCCGCGGGCCAGGCGGCTCGCCACCATCGCCGACGAACTGGTGCGCACCAGCACCTGGATCGTCGGCGGCGACGGCTGGGCCTACGACATCGGGTACGGCGGGGTCGACCACGTGCTGGGCAGCGGGCGCAACGTCAACCTGCTGGTGCTCGACACCGAGGTGTACTCCAACACCGGCGGGCAGGCGTCGAAGGCGACCCCGTTGGGCGCGGTCGCCAAGTACGCGACGGCCGGCAAGGCGACCGGCAAGAAAGACCTCGGCGCGATCGCCCGCAGCTACGGCAACGTCTACGTCGCCCAGGTCGCGGTGGGCGCCAGCGACATCCAGACCGTCAAGGCGTTCCGCGAGGCCGACGCCTGGGACGGACCGTCGCTGATCATCGCCTACTCGACCTGCATCGCCCACGGCATCGACATGACGACGTCGATGAGCCATCAGAAAGACGCCGTCAAGTCGGGGTACTGGCCGCTCTACCGGTTCAAGCCCACCGTCGACGACCACGAGCACCCGTTCCAGCTCGATTCGGCGGCGCCGTCGATCCCGTTGCGCGACTTCGCCCTGCGCGAGGCCCGGTACGCGATGCTCGCCAGGTCCGACCCGGCCCGGTCCGACGAGTTGCTCGATCTCGCCCAGGCCGGGATCGACGAGCGCTGGCGCTACTACGAGCAACTCGTCGGGGTCGAGCGCCGGATCCCCCATCTCGACGACCGCGACGAGGTCGTCGTGGTCGGCCGCACCGCCGCGATGGCCGACTTCCCCAGCTCCGACGACCCGAGCGACGACCCGAGCGACGACCCGACCGACGAGGTGAACCGCGATGACTGATCTGCATGTCGACTATCTCGGGCTACGGCTGCGGTCGCCGCTCGTCGCCTCGCCGGGGCCGTTCACCGGCGACCTCGACCGCATGGCCGAGATCGAGCAGGCCGGCGCCGGCGCGCTGGTGCTGCCGTCGCTGTTCGAGGAGCAGATCGAGCGCGAGACCAGCGAGATCGACCGGCTGTTCTCGCTGCACCACGACAGCACCGGCGAGGCGTCGTCGTTCCTGCCCGAACTCGACGGCTACAACAGCGGCACCGACGCCTACCTGACCCTGATCGAGGCCGCCAAGCGGCGGGTCGGCATCCCGGTGGTGGCCAGCCTCAACGGCACCAACGTCGGCGGCTGGCTGCGGTACGCCAGGTTGCTCGAGGACGCCGGGGCCGACGCGATCGAACTCAACCTCTACACGGTGGCCGCCGACCCGATCATCGACGGCGCCCACCTCGAGGCCGAGCAACTCGACCTCGTCGCCCTCGTCGCCGGCGAGGTGAGCCTGCCGGTGGCGGTGAAGATCTCGCCCTACTACTCGTCGTTGGCGGCGTTCCTGCTGGCGCTGCAGGGTGCCGGGGCCGCCGGGGTCGTGATGTTCAACCGGTTCTACGGGCCCGACCTCGACATGGAGACGCTCGACGTGCAGCCGCGGATCTCGCTCAGCAGCCAGGCCGAGCTGCGCCTGCCGCTGCGCTGGATCGGTATCGCCCGCGAGTTCCTGTCGATCTCGATCGCCGGTTCGACCGGGGTGCACACCGGCCAGGACGCCGCCAAGTTGATCCTGGCCGGGGCCGACGTGACGATGACCACTTCGGCGCTGCTGTTCCACGGCATCAGCCACCTCGCCGCGATGGAGACCGAGCTGCGCGACTGGATGCGCGACCACGAGTACCGCTCGGTCTCACAGATGCGCGGAGCGGTCAGCCGCGACTCGGCGGCCGACCCGACGGCGTACGAGCGGGCCAACTACATCGGCAACATCGCCAGTTTCACCAGCCGGTTCCTGGGGGCACAGCCGATCGGGCTGCAGCAGGAGTAGTGCCCGTCGGCGACCCGGGCGGGCGCAGCGGTCAGTCGTCGAGATCGGTGGTGCCGTCGTCGAGGTAGTCGATGTTCTGCAGCGGCTCGATCGCCGTCGTGACGATGCCGGCCAAGTTGGCGACGATGCGCTTCCAGTAGCGGTACAGCATCGCGCGCGGCACCGCCCAGCTGCCCGGGTCGTGCGAGTGCATGTACTCGCGCACCCGCTCGCCGCAGACGGTGTTGAGCGCCAGCGAGCGCCTGAGGAAGTCTTTGGCGGCCGCGGCATCCTGCGAGGCGAGCAGGTCGGCCGCCTCGACGTACATGCGCGAGATCTCCTGGCGGTGGGCGACGAACTGCTCGAGGTCGGGGGCTCCGGCGAGCGATACACCGTCGACAGCCAGGTCGAAGATGTTCTTCGCCTGGTCGCCGATCCGTTCGATCTTCTTGAGCAGCAGGGTGTACCCCAGCACCAGCCCGATATCGCCGCCGCCGCGAACCGAGACGTGCACCACCAGCTCCGAGCGCAGCACCTGCTCGGCCTTGTTGATGCGCCGGTCGGTCTCGTCGATGTCGGCACCGACCGCCGCCGGGTCGGCGCCGCCGAGCAGCACCGCGCACGCCAGGTCGAACGAATGGCGGGCGTCACCGAGCATCGAGATCGTCTGGTGCGCGATGTGTTCGAGACCAGAATCGGATTTGCGGAAGAACGACATGACCATGAGGGGACCTCCAGGACCTACCGGAAGATTGCCACACCGACGAGGGGGACGACGATGAAGGCGCCGACCACGTACGCGACCGCGACCATGCGGTTGGCCACGGCGATGTCGGCGAGTTTCTCGGCGGCGATGATCGGTACCGGGCGCATGAGCGGGATCACGAACAGCACCACGATGCCCGCCAGGTTGAACACGGTGTGCACCAGGGCGATCGTGAGCGCCTCGGGCCGGCTGGCCGCCAGCGCGGCCAGCAGCGCCGTCACCGTGGTGCCCACGTTCGCTCCGAGGGTGACCGGATAGGCGTTCTTCAACTTGATCACACCGGCCGCCGACATCGGGATCAGGATCGACGTCGTGATGCTCGAACTCTGCACGGCGACCGTGATCAGCAGGCCGACGATGATCGCGACGAACCCGCCGCCGCGGCCCAAGATGGCGTTCATCGAGCGTTCGACGCGGGCCGCGATCAGCGTCTTCATGTTGGTGGTGATGAAGATCAACGAGGTCAGCACCACGATCAACCCGACGGCGACCAGCGTCGTGCCGAGCAGGTTGTCGCCGTCGATCACGCCGCCGAGGCCGTCTTTGATCCAGCCGACGGGTTCTTTCACCCAGGCCTTGATCGGGCTCTCCCACTCGGCCCCGGCCGAACCGACGAGGCGGCTGCTGATCCATTCGGCGGCCCGCGACAGCCAGTGGGTGGCGAGTTCGACCGGCAGGAGGATCGCGACCGCCAACACGTTGAAGAAGTCGTGCACCGTCGCCGCCGCGAACGCCCTGCGGAACTCGTTGGACTGGCGGACATGGCCCAGCGACACCAGCGTGTTGGTGACGGTCGTGCCGATGTTGGCACCCATGATCATCGGCACCGCGGCGTCGACGCCGAGCGCGCCCGACGCCACCAGCCCGACGATCACCGAGGTGCTCGCCGACGACGACTGCACCAGCACCGTGCCCAAGATGCCGACGAACAGGCCGGCCAGCGGGTGATCGACGTTGGCGAACAGGCGCTCCTGGGTGTCGGCGCCCATCACCTTGATCCCGGTCTCGAGCGACGAGACGCCGACCAGGAACACGTAGATCAGCGCCACCACCAGCACCGCCCGCACCGGTCGCGGCAACGGCACGAGCCGGGCGAGCGCGGGCGGCAGCTTCGACATGACGGCCGAACGCTAGCCGCGCGGTCGCCACCTCGAGCAACGTGGCGGGGTGCCGGCGATCAGAAGTAGATGATCGCTTCGGCGTTGGCCGCGGCCACGTCGAGGTCGGCGGTGTAGGCGCCGGTCGACAGGTACTTCCAGCCGCCGTCGCACACGATGAACACGATCGTGCCCGACTCGATCGACTCGGCCACCTTGGCGGCGCCGGCGAGGGCGGCGCCGCTGGAGAGCCCGGCGAAGATGCCGCACTCGTTCACCAGCCGGCGGGTCCACTCGATCGACTCGCGGGGGCGCACGACCCGCTTGCGGTCGAGCAGCTCGTAGCCGTTCCAGTTCTCGAACACCGGCGGGATGTAGCCCTCGTCCATGTTGCGGAGACCCTCGACCCGCTCGCCCAGCGGCGGCTCGACGGCGATGATCTGGACGTCGGGGTTCTGTTCTTTCAGGAAACGCCCGGTGCCCATCAAGGTGCCGCTCGTGCCCAGTCCGGCGACGAAGTGGGTGATGTCGGGCACGTCGCGCCAGATCTCGGGGCCGGTGCCCTCGTAGTGCGCACGCGGGTTGGCGTCGTTGGCGTACTGGTAGATGAAGCACCACTCGGGGTGCTCGGCGGCGAGTTCGGTGGCCCGCTTGACGGCACCGTTGGAGCCTTCCGGGCCTGGGGTGAGGATGACCTCGGCCCCCATGATCTCGAGCATCTGGCGACGCTCGATCGACACGCTCTCGGGCATCAGGATCTTGATCGGGTAGCCCTTGAGGCGGGCGATCGCCGCCAAGGCGATGCCGGTGTTGCCCGACGACGGCTCGAGGATCGTCTGGCCGGGCAGCAACGAACCGTTGCGTTCGGCGGCCTCGATCATCGCCTTGGCGATGCGGTCCTTGACCGAGCCCCACGGGTTCTGCATCTCGAGCTTGGCGATGATGCGCACGTTGGGGTTCGGCGACAGGTTCGACACGTCGACGACCGGGGTGTTGCCGACCAACTCGAGCACGTTGGCGCGCACCGCCCCGATGCCCCCCAGCGATCCGGCACCCGGAGCCACCCGCTCACGAACCACCTGTTGCACTCTCATGCTCGCTCCAACCATCACGGGTTCGACTTCATTCCGACTATTCCGATGTGACTAGTCGGGATTCTATCGTCACGTCATCGACACCCCGCATGTCGGACGGCCACGTCGAAGAACCCCTGCCCGGTACCCGCCCGGCCCGCGGGTCGCGGTGACCGCCGGTCAGGCGAGTTCGACCGGCTCCTCGGTGATCGCGCCCGCGACGATGCGGTAGCTGCGCAGCTCGGGGGCGTCGCGCTTGAGCGACACGATCATGTAGTGCCAGTCGGGGTCGGGGGCCTCGGCGACATCGGTCGGGCTGGGGTACGGCTCGGAGTGGGTGTGGCTGTGCACCACCCCGATGATGTCCCAGCCCTGGTCGTCGGCGTCGCGCTCGGCGCGCAGGTGGTCGCCGGGGTCGACCGTGTACACCCTGGCCGATCGGGCGGCGTTGCGGCACGGGTAGAAGCGCTCGGCCCGATCGGCCCCCGGCAGCCCGGCGATCAGGCCGCACATCTCGAGCGGATATTCGCGAAACGCCAGGTCGCAGATGGCGTCGAAGGCCTCTCGGTCGAGTCGCAGCACCGCGCCAACCCTATCTCGACGATCGGTGGGCGGCGGTAGCCTCGAAGGTCCGATGGCCAAGTCGAAGAAGTCCAAGGGCGCGCCCCCCGGCACCACCCTGATCGCCGGCAACCGCGCCGCGCGCCGCAACTACGACATCTCCGACACCGTCGAGGCCGGCCTGGTGCTGCTGGGCAGCGAGGTCAAGAGCATGCGCGAGTCACAGGTGCAGATCACCGACGGCTACGTGCGCATCCGCGACGGCGAAGCGTGGCTCGACGGCATGCACGTGGCGCCCTACGGCTTCGCGATCGGGTTCGGCGCCCACGATCCCGACCGGTCGCGCAAGCTCTTGCTGCACCGCGACGAGATCGCCCGGCTCAAGGCGCGCGTCGACCAGGAGCGGGTCTCGATCGTGCCGCTCAGCCTGTACTTCCGCGACGGCCGGGTGAAGGTCGAGCTCGGGGTCGGCAAGGGCCGCACCAGGGGCGACAAACGCCAGGCGATCGCCGAGCGCGACGCCCGGCTCGAAGCCGAGCGCGAGATGGGCCGGCGCCGCAAGCGCGGGTGATCCGCGTCGCCGGGGTCACCCTGGGCACCGATCGCCGACGGTCAACCGTAGAGGCCGAGCAGTTTGCCGGCCAGCAGCAGGGCGGCGACCACCATCGCGAAGCGGATGAACCGTTCGCCGCCGCGCACCGCGGCGTGCGCCCCGACCCAGGCGCCGGCGGTGAGCCCACCGGCGAGGATGAGCGCCGGCAGCCACTCGACCTTGCCCTGCACGATGAACACCGGCAGGGCGACGGCGGTGAGGGTGAGGTTGGCGACCACCTTCACGTTGTTCGCGGTGACCAGGTCGAACCCGGCCCGCGAGAGGGCGGCGAGCATGATCAGGCCGACTCCCGCCTGGACCGCACCGCCGTACAGGCCGACACACAGGAACACCGTGACCGTGACCCACAACGGCCACGGCTCGGCCTCGAGCTTGACCTTCGGTTTGCGGATCGACAAGAAGATGATCGGCAGCATCAACAGGCCGAACACCCGCTCGAAGTCGTCGTCGGTGAGCCGCGTGATGCCGTACGAGCCGACCAGCGAACCGACGATGATCGGCGCCAGGATCGGGATCGCCCGCCCCAGCCCGCGCACCCCCAGCCTGCGGAACGCCGTGGCGGCGGCCGCGTTCGAGGTCAAGATGCCGACCCGGTTCGAGGCGTTGGCGTTGTTGCCGGGCACCCCGGCGAGCACCAGCAGCGGCACCGTCAGGATCGACCCCCCGCCGGCGACCGCGTTGATCAGCCCGGCGGCCGCGCCCCCACCGACCAGCAGCAGCGCTTCCCACCATTCCACGGCCGAGATCCTGCCAGATGGACCCCGGCGCCGTCCCACCCCGCTCGGCGGCACCGCGAGGGGCGCCGGCCGGTGCGGGTTCCGCCCGCCCGGTCCGACAGACTGTGCACCCATGCGTCTCGCCACGATCCGGACACCGACAGGAACCCGAGCTGTGCGGGTCGACGACGCACGAGCCGTCGAGACCGGCCACCGGTGCGTGGGCGAACTGCTGCGCGATGCCGACTGGCGACACGTCGCCCGTGGCGCGTCCGGACCGGACCACGACGTCGCCACGCTCGACTACGCCACGCTGGTGCCACACCCCGAGAAGGTGATCTGCGTCGGCTTGAACTACCTCGACCACATCGCCGAGACGGGACGCCCCCGTCCCGATCACCCGACGCTGTTCACCAAGTACGCCCGCACGCTGATCGGGGCCCACGATCCGATCCAGATGCCCCGCGACGACGAGTCGACGATGATCGACTGGGAAGCCGAGCTGGGGGTCGTGATCGGTGCCGAGGTACGCCGGGTGTCGGCTCACGAGGCGGTCGCCGCGATCGCCGGTTACACGGTGGTCAACGACGTCAGCGTGCGCGACTACCAGTTCAGGACGCAGCAGTTCCTGCAGGGCAAGGCCTGGGAGGGCACGACCCCGGTCGGGCCGCACCTCGTGGTCGCCGAGCCCGGCGCGGCGGCCGAGTTCCCGATCTCGTGCACGGTCAACGGCGTCACGATGCAGCAGTCGAACACCTCCGAGCTGTGCTTCGGCCCGGCCGAGCTGGTCGCCTACATCTCGACCTTCATCACGCTGGCGCCCGGCGACCTGATCGCCACCGGCACCCCCGGCGGCGTCGGCGTCGCCAGGAAACCGCCCGTGTACCTGCGGCGCGGCCAGACGGTCGTGACCCGGATCGACGGTGTCGGCGAGTGCCGCAACGTCTGTACGTGACGGCGGCTGCGGCGGGCCACCGGCGCGTCGGTTCGAACCATCGGCGGGCTGACCGGGCGCCCGGATTGCAGGTTTTCGCTCAGGTTTCCCCGCGGTGGCGCCGATAGAGGTGGTGACCCGTATTTCACGCCTCCTGCCACGCCACTTGCCACGCCACGAACGAGACGCCACGTGACCGATCACGCCGAACTCATCCGAACCACCGTCTCGGTCGCCGACGGCGCGATCGACCTGGGGACCCAGTCGGCGCGTTTCGACCCCCACCACCCCGAAAGCCTGCTGCGTACGTACCTCGTGCTGGTCCGCCGGGCACGAGATCGGCGCCGAGACCCGTCGCTCACCCTGCGCCGCGACGACATCGACGTCTTGGCCCGCCACATCGGCCAGACCACCGAGCAGGTGCTCGGACAGCTCGCCGACCTGATGGGCGCGACCCGGTCGCAGCGCACCGCGATGTTGTCGATGCTGGCGACCGGCGCCGTGCTGATCGCGGCGACGGGCTCCGTCGCCGCCGGCTCGCCGACGTCTCGCGCCTCCGACACGGCGACGACACCATCGGTGGCCACCGTCGTCGCCACCACCGGCGACGGCGGGACGCTGCTCTCGGTCACCGCGACCGCGCCGTCGGACGGCTCCGAGATCGACCAGGCTGGCGTCGACCAGGCGGCGCGCGAGGCGACGACGAGCACCGACCAGGACGATCCGCTCCCCACCGGCACCGCCGACGACGGTTCGACGGTCGCCGTCGGTCTGCCGCCCGTTCCTCCACCCGAGCTGCCGCAGTCGACCGGGGGCACGGGGGCCGAGCCACCGATCGGTGAGCCCGCCGTCGTGTTGCAGTCGGCGCCGGCCACCGTCGAGTCGATGGTGCTCGCCGCTGCCGACGACCAGCCCCCGACGGGCATCGCCGATGACGGCTCGACCGTGGCGGTCGGCCTGCCGCCCGTTCCGCCCCTTCCGGGCGGCTGATCACCCTCGGTTCAGCGGCCGGCGGGCGGTCGCAGCATGCCCCACATGTGCGGCCCGACGTCGGCGGCGGTGCGCAGATCCCATTCCGAGCGCACCTCGAACCCGTGGTGCCGGTAATAGGCGACGTTCGCGGGGGTCTGGGTCTCGAGATAGCACGCCAGCCCCTGGGAGTCGGCCTGCTCGAACACCACCGCCATGAGGGCGGCGCCGAGACCCTGACGTTGCCAGTCGGGGTGGGTCGCCAACATGTTGAGGTACCAGTGGGCCTCGGCGGGCGTGTGCTGTGCGAACGCCTCGCCGATCGCCGCGAACCGCTCGAGGCGCCACGGGGGGTGATCGATCGCCGGGCGCCGGTCGGGCTCCACCTCGGGGCGCCCGGGAGGTTGCCAACCCGCCATCGCGACACCGTCGTCGGTACACCACAGCGACCCCACGGCGAGCCAGCGGCGCGCCATGACGCCGATCAGGATCGGGCTGAGCTCGTGGTACTCGCCGTCGTCGGGGAAGAACCAGCGCAGCACCGGGTCGTCGGCGAACGCAAGCGAGCCGGTCAGCGCCAGCCGACCGACGTCGTGCGGGGTTGCGAGTCGAACCGATGACATTCGCGTAGCGGGTGCCGCCGGTCAGAGCCGCTCGATGATGGTGACGTTGGCCTGGCCGCCACCCTCGCACATCGTCTGCAGGCCGTAGCGGCCGCCGGTGCGCTCGAGCTCGTTCAACAACGTGACCATCAGGCGGGCGCCGGTGGCCCCGAGCGGATGGCCGAGCGCGATCGCCCCACCGTTGACGTTGATCTGCTCGTGCTCGAAGTCGGTCTCGCGCAGCCAGGCCATCGGCACCGGAGCGAACGCCTCGTTGATCTCGACGAGGTCGATGTCGCCGGCCCGCAATCCGGTCTTGGCCAGCGCCCGCTGCGTCGCCGGGATCGGCGCCGACAGCATCATGATCGGGTCGTCGGCCCACACCGACATGTGGTGGATGCGGGCCCGCGGGGTGAGCCCGTGCGCGTCGAGTGCGCGCTGGTTGACCACCAACAGCGCGGCCGCCCCGTCGGAGATCTGGCTGGCGACGGCGGCGGTGAGTGTGCCGTCGGGGGTGAGCGTGGGCAGCGAACGAATCTTGGCGAGGTCGGGTTCGCGCGGGCCTTCGTCACGTTCGAGCCCGTTGAGCGGCACGATCTCGTTGTCGAATCGGCCTTCGGCCTGCGCCCGCAGGGCCCGCTCGTGGGACTCGACGGCGAACGCCTCCATCTCGTCGCGGGTGAGGTCCCACTTGGCGACCATCATCTCGGCGCCGACGAACTGACTGACGTCACCGGCGCCGTAGATCGTGCGCCATCCCGGCGAGCTGTTGTAGGGGTTGAAGCCCTCCTCCTGCCCGAGCGTGAACGACGAGGTGATCGGCACCATCGACATGTTCTGCACACCGCCGGCGACGACGACGTCCATCGTGCCCGACATCACGGCCTGGGCGGCGAAGTGCACCGATTGCTGGGCCGAGCCGCACTGCCGGTCGATCGTGACGCCCGGGACGTGTTGCGGGAGGCCGCCGAGCAGCCCGCACGTGCGGGCGATGCAGCCGGCCTGCGGGCCGATCGAGTCGACGTTTCCGAACACGACGTCGTCGACGGCATGGGGGTCGATCCCCGACCGCTCGATCAGGGCGCGGATGGCGTGACCGCCGATGTCGGCGGGATGCACCTGCGAGAGTGCGCCGCCGCGGCGGCCGACCGGGGTACGAACTGCTTCGACGATGAACGCTTCTGACATGTCGGCGACGGTACGCGGTGGCGCCCGCCGACCGGGAGTCGGAGGAGCTCCCCCGACTGATGGAACTCGGGACCTTGTCCGCGAAAGAACGGACCAAGGTCCCTACGCGATCGCATTTCTCGCTGACACACTGCAATTAGAAGTTTGTGAACAGTTTCACAAGCGAACACAAGCCTCCCGGATCGGGAGCACACAGAAAGGTCGCCATGAAGGACACGTTGAAGAAGCCACTGGGTTTGCTCGGTGTCTTCTTGATCATCTGCAGTTTCGGCTACTTCGTCGGTGCGGGTGTCGCCTACAGCAAGACCCAGGACGGCTACGACTCACTCTCGGCGTTCAGCGAGGCCCAGAACGTCACGCTCAACTTCGACGAGGACGGCCGACTGATCGACCGCGGCACCGTCGAAGGTGCCGAGGGCATCTTGAAGCTCCTCAGGGAAGACTGGAACTACCCGGTGATCGAGAGCTGTGGATCGCTCTTCACACCCGCCGGCATCTGCGCCGACGACCCGCTCGTGAACACCCAGAGCGAGTACATGTACCAGATGGCGACGATCTCGTACCACACGCTGTATGGCACCCAGACGGTCGAGTTGAGCGCTGACGACATCGCCGCGGCGATCGAGGCCGAGCGACTCGCCCCCGACGGCACCTACGACGGCGTGGTCGCGGCCTACCAGGGCCAGGTGCTCACCCCCGGCAGCTACGACGTGCCGGTCGACGGCCGCTACTGGACGGGTTTCACCCGCAGCGACGTGCTCGACGGCAAGGCCCGTGAGCAGGCATGGAACGGCACCACCCACGCACTGGTCGCCGAACTCGGCGTCGGCGCCGTCACCTCGAGCGCCGTGCAGCTGGCCCTCGGCATCGCCGGCCTGCTCGCCGGGCTCGGTGTGGTCAGCCTCGCCATGGGTGTCGCCTTCGTCTGGGAGACCCGGCGCAAGGATCGGCTCACCATCCCCGACACGGTTCCCGAAGCGCTGCTGCATGACCTGCCGGAGGAGGCCAAGGTCTGACACCGACCTGAGCGGGCCGGTCCCCCAGCCGGCTCGACAGTCCCGGAAGGGCCCCTCGTACGAGGGGTCCTTCCGGCGTTTCCGGCCCGGTTCACCGATCGAACAGCAACCGACGGCGAGACGGGTCGAACCGCCGTACACTGTCGGGACATACTGTTTCACGGGGCTGACTGGTTTCGACATCAGAATCGTGGGGCGGGTTTGCGACCCGAGTTGCTCAGACTCGCTAAACGGGGCACCAACAAGAATTGCCGATGAGCAGTTCGCTCTCACCGCCTGATCCCAGGTGATCCGAGAGTCATCGTGAGCAGCAATGCCGCACGGGGCCAATCCATCACAGCCCGGCAACAGAAGTGAGGGATGACGGCGGGAAAGACCGCTGACGGCGGGAAAGACCGCTGACGGTTCGGAAAGACGATCCGTGGCCCACCTCGTGTGGGCAGCCGACCCGCCGGTTCACCTGCGCAGGTGTCAAGTCGGGAATGGTCGTATCGGGTCCGTCCCCGAACTGCTGGACGGGGGTTCGATTCCCCCCAGCTCCACTCCGGGGGCCGACGTTCGCGTCGAGCCCCTCCACCGGGGGCACCCGTGGTTCCCGGCGTCACATCGCCGAAACAGGGGTGTGCCGTGGGGCTTCGTCGGTGCACGAGCGGCGACGACGGCCCGAACGACTCGCTGGGCCGATGACGCACCCGCTCGTCAACGGCTCAACCGACGAGGCCGGCGACGAGGTCGGCGAGACCGATGATGCCGATCCGGTCGGCGACCGCGACGGCGTCGTCGGCCACCTCTCGGGCGCGAGCTGCGTCGCCCGGGCCGTCGCGTTCGATCAACGCCTCGACCAGGAACCGCGAGCCGTTGGCGCGGATCGGCAGCTCGTCGAAGGCCAGGTGCGAGGCGAGCGCGGTCTCCAGGTGACCGACCGCTTCGTCGAGCCGGCCCTGTGCCATCGCCAACGGGCCACGCGTCCAACCGATGTGGCCTTCGGATTCCTGCAAGCCGATCGCCAACCACATGTCGCCGAAGCCGTCGAGTTCACGCTCGGCCAGCGTCACCGTCGCCGGCGAGGCGTGGCGGAGCGACGGCACCAACCAGGCGACGAGCGGGGGTCGGAAGCTGAATGGCAACCGGCTGAAGGTCTGTTGGAACCAGGCGTCGGCCTCGGAGCCGAGCTCGGCGGGTGTCATGCTGCCGTCGAGTTGTGCCACCAGCAGGTGCTCGATGTCGAACCAGAACGCCGGATAGCGGTCGCGCAGGATCGTGGCCTCGGCGTGCACCCCGGCGACGTCGCGGCGCCATTGGAACAGGGCTAGCCGTGCGAAGTGAACGACGCTCCAACCGGTGTCACCGAGCGAGTCGGCGAAGGTGGCTATCTCGTCGGTGTCGGCCAGGCCGTCGTCGAACCGCCCGGCGAGCACGTGGAGGCTGGTACGGGCCTGGTAGCCGCACCAGCTCAGCAGCCGCTGGCGGCGACGGGCGCCCTCCTCGATCATCTGAGCCGCGAGATCGCCGACGGCGCGGAGGTCGGGGCGGCCGAGCAGTGCCAGGGCCTTCCAGTAGGACGCCATCGAGCGTTCCGCGGGATCGACCGCCCGCTCGAGGTCGGTCGCCACCGCGTACAGCTCTTCGATGTCGGGGGTGCCGCGCAACGCCTCGCACATCACGATCTGCGCCGCTCCGAGGACGCTGGGAACCGCCTCGCGCACCAGGGCGAGACCCTCGCGCGCCGGCTCGACCACATCGGCGCGGTTGGTCGACAGCAGCATCAGCGATGCCCGGGCGATCAGCAGCTGGCCGCGATGTACGGCGTCGGCGGGAACCAGTCGCTCCGCCTCGTCTACCAACTCGAGCCCCAGGGTGTCGTCGTGCGTCATCCACGCGTTGCCCGAACCGGCGTAGGTGATCGCCGTCTCGAACAGCAGCTCGTGATCGCCGGTGGCCCGTGCCAGCTGCGCGGTCTCGATCATCTCGGCCCGCGCCTCGGCGAACCGGGTCGCCGCCCGCATCACCCGGGCCTTGACCAGCAACAACCGGCCGCGGACCCGCCCGTCGTCATCGTGGTCGTCGGCGGCCTCGAGAGCGCGGTCGATCCAGTCGATCGCCGTCTCCCAGGCGTAGGTCGCCATCGCCTCGTTGGCCGCACCCTTCGCGGCTTCGGCGACCAGCTCGAGGTCGGTGACGGCGGCCGCCTCGATGCGGTGATGAGCGAGCTGGGCCGCCTCGTAGCGCGGCAGCGAGGCGTAGGCGTCGGCGATACGGGCGTGGACCCGCACTCGCCGGCTGGCCGACAGCTCCTCGTACAGGGTCTGGCGGACCAGCGCGTGCGGGAACCGGAACCGGTCGATCTCACCGGGCATCTCCGAGATCAGCGAGCGCGCCAGGACCGGGTCGAGCAGATCGAGGACGCGGTCCTCCGATTCGTCGATCGCCCGCGCCAGCACCTTGAGATCGAACTCCTGGCCGATCACCGCCGCCGTGCGCAACGCGGCGTTGGCCTCGGCGCTGAGCGAGTCGAGGCGGTGACCGACCACCTCGCGGATGCCCTGCGGGACACCCATGTCGGCGATGTTCTCTGCGTCGGACACCCAGCGGCCGTCCGACTGGTAGATCTTTCCCGACTCGGACAGGTGGAACAGGACCTCGCCGACGAAGAACGGGTTGCCCTCGGTCTCGGTGAACACGAGCGTCGCCAGTTCGACCAGGCGTTCGTCGGGTTCCTGACCACCCAGACGCGACATCAGCTCGACGACGCCCGACTCGTCGAGCCCGCTCAGGTCGACCCGGTCGACCCGGTCGACCCGCCGCAGGTCGGCGAGCACCGAACTGAGGTGGTGACCACGCACCAGATCGGTGTCGCGGTACGTGCCGAGTACCAGCAGGCGTTGCGTGCGCAACGAGCGGCCGAGATGGCGAACCAGCAGCAGGGTCGACTCGTCGGCCCAGTGGAGGTCGTCGAGGATCAGCAGCACCGGCGCGGTACGGCCCACCCGCGCCAGCAGGTCGATGATCGCGTCGAACACCGTCGCACGCACCTCTTCGATCGATCCGGCCAGCGGCACCACGTCGGGCCGGCGGTGGATCAGCGCCGACGTGACGGTGGCCAGCGACCCCGCGAACTCGTCGACGTGGGCGTCGAGCACGTCGGCGGGTGCGTGGGTGATCAGGTGGCCGACCGCCTCACCGAACGGGCGGTACGGCGAGGTGATCTCCTCGTCGGCCCGGCCGAACAGCACGATGCCACCGCCGGCCCTGGCACGTTCGGCGACCTCGATCGCGAGACGGGTCTTGCCCATGCCCGGCTCGCCGGAGATCAGCAGCATCCCTGCCTCGCCCTCGGCAGCGTGCTTCCACTGCGTGACCACCTGGTCGAGCACCGCGTTACGACCCGAGTAGGGCAGGGTCGACGTGTTCATCAGGGCAGCCGGATATGGAACGGTCGCGTTGTCGATCGACTCCCACCCGACCCTGCTCGCCATCACCCGCTCGGGCAGCCCCTTGAGGTCGAGCTCACCGACCGGATCGAAGGTGTGACCGCCCCGACCGCGGGCGAGCATCCGCGCCAGATCCGACACCAGGATCTCGCCACCGCTGGCGTGCGCGCACAGCCGGGACGCCTCGATCACCGGCATGCCGAACACGTCGTCGTCCTCGAAGGTGACGTCACCGGCCGAGATGCCGACCCGCACGGCGAACTCGCCCTCGACCGACTGCTGGATCGCGACCGCAGCCGACACCGCCTCGGCGGCCCCGGAGAAGGTGGCGAGCACCCCGTCGCCGAGATGCTTGACCACGACACCGTGACGGGAGGTGATCGCCTCGCCGAGCAGCACGTCGTGCCGCCGGCGCAATGCCTCGGCAGCGTCCTCGCCGACCCTGCTGCGATGCGCGGTGGAGTCGACCAGATCGGTCACCAGGATGATCGCGGTCTGCGTCTGGTTCATTCGCCCCCCATTGGCGGTCGCGCTCGCGACGTCGGAGATGGTAGCCGACCCGACTCGGCTGTCATCCCGGCGTCCGGCCAGGGATCACAGCGTTGTCGGATCGACCACCAGGAACCCGCCGCGACCGGCTCGAACATCCGGGACGCGGCGGCTGCCTCGCGGCGTCGGCGGGGCCCTCGCGATCGCCGGGCCGGCCGTCGACGCTCATGTTGGCCGTCTGGGCACCGAGTTCGATGCGGTTCCGCAGCATCCGGTGGTGGAGCTGCAACGGTTCGGCGGCGCCGATCGGCGCGACATCACCGAGGCCGCCCACTCATCGTCTCGGCGGCTCGCATGCCACGCCGCCGAGTCTTGCACGGCGGGTGGCGGCGACCGAGCCACGACATTGCGTAGCAGCGATCCACGATTTTCTGTAGTGTTGCAGTCTCATGACGAATCCCTTGCGTCAGCTCTGCCGCGCTCAGGCAGTGGTCGCGCTCGCGACCGCGGTACTGCTGGTGATCGGGCCGGGTCGAATCGCGTCTGCCCACACCGACTTCGATTCGTCAGTGCCCGCCGCCGGGGCCGTCGTCGAGGGGGCCTTGAGCGAGGTCGTGGTCAGCTTCACGAATCCGGCACGACCGGCAGGGAACGGGTTCGAACTGCTCGACCCGGACGGGACCGTTCGATCGCCGTCGTCCATCGACTCCACCGACGGCAGGTCGTTCGTACTCACCTTCGATCCGTCGCTCGACGCTGGCACGTACGGGCTGCGGTGGAGCGTGCAAGCCGGCGATGCCCACCCGATCAAGGGGTCGTTCCAGTTCGAGATCACCGGTGATCCCTCCCCCGCAGTGGCACCTTCGTCGGCGGCCACCCGAGCCGCGACCCCGGCGGCCGCAGCGGTGAGTCCGGCGATGTCGTCCGAAGCCGCTGCCGGCACCGAAGCCGCTGGGTACTCCGCCGTCTCCGGGTCCGGCGAGTCGCTCGAGGGGTTTCTCGACGTCGGCACGAGTACCGACGACTCGGCTGCGGTCGGCCGGACGGGACGCTCGATCTCGATGCTCGGCATGATCTTCGGCATCGGCGTGCTGTCAGCACTGGTCTGGACGATGAGGGGATCGAAGCACGAGCTGGTCTCGCTGATCACCTGGGTTCGCCTCGCTGGACTCGCGATCTTTGCCGGTGGCCTGATCGAGTACGCCGCACTCGCCGAGGCCGATCCGTCCGCATCGTTGGCGACCTTGATGAACACCAGCAACGGACTGGCGACCGCGCTCAAGATGGCCGGCGGCCTCGCGGTGTTGTTCGGCTTCCACCAGCGCGCCGGTCGGATCGTCGCACCGACCCAGTCGGTCTCCGCGGCGGTCGCTGCCTACCCGCCCTCAGGTCTCGGCGACGTGCGGCGTTCGGCGCCGCTCCCCCATGAGCATCGATGGACGCCGACGTCGCCGGCGGCGGCCGGGATGGTCGGCTACGCGCTCGTACTGATCTCGTTCTGGTTCGACGGACACACCGTGAGCAAGGGCACCTGGCCCGTCCACTCGCTCGTCAACCTCGTCCACCTGGGCGCGGCGGCGGCCTGGGGTGGAGGCGTGTTCGCGATGACGACGGTCGCCTGGATGCGCCGGCGCCGCTCCGAACGAGTGGGCTTGGCCGAGATGGTCGTGCGGTTCTCCTCGGTCGCCACCGTGTCGCTGGTGGCGGTCATCGGTGCCGGACTGGTGATGACCTGGATGGTCCTCGACGCCCCCGGTGACCTGTTCTCGACCGACTGGGGTCGCATCCTCATCGCGAAGACCGCCGTGGTCGCCGCGGCAGCCGCGCTCGGCGGCTACAACCACTTCCGGCTCCGACCGAAGTTGCAGCGACGGCCCGACGACCCGGTGCTCGCCAAGGAGCTGCGGGTGACGTTGTCGATCGAGTCGGTGGCGTTCGTCATGATCGTCGTCCTCACGGCGATCCTGGTCGCGTCCACCACCTGAGCGCCTCGGCGGCGGCACGGACGATCTCGTCGTTCCGACGTCACCCGAATCCGGGCAAGGTGCTGCTCCCACGAACGCAGATGACACCGGAGGGGACCGAGACCCGAGGTCGCCGGCCATCGACGGCAGCGTCAGATCGGCAACAACTCGAACGACACCGCGTACTCGACGCCGAACGACCCACCGACCGCACGCGCTGCGTTGCGGAGAAACCCGTCGGGATCGAAGTCGCCACCGAGCGCATCGAGGTACACGCGGTGACACTCCAGCGACGCGACACCGACATCGATCGTCTCGGTGACGTCGACGACGTGTGTCGGTTCGGTCGAGGCGGCGTAGGCGATCCACCTCACCCCGCCCCACGGCTCGCCGGCGTCGGTGAACAACCAGCGGTTCGCAGCGTCACGCACCGCATCGGGCAGCGCCATGCCGAGTTCGCGGTGATCGACGTGGTTCCACGGACCCTGCGGCGACCATCGCAGCCGGTAGTTGGAAGCGATGATCACATCGGGTCGGTGGCGACGGATCGCGGCAGCCAGGTCACGACGGAGTCCGATCGAGTTGATCACGAGGCCGTCGGGGTGATCGAGGAACTCGACGACCGAGACGCCCACCGTCGCCGCGCTCGCCTCCTGTTCCTGTGTGCGCAGATGGGCCGCCTGCTCGGGGTCGATCGAGTCGATGCCGTGCTCACCGCGCGTGGCGAGCACGTAGCGGATGTCCTTGCCCTGGCCCGTCCAGCGCGCGACCGCTGACGCCGCCCCATACTCGAGGTCGTCGGGGTGGGCGACCACCGCGATTGCACGTGACCAGTCCTCCGGAAGCGGTGGCAGGGCGGGCATCCCGCGAGGGTAGTCGCCACCCTTCCCGCAGACGGCACGACACCGGCAACCGACTTGGGCCGCGTCCTCGTGGCGAAGACCGCCGCGGCGGCT
Organism: Ilumatobacter sp.; assembly: GCA_036526035.1. Classification (GTDB taxonomy): domain Bacteria; phylum Actinomycetota; class Acidimicrobiia; order Acidimicrobiales; family Ilumatobacteraceae; genus Ilumatobacter. Next base: position 349 of record DATCZG010000052.1, on the reverse strand, counting down.
GCGCTCGGCGGCCGCAACCACTTCGGGCTCCGACCCAAGTTGCAGCGACGGCCGGACTGGGAACGCTTGTCTCGACTCGGTCGGTCAGTTCCGGCGCACGAGTGTGCCCACCGCGAGTCGGGCTGCGAGCCGACCGACACGACGCCGGGCCTCGCGGCGAGCGGGTGTGATCGCCTGGCCAACGAACCACCGTTGGAACTCTGGGACCTCGTCGTCGGGAAGCGTTGCGATGTCGCGGGCGTACTTGGTGAACAACATCCAGCGCGTCTGGGTGCCGATGCTGAAGAACTCGGGGCGAAACGTGTACGTGGCCAACACCTCGTTCGACACGGCGATGTGCGCGCCGAGA
>DATCZG010000051.1:0-10820 GCA_036526035.1 Ilumatobacter sp. | reverse complement strand
ATGGGGGCGTGCATCCTGGCGCTGTACCGCTCGGCCGTGCAGCCCAAGATGGCCGAGTGGGCCGACGAGTACGCCGCCACCGCCGATCACCCGCCGACACTCGTGGTGATCGCCCTCGACGACCACTACACCGGGGGCGAGATCCTGGCCCGCCGCACCGCCGATCGGTGGGGCGCCGAGGTCGCCGTGCTCGACGGCCTCGGCCACTGGTGGATGATGCAAGACCCAGCAGCCGGCGCCGCCATGCTGCACGGGTTCCTCGCCCGCTGAGCGCCGCTCAGAGCTTCTTGAGCGGCGCCCAGGCGAGCGCGAGGTGCTTCTGGCCGACACCGGGGAAGTTGACGACGGCTTCGGCCTTTTCGCCACTGCCCGAGATCTCGATGATGACACCCTCGCCGAACGCCGGATGGGCGACGTCGTCTCCGACCCGCAGCCCGAGGTCCTGCGAGTTCGACGGCTGCGGCCGGTTCGACGCCCGCAACGCCGCCTCGACCACCCGATCGCGGTGCTCGTCGGCGGCCGCGTCGGCGCCGCGCCCGCCGCCCCCGCGATACGGGGGCGGGTCGGCATGGGCCCGGTCGCTGCGCGGCCGGTAGCTCTGGCGCCCGTACGACGACCGGCCGCCGGTGTTGCCCTTCGACTCGATCAGCTCGCCCGGGATCTCGTCGAGGAAGCGCGACGGCGGGTTGTACTGGGTGGTGCCGAACAACATCCGGCTCCAGGCGTGGGAGATGAACAGCCGCCGCATCGCCCGGGTGATGCCGACGTAGGCGAGGCGGCGCTCCTCCTCCATCTCGTCGGGCTCGGTGAGCGCCCGGTTGTGCGGGAACACCCCTTCTTCGACCCCGACGATGAAGACCGCCGGGAACTCGAGCCCTTTCGCCGAGTGCAGCGTCATCAGCACGATCTGGTCGTCGACCGTCTCGCCGGCGGGGAGCTCGTCGGTGTCGGCGACCAGCGCGACCTGCTCGAGGAACTCGTCGAGCACGGTGAACTCACGGGCCGAGCCGACCAGCTCGCCGAGGTTCTCGATGCGGCCGTGTGCCTCGACGGTGTCTTCCGCCTCGAGCTCGCCGAGGTAACCGGACTCGTCGATCGCCGCCTGCAACAGGTCGCCGGGGCCGACGCCCTCGTCGCCGACCATCGCGCTGACCCGGTCGAGGAAGTCGACGAACGACGCGATGCCGCGCCGGGCCGGGCCGCTGACGCCGGCGTCGTCGGCACGACGCATCGCCTCGACGAACGGCACACCCGTCTCACGGGCGTAGTCGTCGAGCCGGCTGACGCTGGTGTCGCCGACGCCCCGCTTGGGCACGTTGAGCACCCGCTTGACGCTGACCTCGTCGAGCGGGTTGACGACCGCCCGCAGGTAGGCCATCGCGTCTTTGATCTCGCGGCGGTCGTAGAAGCGGGTACCGCCGATCACCTTGTAGGGCACCCCGAGGCGCATGAACGCCTCTTCGATGACGCGCGCCTGGGCATTGGTGCGGTACAGCACGGCCATCTCGCGCCAGTTCAGCGCCTCGTCGCGGTGGAGCTGCTGGGCGGTGCCGGCCACCCACATCGCCTCGTCGCCCTCGTCCTCGGCGTGGTAGCGGATGATCCGCTCGCCGTCGCCGAGGTCGGTCCACAGGCTCTTCGGCTTGCGCTCGACGTTGTGGTCGATCACCGCGTTGGCAGCGTCGAGGATCGTCTGGGTCGAGCGGTAGTTCTGGTCGAGCACGATCGTGGTGACATCGGCGAACGCGTCTTCGAACTGCAAGATGTTGCGGAAGTCGGCGCCGCGGAACTTGTACACCGACTGATCGGTGTCGCCGACCACGCACACGTCGTGGTGGCCGCCGGCCAGCATCAGCACGATCTCGTTCTGGGCCTGGTTGGTGTCTTGGTACTCGTCGACGAGGATGTGCCGGAACCGGTTGCGGTAGTGGTCGAGCACGTCGGGGTGCTCGCGGAACAGGCGCACCACGTTGAGCAACAGGTCGTCGAAGTCCATCGCGCCGGCGCGTTCGAGCCTGGCCTGGTACTCGGCGTACACGTCGGCGTGCTTGCGGTCGAAGATGTTGTCGGCCCTGGCGGCTGCCGCCGCCGGGCCGATCAGCTCGTTCTTCCAGAGCGAGATCACGGCGTGCACCCCGCGCGGCGTGAAGCGTTTGGCGTCGAGGCCGAGATCGCGGATGACATAGCCCGTCAGCCGGACCGCGTCGGCCTGGTCGTAGATCGAGAACGTGCGCGGATAGCCGAGCGCCTCGCCGTCGCGGCGCAGGATGCGCACGCACGCCGAGTGGAACGTCGACACCCACATCGCCTTGACCATCGGGCCGACCAGCGCGGCGACCCGTTCGCGCATCTCGGCCGCCGCCTTGTTGGTGAACGTGATCGCCAGGATCTCGGACGCCTCGGCGCCCTGGTCGATGAGGTGGGCGATGCGGTGGGTGAGCACCCGGGTCTTGCCGGACCCGGCGCCGGCGACCACCAGCAGCGGGCCGCCGCGGTGCACCACGGCGTCGAGCTGATCGGGGTTGAGGCCCTCGGCGAACGCGCCGAACCGGCCGCCGTCGGCCGGTGCCGCGCCACCACGGTGGGCGGCAGGCGGGAACGGATCGTCGCTGAACAACTGGGACTGGGACGGATCCGACATCGCCCGGCCATCCTACGGACGGGGTGTCCCGGCGAGGGGCCACACCGGCTCAACGGGCGGCGAGTTCGGCGACCACGGGCAGCAGCGCCCGGGCGTCGGCGAGCTGCGGGCCGGGGAAGATGTTGACGCTGTGCACCCCCGCCGCCTCGAGCGCGGCGACGTGGTCGAGTGCGTCGTCGAGCGTGCCGACCGCGCCGATCTCGGCCCAGAAGTCGCCCGGCATGTCGACCAGCGCGGCGGCGCCGCGCTCGGCCACCCTCGCCGCCATCTCGTCGAAGAACGGCAGCACCGTGAGCGCCGGGCGGCGTTGCGCGACCAACCCGGCGACGAACGGGGCGACCGTACGGTACGCCGCCCGGCGGTCGGCCTCGACGGCGAGCAACGTGAACGTCGTCACCCGGAACGGTTCGGCAGCGACCGGCGCGGCGTGGTCGAGCGCCCAGCGCACGTACACCGGCCCGGCACCCTCGACCAGGATCACACCGTCGGCGACCCGGCCGGCGAGCGCCATCGAGCGCTGCTGCTGCACACCGGCCACCACCGGCGGCACGACGCTCGGCGGCTGGTCGAGGCGGACCCGGTCGAGCACCACCTGGCGCCCCGAGAACGTCACCTCGTCGCCGCGCAGCAGGCGTTTGACCACCGTGATCGTCTCGTCGAGGGTCGTCAACGGCGACGGCGTCAGCGCGCCGATCTGGGCCATCCACTCCTGCACGCCGTGGCCGATGCCGGCCACGAGCCGCCCCGGCGCCATGGTGGCGAGCGTCGCCACTTCCATCGCCGTGATCGCCGGGTTGCGGGCGACCGCCGGCAGGACGCCCAGCCCGACGGTGAGCGAGTCGGTGACGGCGAGCGCGGTCGCCGCCAGGCTGATGCCGGCGGTGAAGAAGCAGTCCTCGATCACCCACAGCTGCTCGATCCCCGCCGATTCGACGCTGCGGGCGTAGTCGGCCATCGCGTCGGCCGGATAGCTGCGGTCGAAGCACATCCCGATCTCGGCGCGGTGGGTCACCGCAGAGACGGTAGTCGGCGGTCACCGACCGCCGCATAGGGTTGCCACCATGACCGATGCGACGCTCACCGGCGAGACCATCGAGTTGTTGCAGACGCTGATCCGCAACGCCTGCGTCAACGACGGCACCCCCGACTCCGGCGGCGAGTCACGCAACGCCGACGTGCTGCAGACCTTCCTCGAGGGCGCCGGGCTCGACACCCAGCGGTACCAGGCGCGGCCCGGGCGCGCCTCGATCGTCGCCCGCATCGAGGGGTCCGACCCGGATGCCCCGTCGCTGTGCCTGATGGGCCACACCGACGTCGTGCCGGTCAGCCCGGCGGGCTGGCGCCACGACCCGTTCGGCGGCGAGCTGATCCGCAGCGCCGACGGCGTCGACGAGGTGTGGGGCCGCGGGGCGATCGACATGCTCAACCTGACGTCGTCGATGGCGGTCGCCTTCCGCCACCTCGCCCGCAGCGGGTTCCGGCCGAAGGGCGACCTGATCTACTTCGGTGTCGCCGACGAGGAGGCCGGCGGGGAGTGGGGTGCCGAGTGGATGTTCGAGCACCACCCCGAGGCGATCGACGCCGACTACTGCCTGACCGAGTTCGGCGGGTGGTCGAGCGTCGACCCGCACGGCACCCGTCACGTCACGATCAACACCGGCGAGAAGGGCATCGCCTGGCGACGGTTGCGGATCGGCGGCACACCGGGCCACGGATCGATGCCCTACGGGGCGGACAACGCGCTCGTGAAGGCCGCCGAGGTCGTGCGCCGGCTGGGCGAGTACCGGCCCACCCCGTATCTCGACGACGTCTGGACCGCCCAGGTCGAGGCGATGGGTCTGCCCGCCGAGCTGCGCGCCACGCTGCTCGACCCCGAGCGGGTGTTCGACACGATCGCCGCGCTGCCGGTGCCGATCGCCCGCGCCTGCCACGCGATGACCCACACGACGTTCTCGCCCAACGTCGGTCACGGCGGCCAGAAGACGAACGTGATCCCCGACCGGGTCGACATCGACGTCGACATCCGCACCGTTCCCGGCACCTCCCGGGCCGACGTCGACGCCCACCTCGCCGCCGCGCTCGGCGACCTGGCGGCGCAGATCGAGGTGTCGGACCTGCAGGACTTCGAACCCACCCGGTCGGCGACCGACAATCCGCTGTGGGACAGCCTGGCACGCAACGTGCAGGTCGCGTACCCCGGCGCGACGATCGTGCCGGGACTGGTGGTGGGCGGCACCGACGCCCGGTTCTACCGGCGGCGTGGCCGGGTCGCCTACGGCGCCGGGTTGTACTCGACCGACCTGTCGGCGGCGACGTTCGGGGAGCGCTTCCACGGCCACGACGAGCGTGTCGACGTCGGCAGCCTGGCGCTGGTCACCCGGTTCTGGATCGACATCGCCCGCGACCTGCTCAGCTGACCGCCCGGAACGCCCGCACCGCGTCCGACAGCCGGTCGGCGAGCAGGCGTTCTTCGTCCCCGTCGAGGCCGCCGGGCCGGTCGCGCCGGGCGCTCAACCGGGCCAGCGACGCGTGCAACCGGTCGAACGCCCGCCGCTGCGACCGGTCGAGGCGCCGCCGGCGACGCAACAGCTGACGCCAACCACCGACGAACATCGCCGCCTCGTCGGGCCCGACGTCGTAGCGCAGCACCAACGCCGGGATGCTCGCCACGAACCGGCGCCGGTCGCGCCCCCGCATCACCGCCACCGCGACCGCGACCGCCAGGAACTCGACGAGGAAGAGGGCCATCGCGACGAGGATCACCGCCGCACCGGCCGCCTCGTCGACGTCGTAGGTGACGTCGGCCAGCACGAGCGAACCGTTCCACAGCGCGTGGAAGACGACCGCCAGCGCGAACCCCCACCAGGCCCGCCACACCGAGTGCCCGCCGAACACGGCGCGCCCGATCGCCAGCCCGGTCCAGAAGGTGAACAGGGGGTGGGCGAACGGTGTCAGCAACGCCCGCAGCACGAACACGACGAGGAACGAACCGTCGAGATCGGCGACCGCGAAGTAGCTGATGTCCTCGACCACCGCGAACCCGATCGCGACCCAGCCGGCGTACACGACGCCGTCGGTCACGCTGTCGACCTCGCGTCGGCGCACCGCCCACACGATGCCGAGCCCCTTGACCGCCTCCTCGACGAGGGGCGCCGAGACGATCATCGCCGCCACACCGCCGAACGCCGCCCCGACGGTCGAGTTGGCGACCCCGGCGACGACGATCGCGACGCAGGCCCCCCAGGCCACGGCATGGACCTTCGACGCCCGGGGTTCGGGTTCGACCCGGTCGAGCCACGACAGCGCCGGCAGCACGATCGCCAGCGGCACGAGGCCGGCGACCACGGCCCACGGCGAGGACACGGCGGTCACGGCGAGCGCCACCACGGTGATCACGCCGCACACCAGCACCGGAACGCTCAGCCAGCGCGGCAACCGCGGGCGCCGCTGCGCCGCCGCGGCACCCGCCGCAGGGGTCGCGACGACGGTCCACGACACACCGTCGAACCAGCGCCACCGGTGCGGGTCGAACGGGTCGGGATACCAGCCCGCCACCGGCCGCGCCGCGTCGGCGTCCGGGGGCGGCAGCGGCCCGGCCGGCGGGAGGTTCACACCGGATGCCCGCCACGGGCCGGGCCCGCCGCGCCGCCCGCGAAGGCGCGCATGTGGAACTCGATCTGGTCGGGGCCGTAGACCCTGTCGGCGCCGACCGGGCAGGCGCGCCGCGCCGCGCAACCCAGATGCAGACAATCGGGGTCGCGGTCCGAGCGGACGTGCGCCGAGCACGCCACATCGTCGTACCCGCCGCCGGCGAACGCCTCGACCGGGCATGCCGACAGGCACGGTTGCCCGACGCACGACGTGCACGGTGAGTCGGCCTCGACGGCGACCGGCAGGCCGGTGACCGGCCGGTCGAACAGCAGCGCCCCCCGGTAGGCGTGCCACAGCCCGTGGCGGCGGTGGATCAACAGCCCGATCGGCGACGGCCACACGGCCTCGGCGCGTTGCGCCCACCGCTGGAACGGCCGGAACGGCTCGTCGCCGGGGTGCACGAAGGCGGCTCCGAACGCCGCCGCGATGGGCCTCAGCGTCGCCCGCGTCCAGGTGTCGAGGGGGTGCGGGCCCGGGGGTTGGGCGGCCCGGAACCGCTGCCACATCGGCCCGGCGGCGTTGCCGACCATCACCACCGCGACCGCCGGCGTGCCATCGGGGAGGGCGATCGAGTCGGCCGGGCCGGTGAGGAACCCGCCGCGCGCGAACATCCCGGTCGGCTCGATCGCCGCCGCGATCTCGCCGTAGTCGACCGGATCGGCGGCGTTGCCCACGAGCGCAGGCTAGGCGGCGCGGCACCGCCGTTGCCTGGCACACTGGGGCGTATGCCGGAGCTCGAGACACTGCCCGCCGAGACGACCCCCGCCACCGAATCGGTCCCGCAGACCGACGAGCCGACCGTCGCCCACATCGTCAAGGTCGGCCCGGGCGAGTCGGCGGCCGCCAAGGTGCTCGAGGCCCGCATCAACGGCACCCCGCTCGAGGCGCTGTGCGGACACGTGTGGGTGCCGAGCCGCGACCCGCGCCAGTACCCCGTGTGCCAGGCCTGCAAGGAGACCTACGACATGTACCGGATCTTCAACGACGGCCTGCGCGAGTCGCCGTCCGACTGAGTTCCCGTGGGCCTGCACCTGCGATCGGCCGTTCGGGCCCTGATCCTCGATCCGAGCGACCACGCCCTGCTGGTGCGGTTCGTGTTCCCCGGCGGCCACCAGTACTGGGCCCTGCCCGGGGGCGGCCTCGACGACGGCGAGTCGTCCGACGACGGGCTGCGGCGTGAGCTGCGCGAAGAGCTGGGACTCGACGCGGTGCCGATCGGGCCCCACATCTGGAACCGCGAACACGTCATCCCGATGATGACCGGCCACGACGGCCAGCGCGAACGCATCCACCTCGTGCGCGTCGACCGGTTCGAGCCGCACCCGGCGATCGGTTGGGAGCAGCTGCGCGCCGAGTTCGTGCACGAGATGCGGTGGTGGAGCCTGCCCGAGGTCGAGGCGGCCGCCCCCGCCCAGTTCCGGCCGCAGCGCCTCGGCGAACTGCTGCGCGGGCTGCTCGCCGACGGCCCGCCGGCGGAGCCCGTCGACACCGGCGTGTGACCCGACCGGCGCGTCACCGGAAGTCGCGGCTGGGGGCCGCCGCCGCCAGCGGCAGCGGCGCCAGGTGCTCGGCGACGACGTTGACCACCCCCTCGGAACGCTCGAGCCGGCCGCGGATCACCATCGCCGGGGCGCCCCTGGCGACCTTGCGGAACCGCGCCCAGCACCCCTTCGACACCACCACGTTGACGAGGCCGGTCTCGTCCTCGAGGTTGAGGAAGGTCACCCCCTGGGCGGTCATCGGGCGTTGGCGATGGGTGACCACCCCCGCCACCACCACCCGGGTGCCCGGTTCGCACTGCCACAGCCCGGCCGACGTGACGACCCCCAGTTCGGTGAGCCGGTCGCGCACGAAGCGGGTGGGGTGGCCGTCGGGCGCCACCCCGGTCGCCCACAGGTCGGCGATCGACTCCTCGAGCGGGGTCATGCCGGGCAGGGTCGGTGGCCGGTCGCCGGTGACGACCCCCGGCAACCGGCCCGGGCGCGACTGCGACACCGCCCCCACCGCCCACAGCGCCTCGCGCCGCGCGAGGCCGAAACACTCGCCGAACACGCCGGCGGTGGCCATCGCCTCGAGCTGGGCGAGGGTGATCGACGGCACCCGGCGCACCAGGTCCTCCGGCGACGCGTAGGGCCCGTGGGCGTCGCGCTCGAGCCGGATCTGCTCGGCCTGCTCGGTGCCGACGCCACGCACCGAACCGATGCCGAGCCGCACCGCGGCACCGCCGTCTTCGAGCGTGGCGCCGGCCAGCGAGGCGCCGAGATCGGGGGTGCGCACCGTGACGCCGTGACGGCGGGCGTCCTGCACGAGGGTGTGGGGTGACCAGAACCCCATCGGCTGGGCGTTGAGCAACGCCGCGCAGAACGCCGCCGGCTCGTGGAACTTGATCCACGCCGAGGCGTACACGAGGTAGGCGAAGCTGACCGAGTGCGACTCGGGGAAGCCGTAGTTGGCGAACGCCTTCATCTTCACGAAGATCTCGTCGGCCACCTCGCCGGTGATGCCCCGTTCGGCCATCCCGGCGAACAGGCGGGCCTTCAGGTTCTCCATCCGCGCCGCCGAGCGTTTCGACCCCATCGCCTGGCGCAGCTCGTCGGACTCGGCCGGCGAGAACCCCGCCACGTCGATCGCCATCTGCATCAGCTGCTCCTGGAACAGCGGCACGCCGAGCGTCTTGCCGAGCGCGTTCTCGAGCCGCGGGTGCAGATAGGTGACCGGTTCCTGCCCGTTGCGGCGCCGGATGTAGGGGTGCACCGAGCCGCCCTGGATCGGGCCGGGGCGGATCAACGCGACCTCGACCACCAGGTCGTAGAAGCGGCGGGGTTTGAGCCGTGGCAGCGTGGCCATCTGGGCCCGCGACTCGACCTGGAACACCCCGATCGTGTCGGCCCGGCACAGCATCGCGTAGACGTCGTCCTCCTGGGGGATGGTGGCGAGGTCGACCTCGTAGCCCCGGTGCTCGCGGATCAGGTCGACGGCGTAGTGCAGGGCGCTCAGCATGCCGAGCCCGAGCAGGTCGAACTTCACCAGGCCGGCGTCGGCGCAGTCGTCCTTGTCCCACTGCAGCACCGAGCGCTGGCGCATCCGGCCCCACTCGACCGGGCACACCTCGATGACCGGACGGTCGCAGATGACCATGCCGCCGGAGTGGATGCCGAGGTGGCGGGGGGCGTCCTCGATCTGCGCGGCCAGCTCGAGCACGTCGGGCGGGATCGTGCACTCGGGCTGGGCGGCGGTGGCGGCGATGCCGCCCCACCCGTCGACCTGCTTGGCGTAGGCGTCCTGTTGGCCGGTGGAGTGGCCGAGCGCCTTGGCCATGTCGCGGATCGACGAGCGGGCGCGGTAGGTGATCACGTTGGCGACCTGGGCGGTGTGGTGCCGCCCGTAGCGCTGGTACACGTACTGGATCACCTCTTCGCGGCGGCCGCTCTCGATGTCGATGTCGATGTCGGGCGGGCCGTCGCGCTCGGTCGACAGGAAGCGCTCGAACAGCAGCCCGAGCGACACGGCGTCGGCCTTGGTGATGCCGAGCGCGTAGCACACCGCCGAGTTGGCGGCGCTGCCGCGGCCCTGGCAGAAGATGTCGGCACGCCGGCAGAACTCGACGAGATCCCAGACCACCAGGAAGTAGCCGGGAAACCCGAGCTGCTCGACGATCGCCAACTCGCGATCGATCGTGTTCCAAGCCCGCGCCCGCAGCGACAGATCCTCACCGATCATCCCGTTCGCCACGGAGGCGGGAGCCGGCCGTTCGCCGTACATCCGGCGACCTCCCTGTTCGGTGAGGTGGCGCAGGTACTCCATCTCGCTGGTCGGGCGACCATCGATCTCGGGACACGGGAACGGAGGCAGGTTGGGGGCGACCAGCGACAGGTCGAACGCTGCTGCGCGACCGATCTCACCGGCCAACTCGACGACACCCGGGTAGCGGGCGAAGCGGCGAGCCTGCTCGGCGCCCGACCGCAGATGAGCCCCGGCTGAGCCCGGCAGCCACGGGTCGATCTCGTCGAGGCTGCGGCGGGCCCGCACGGCGGCGATCGCCGTGGCCAGTTTGCGTTGAGCCGGCGTTGCGTAGTGGACGTTGTTGGTGGCGACGCACTCGACCCCGACCCGATGGGCGATCTCGGCGAGGGCGTCGTTGCGGGCCGAGTCGATCGGATCGCCGTGGTCCCACAACTCGACCAGCACACGGTCGCGACCGAAGCCGCTCACCAACCGTTCCAGCTCACGCCGGGCAGCCGACGGACCGTGATCGAACAAGGCCTGCGGAACCGCCCCCTTGCGGCACCCGGTGAGCACCCAGCTGACCCCGCTGACGGCGTCGGCGATGTCGGCGAACGTGAACTGCGGGGCGCCCTTCTCCCCCGCCAGGTGCCCGAGGCTGAGCGCCCGCGCCAGGCGCGAGTATCCGACCGGCCCGTCGGCGAGCACCAGCAGATGGTTCCCGGCCGGGTCGGGTGCGTGCGAGTCGGGAACCTGTCCGGTGTCGACCTGGAACAAGGTGTCGGCCTCACTGCGGGCGACGTGG
>DATCZG010000050.1:0-39833 GCA_036526035.1 Ilumatobacter sp. | reverse complement strand
CGACGACCGCCGACCCGAGGCGTTCGCCGACGCCTTGTGGCACGCCCTGACCGACGCCGCCGCCCGGCGCGACCTGATCGAGGCCGGCCACCGCAACGTCGAACGGTTCTCGTGGGACCGAACCGCCGACGGCCTGGTCGGGCTCTACCACCGCGCGCTCGACGCGCCGCTCGCCCCGGGGCCCGGCCGGTGACGGTCGCGGTGCTGGCGGGAGGGGTCGGGGCCGCCCGGTTCCTGCGCGGCCTCCTCGCCGCGGTGCCCCCCGAGACGGTGACCGCGATCGTCAACACGGGCGACGACACCGAGCTCCACGGGCTCGCGATCTCGCCCGACCTCGACACGGTCACCTACACCCTGGCCGAGGCGATCGACCCCGAGCGCGGCTGGGGGTTGGCCGGCGAGTCGTGGCGGGCGATGGAGGCGCTGGAGCGCTACGCCGCGGTGCGGCCGGCGGGTTCCGCCGCTGCGCCCACCTGGTTCAACCTCGGTGACCGCGACCTCGCCACCCACTTCTACCGCACGGCCAGGCTGGCCGAGGGGGCGACGCTGGCCGAGGTCACGACCGAGATCGCCCGTGCCTGGGGGTTGACGTTGGCGATCGTGCCGATGTCGAACGACCGGTTCCGCACCACCGTCACGCTCGCCGACTCGGACGAAACGGTCGCCTTCCAGGACTACTTCGTGCGGCTGCGCCACGGCGTCGCCGTCTCGGGCGTGCAGTTCCTCCACGCCGGTGCCCGCCTCGCCCCCGAGGCCGAGCGGGCGCTCGGCACCGCCGACACGATCGTCATCGCCCCCTCGAATCCGCTGGTGTCGATCGGTCCGATCCGGGCCCTTCCGGGCGTCGACGACGCGCTCTCCGCCCGGCGCGAGCGGGTGGTCGCCGTGTCGCCGATCGTCGGCGGAGCCGCCATCAAGGGGCCGGCCGATCGGATGCTGCGCGAACTCGGGATGCATCCGTCGGTCGTCGGGGTCGCCGAGCTGTACGCGCCCGTCGCCTCGGTGCTCGTCGTCGATCCGGCCGACGCCCACCTGGCACCGCAGGTCGAAGCGGCGGGGATGGCCTGCCGGGTCGAGCCGTCGATCATGAGCGACCCGGAGCGTGCCCGCCGCCTCGCCCTGGCCTGCCTCGACGCCGTCGCCCGGCGCTGACCGCCCACCCGAACACCGCCGGTCGGGCTCAGCGCATCTGGGTGAGGCCGTCGGCGAGCGCCGTCCACGGCGACCACGACAGGTGGATCCTGGCGCGCACCGGCGAGACCGCGAACCGGCTCAACTCGTCGGGGTCGGCCGACGCGTAGGTCGGCGGCGCGGCGCCGGGGCCGGCGACCCGCTTCCACAGCTCGCGCAAGCTGGTCTGCTCGCCGGTGCCGACGTTGATCACCAGGCCGCTGCCACGGTCGGCGGCGCGGGCGAAGGCGTCGACCACGTCGTCGACGAACACGAAGTCGCGGGTCTGGTGGCCGTCGCCGCGGATGACCGGCGGCTCGTGTGCCGCTGCGGCGGCGCGGAACGCGGCGACGACCCCACCCTCGGGGCGCTGACGGGATCCGTAGACCGACGCCAGGGCGAGCGCCGTGAACTCGAGCCCGTCGCGCTCGCGCAGCAGTTCGAGCAGGTCGACGACGGTTCTCGCCATGATCCCCCGCATGCCGCGCGGTTCGATCGCCGATTCCTTCACCGGCAGGTCGCGGCCGGCCGGACGGCCGTACATCGTCGTCGCCGGCAACGCCACCACCACCTTGGGCACGCGATGGACGCGCGCCGCGTCGAGCACCGCCATCGTCACGCCGAGGGCCGCCGCGAGTTGGTGCGACGACGGTCGCCCGCGTGGAATCGCCGCCAGGTGGTACAGCACGTCGGGTGCCCGCATCCCGACCAGCGAGGCGCACTCGGCGCTGCCGGCGTCGAGATGATGGATCTTGAGGCCGCCACCGACCGATCGGGCCTCGGCGAGATTCCCGAGACTTCCCGTCGACAGGTCGTCGACGGCATCGACGGTGAACTCGTCGGCGAGGAGCCGGTCGACGAGGTGCGAGCCGATGAACCCGGCACCACCGATCACCATTGCGTTCGTCACGCCCCCATCATGGCCGCGCCGCGCCCCCGCCGTGGGATCTCGGCACGATTGCGCCGACGGTCAACCGGGGGTGGGCAGGCGCTCGCCGGTGACGACGGCTGCCGGAGCGACCGAGTGGTCGGCGCCGATCACCGAAGCGGTCACCACGGCGCCGGCCCCGACGCGTCCGGCGATGATCGAGCCGGTCACGTCGGCGCCGTCGTCGACGCGGGCGCCGGGCAGCAGCACCGACCCGACGACGGTGGCACCCGGCGCCACGACTGCCCCGGCCGAAACGACCGACTCGATGACGATCGCCTCGGTCGACACCGAGGCACCGGGTGCGACGCCGTCGGCTGCGGGCCCGCGCACGCCGCGGACGAGGTCGAGGTTGGCCTGCAGGAACTGCTCGGGGCGACCGGTGTCGAGCCAGTAGTCGGACGTCGCCATGCCGCCCAGCCGGCCGCCCGCGACGAGCGCCGGAAACGTGCTGCGCTCGATCGACACCCGGCCGCCGGCGGGGATCAGGTCGACGACGGTGGGTTCGAACACGTAGGTGCCGGCGTTGATCAGGGTCGAGTCGGTCTCGCCCGGTCGAGGTTTCTCGACGAAGCGCCGGATGCGCCCCTCGTCGCCGGCGCCGTCGAGCTCGACCACACCGAACGCCGACGGATCGTCGACCGGGGTGAGGTGGATCGTGGCGTCGACGTCGAGGCGGCGGTGGGCGGCCAACAACGCCGCCACGTCGAGGTCGGTGATGATGTCGCCGTTGGCGACCACGAACGTCGAGTCGATGGCGACCGACCGGGCGGCGAAGGCGATCGCACCACCGGTGTCGAGCGGCTCGGGCTCGACCGCGTAGTGCACCCGCACGTCGCCGTGTCGCCCGCCGGCGAACGCTTCGGCGAACGGCTCGGGCTTGAAGCCCAGCGCCAGCACGACGTCGCTGACGCCGGCGGCGGCGAGCCGGTCGACGAGTCGCACGATCATCGGCCGGTGGACGACCGGCAACATCGGCTTGGGGATGTGGTCGGTGAGCGGGCGCAAGCGGGTTCCGAACCCGCCCACCAGCACCACGGCGTACATCAGCCGCCGGTCGTGGCTACCGAGGTGTCGCTGGCCGGCGCATCGCCCTCGACCACCGAGACGTCGGGTTGCACCGGAACCGCCTGGTTGGTGTCGGCGGCGCCGAGCTCGGGCAGTTGCTGCGACCACGGCGGCATCGACTGGTCGGCGTCGTTGGGCAGGAAGTAGACCGCGAACACCATCGCGTCGTTGTCGAGGTGGATCTCGTCCATGTTGGCGATGTAGCGCTTGCCGCCGTCGGTGTCGGTGAACGAGCTCCACGCCCTGACCGACAACTCGGCGTCCTCGCCGCCGCAGGTCGTCTCACCCTCGACGTAGGTGTCGAGCAGCGGATCGCCGCCGCTGGGCGGGAAGCCCGGGTTGGGTACGATCGCGCCGATCGACGAGAACGTCAGCGAATCGTTGGTGAGCTGTACGTCGTAGGTGTCGAGGAACACGCCGAAGGTGGCGCGCCGGCCGACCGCGGCGCCGCTGTAAGGGTGCCAGTGGATGATGCCGTCGTCGTGGCTGTGCACGCCGGTGCGCAGGAACTTGGTGTTGATGAACTGCCCCTGGCTGTCGCGGTCTTCGAGGTTGCCCCGCATCTGGTACCAGTCGCCGCAGAGGTTGAACCCGTGGGCGGCGTGCCAGTGGTCGTTGATGGTGGGCGGCGACGAATCGTCGGCCGGCATCGACTGCCGGGCGTACAGGATCAGTGCCAACCCGAGGATCAAGGTGACCGCGACGGTGATCGGGAAGACGGTGCCGCCCTGGAACCGGATCCGTTGACCCTTGCCCTTCTGAGCGAGCTTGGCAGCCTTTTTGGTCGACGAGGAGCTCTTTGCCACGTCGGGCAGGCTATCGGCCCGATCGCTGCATCCCCTGGCGGGCCCGACGCGTCGGTCAGGGCGCGGCGATCGACTCGACGAGGTGGTGGTAGGCCAATGCGACGGCCCTCGGCGACGCCTCGGCCACCACCCACCGGCGGCCCGAGGCCCCCAGGTCGGCGGCCCGTCGCGGATCGTCGACCAGGCTGCGAATCGCGCCCGTGAAGGCCTGCGGATCGTCGGCGGGCACGCTGACACCGCCGCCCGAACGCGCCAACAGCCGCGGGATCTCGGTGCCGGGGTCGATCGCCGCCACCACCGGTCGGGCGGCGGCCAGGCTGGAATAGGTCTTGGAGGGAACACTGACGTCGCCGAGCCCGGCCCGCAGCGGCACCACGTGCACGTCGCCGCTGGCGAGCACCTCCGACAGCCGGTCGACGGGCTGGTACCCGGCGAAACGGACGTTGGCCATCGCCTCCGCCGCCGCTTCCAGCCCCGCCCGCGCCGCCCCGTCGCCGTTGATCACGAAGGTGATGTCGGGGCACTCGCGCGCCGCCGCCAGCACGAGATCGAGCGACTGCGACAACCCGACGTTGCCGGCGTACAGCACGACCGGTTCGCTGCCGATGCCGAGTTCGGCCCGGTAGGCGGTCATCCGGTCGAGCGGCCGCAGCACCTCGGTGTCGACGAAGTTCGGGATCACGTGAACGCGGCCGCCCGCTGCGGCCGGCAGCTTGGCGACGACGTTGGCGCGCAGGTCATCGCTGAGCACGGTGACGGCGGCCGCCGACCGGTAGGTCAACCGCTCGAGCCATTCGGCGGCGGCGACCAGCCGTCGATCCGTGATCGCGCCGGTGCGTACGGCGGCATCGGGGAACACGTCTTGCACGTTGAACAGCAGCGGCGCCCGATGGGCGCCAGCGACCAGCCGACCGGTCAGCCCGAGCGTGAGCGGGGGCGACATCGCCAGCACCGCGTCGGCGCGCCGGAACCAGCCGCCGGCGCGCAGCCCGGCGAGCCCGGCGAGCGCCGAGAAGCCGACGAATCCGACCGCCCGGCGCACCAACCGCCGTTTGTCGGTGCCCGGGAACGGGTGGACGCGGGTCACCGAGCCCCACGCCACGGTCTCGGTCCGCACCCAGCGGCCGCTCCAGCCGGCCTCGATCCGGTGCCCGCGGTACCACGGCAGCGCGGTGACGACGTGCAGTTCGTGACCGAGGCCGGCCAACTCGTGCACGATGCGGGTCATCACCGTGCCGGTCGGCGCCGTGTCGGGTTCGAAGTGCGGGCACAGCACGACGAGCTTCACGAGTCGACCGCCTGCCGGTATGCCGCCGCCAGCGCCCGCCCGGCGATGTCGGGTGTGAAGTCGCGGCGGCGGACCGCGCCGGCGGCGACGAGGCGGTCGGCGTCGCCGATCGCCGCCCGCACCGCGTCCGACCACGCCTCGCCGGAAGGTTCGGCGACCACGATGCCGGCCTCGCCGACCACCTCGACGAGCGCCGGTGCAGCGCTGCAGACCACCGGGGTGCCCAGCGCCATCGCTTCGACACACGGCGCCCCGAACCCTTCGTACTCGCTGGGGAACGCCATCGCGGCCGCGGCGGCGATCAGCGCGTCGCGCTCCGCGGTCGGCACCCGCCCGGGGCGGATCACCCGGGAGCCGTGGGGCCCGCCGCCGATCAGGGCGGCGAGATCGCGTTCGCCGTCGCCTTCGCCGCCGATCAGCACGAGCGCGATCTCGGGGTCGAGCCCGTCGAGCATCTCGACCAGCAGTCGGTGGCCTTTGTGCGGATGCGTGATCGCCGGATAGATCACGAACGGTCGGCCGGTCAGCCCGTACCGCTCGAGCGTCGCGTCGACCAGCGCCGGCGGCGGAACCGGCGGCTGCGGAACGCCGTGGGGCACCACCACCACCCGTTCGGGCGCCACGCCGAAGGCGTCGACCACCGTGCCCCGCACATAGCCGGTCGGCACGGCGATCACCGCCGCCCGCTCCACCGACCGGGGCATCATGAACTCGAGGTACCGACGCCGCCCGGCGCTGAAGTAGCCGGGGAACCGGCGGTACTGGAGGTCGTGCACGGTGAGCACCAGCGGGCGCCTGCCGACCAGCGGGGCGGTGCCGCCGCCGTGGTGCACGACATCGGCGGTGCGGGTCCGCGCCGCCAGCCAGGTGTGTTCGGCGAGGATCCGCACCGGGCGCCGGTCGCGCCGCATCACCGTCGGGATGCAGGCGAACCGCTCGGCGAGCTCGGGATAGGCGCCCGGGAACGACCGCTGGCACAGCAGCCGGACCACGAGCGAGCCGTCAGCGGGCAGGCCGGTGAGCTGGCGCACCAGGTACTCCTCGGACCCGCCGACCCGGCCGGCACCGAGCCAGGTGAGGTTGACATCGACCCGCAGCGGCCTGCTCATCGGGCCGCCTCCCGGTAGACGGCGACCGTCGCCTCGGCCGTGGCCGGCCACGAAAAGGCGCCGGCCCGCCCCAGCGCCGCCGCCGACCACCCCGACGGGTCCGACAGCGCCGCCGCCAACCCACCGGCGATCGAGTCGACGTCGCCGGGGTCGACGAGCACGGCGGCACCGCCGGCGACCTCCTCGGTCGCGGTGCCGCGGCTGGTGACCACCGGAACGCCTTGCGCCATCGCCTCCAGCACCGGCAGCCCGAAGCCCTCCTCGAGGCTCGGGTAGGCGAACACCGTGGCAGCGGCGTAGAGGGCCGCCAGGTCGCGATGCGGCACGAAGCCGAGGAACCGGCAGTCGACGTCGGACACCCGGGGTGTCGCGCCCCAGCCGGCGGCACCCACCACCACGAGCGGGACGCGTTCGGCGAGCCGGGCGACCGCGGCTGCCAGACGGTCGAGGTTCTTGCGCGGCTCGAGCGTTCCGACGAACAACACGAACCGGTCGGGCAGGCGGTACTCGACCCGTATCCGCTCGACGTCGTCGGGTGTCGCCGTTTCGTGGTCGACACCCCACGGCACGACCCGCAGCCGTCCGGGGTCGAAGCCCAGCGCGGACAGTTCGCCCGCCGTCGTCCGGCTCGGACACATCACCAAGTCGGCCGACCGGCAGCGCTCGAGCCCTCTCGCCATGACCCTCGCACCGTGCCGGGTGAACCGCTCGGGGGTGTGCACGAACGCGACGTCGTGCACCGTGACGACGTGCGGGGCGCGGGTAGCGGCGGGAATCGCGAGGGTCGAGTGGCACACGTCGACCGGGCCGGTCACCCGCTCGACGCGGGGGCGTTCGAGCCGGTTCCACGCCTCGTACAGCCACGGCCTGGCGAGTGGGAGCCGACGCATGTCGATCCGCTCGTCGTACGGGTCGACGGGGTCGTGACGGTGGCGGCCGGCGACCCCGACGAGCGCGACGTCGGACCGGTCGAGCAGTTCGGCGGCCACCTTCAAGGCGGCGACCGACGTGCCCCCCGGCACGTCGTGCCAGCATTGCTCGAGGGTGTAGGCGACGCGCAGGGGATCCGGCACCACCTCATCATGCCCGGATCGGCGGCGGGACGAACGACCCTGACCGGGAACCGGCGATCGCGGTAGCGTCGAATCGTGACTGCGCACCCGTGGAGCCTGGCCGCCGCGGCCGTCGACGAGACGATCGCCGACATCGGCGACGATCTGATCCTGGGGCGGCTCGCACTGGCACTCGCGATCGGCCTGCTGGTCGGTCTGCAGCGCGAATTCGCCAAGCAGGGCGAGCAGGACCTGTTCGCCGGGGCGAGGTCGTTCGCCCTGATCGGGTTGAGCGGCGGGATGGGTGCGCTGTTCGCGATGGAGTTCGACAGCGTCCTGGTGTTCGCCGCCACGATGACGATCATCGGGGCCGTGATCGGCATCGGCTACTTCACGTCGGCGCGGTCGGGGTCGCGTGGGATGACCACCGAACTCGCCGCGGTGGTGACGTTCCTGGCCGGAGCGCTCGCCGGCATCGGCGAGCTGCGCCTGGCGACCGCGGTCGCCGTGGGCACCACGGCGCTGCTGGCGTCCAAGCCGTACACGCGCAGCTTCGTCACCCACATCAACCGCCAGGACGTCGAGGCGACGGTGCAGTTCGCGGTGCTCGCCGCGCTCGTGCTGCCCGTGCTGCCGCGCGACCCGATCGGCCCGGCGCCGTTCGATGCCGCCAGCCCGTTCAAGATCGGCCTGATGGTGGTGTTCATCCTGGGCCTGTCGTTCCTGGGGTACGTGCTGATCAAGATCGTCGGCGCCCGCCGCGGCATCGGCCTGACCGGCGTGCTCGGCGGGCTGGTGTCGTCGACCGCCGTCACGCTCACCATGAGCGAACGCAGCAAGGCGAGCACCGGGCTGCTGCGAGCCCTCGCGATGGCGATCCTGCTGTCGTGGACGATCATGTACGCGCGGGTGCTGATCGAGGTCGGGGTCGTCAACGCCGATCTCATATCCCGGGTGGTGCTACCGATCGCGATCGGCGGCGTCTTCACCGCCGGCTGGGCGCTGTTCGTGTCGTTCGGCCGCCGCGACATCGGCGGGTCCGGGGGCGACGAGAGCTTCTCGAACCCGTTCAGCCTGCGCCCGGCGGTGCAGTTCGGCCTGCTCTACGGGGTGGTGCTGATCGGTTCGAAGGGCCTCGCGATGTGGCTGGGCGACGCCGGCGTCTACGTGGGGGCGCTCGCTTCGGGTATCGCCGACGTCGATGCGATCACGCTGTCGATGGCCGAGTTGAGCCGCGGCCAGGGCGAACTGTCCGACGCCACCGCCGCCAACGCGATCGTGCTGGCGGCCGCCTCGAACACCGCCGTCAAAGCGGCACTGGTGTGGTCGATCGCCGGCGCCGACCTGCGCCGGCTGGTGGTGCCGGCCGCCTCGGGGGCGGTCGTGGCGCCGGTGGTGACGACGTTCTTGATGTAGCCGTCTCGATGTAGCCGTCTCGATGTGGCCGTGCCCGAACGAGCCGGGCCGTCACGCCGCCACGATGCCCGCCGCGACCGCCGGGGCGCGGTACGCGACCGCCAACGACTCGGTGGTCTCGTGGGCGTTGAGCCCGCTCGGGTTCGGCACGATCCACAGCTGCGCGCCCTCGAACGGCTCGGGCTGCAGACCCATCACCGCCCGCGGCGCCCCGAACGCGGTGCGGTAGGCGGTGATCCCGGCCACCGCCACGACCGCCGGCCGGTGCTCGGCGACGAACACCCGCAGCCGGGCGCCACCCGCCCTGAGCTCGGCGGCCGTCAACTCGGATGCCTGTGCGGTCGCCCGGTGCACGACGTTGGTGATGCCGATCCCGCGCTCGACGAGGTGCCGGCGGTCGGCGTCGGTCATCCCCTGCCCCCGATCGATCCGGCGGGTGATCACCCCGGCGAGCAGCAGCGCCGGATAGAAACGGTTGCCGGGGTGTGCGAAATGGGTGTTCGTCGCCGCCGTCCACAGCCCCGGGTTGATGCCGACGAACAACAGCGCCAGACCGGGCCCGACCAGATCGGCAACGGTGGCGTCGCGGTACGTCTCGAGTTCGGCGCGCGTCAAGCCCACCCCGGCGATCGTAGGCGCCGCCGGCGCCGTCCGTCGGCGCCGTCAGGAGGTGAGTTGGTCGATCAACTCGTGCAACGGCTCGCGATAATGGCGCAGGCCCGTGATGCCGGCCTGGCGCAGTGCCAGCCCGTCGAGCACGCTGTTGGCCGGACGCGGCGCCGGACGGGGCGGCCGCAGGTCGGCGGTCGTGATCGGCTCGACCATGGCCGGATCGCGGCCGGCGGCCGAGACGATGTCGCACACGAACTCGTACCAGCTGACCGCCCCGGCGTTGGTGACGTGGTAGACGCCGGCCCGGCGGTCGAGCGCCAGCCGGCGCACCATCGTCGCCAGGTCGGCGGTGAACGTCGGGCATCCCCGTTGATCGTCGACGAACCGCAGCACCGGCTGCTCGACGGCCAGCCGCAGCACCGTCTTGACGATGTTGTTCCCGTTCGCCCCGCTGACCCACGAGGTCCTGATCACCGTCGAGCCGGCACCGCTCTCGTGCTCGCCGGCGAGCTTGGACTGCCCGTAGACCGACGGCGGGTCGGGCCGATCCCATTCGTGGTACGGACGCTCGAGGGTGCCGTCGAACACGTAGTCGGTGCTGATCTGCACGAGGTGGGCGCCGTGGCGGTCGGCCGCCTCGCGCAGCCACCGCGGGCCGAGCGCGTTCACCCGGAACGCTCGGTCGCGATCACCTTCGCAGGCGTCGACCGCGGTCCATGCCGCCGCGTTGACCACGACGTCGGGCCGTACACCGCCGACGACGGCGTGCACCATGTCACGGTCGCCGATGTCGAGCCCTTCGCGGCCGACGCCGACCACGTCGTCACCGCTCACCGCGCAATGCAGCGCCAGGTCGTGGCCGAGCTGGCCGCCCGCACCGGTGATGAGCACCCGCATCGCCGGTCTCCTCACCCGCCGAGCCGCGCCTTGAGCGGCTCCCACCAGGCACGGTGCTGGCGGTACCACTCGACGGTGTGGGCCAGGCCCTCGTCGAAGTCGCGTTCGAGGCGCCACCCCAACGCGGTGACCTTGTCGATCTGCACCGAGTAGCGGCGGTCGTGGCCGAGACGGTCGGGAACCCAGTCGATCGCCGACTCGTCGCGACCGGTGAGCGCCAGCAGCCGCATCGTGATGTCGCGGTTGGTGATCTCGTTGTGGGCCCCGATGTTGTAGATCTCGCCGACCGCGCCCCGTTCGAGCACCAGGTGGGCCGCCCGGTTGTGGTCCTCGACGTGGATCCAGTCGCGCACGTTGCCGCCGTCGCCCATCAGCGGCACCTGCAGGCCGTCGAGGAGGTTGGTGGTGAACAGCGGGATCAGTTTCTCGGGGAACTGGAAGGGCCCGTAGTTGTTGGAGCAGCGGGTGACCACCACCGGCAGGCCGTAGGTGGTGTGGTAGCTGAGGGCGATCAGATCGCTGCCGGCCTTCGACGCCGAGTAGGGCGAACGCGGCGTGAGCCGGTCGTCCTCGCGGAACGAACCGTGCTGGATCGAGCCGTACACCTCGTCGGTCGAGATGTGCAGGAACCTGTGCACCCCGGCACGCACCGCGACGTCGCACAACACGTTGGTGCCGAACGTGTTGGTGGTGACGAACGCATACGGGTCGGCGATCGACCGGTCGACGTGGGATTCGGCGGCGAAGTGCACGACG
This sequence comes from Ilumatobacter sp., assembly GCA_036526035.1. Lineage (GTDB taxonomy): Bacteria > Actinomycetota > Acidimicrobiia > Acidimicrobiales > Ilumatobacteraceae > Ilumatobacter. The sequence continues at coordinate 28,731 of DATCZG010000050.1, read as the reverse complement.
GCGTCGTGGCCCGGCAGGTGCTCGCCGACCGCCGCCTGGTCGCAGATGTCGGCGTGGACGAATCGGCACCGCCGGCCGTCGAGCACGTCGTCGATGTTGGCCATGTTGCCGGCGTAGGTCAGCTTGTCGAACACGGTGACCTCGTGGTCGCTGTTGGCCAGCACCCAACGCACATAGTTCGAACCGATGAATCCGGCGGCGCCGGTGACGAACAGCTTCATGGCCTCAGGTGCGCATCGGCCAGTACGGGCGGCGGCCGACCGGGAGGTCGCCGCGCAGCGGGTTGGCGAGGTCGCGGGCCGACACGATCGGGTCGGTGACGCCCCAGTCGGCGCCGATCACCGGATCGTGGAACGCCACGCCCAGTTCGTCGGCCGGGTTGTAGTACCCGTCGACGAGGTAGGTCATCACGACATCGGTCAACGCCGCGAACCCGTGGGCCACGCCGGGCGGGATGTACACGCCGAGGTGGTTGTCGCCCGAGATGTCGAGACACTCGGTGGCGCCGTCGGTCGGGCCGCCCTCGCGCAGGTCGTGCAGCACGACCCTGATGGTGCCCGACGGCACGTACCAGTAGTCGGCCTGGTGCAGGTGGTAGTGCAAACCGACCAGCGCACCGGCCTGCTTGTTGGATCGGTTCGACTGGATCATCTCGCGAGCGCCCGGGATCCACTCGCGACGGTAGGTCTCGATGAACACGCCGCGCGGGTCGCCGTGGGCGACCGGTTCGACGACGAACACCCCGCAGATCACTGCCGACTCGCGCACCTCAGCCATCGCTCACGTCCTCCCGGCCGGTCACTCGACGTCGACCTGACAATGATCGCCCACCATCAGCCGCAGGCCCAACGGCTTCTGCCGCGAGCGGCGCACGGTGGCATCGGACCCGATCAGGCTGTCCTCGAGGCGGGCGATGTCGACGATCGACGAGTCTTCCATGATCACCGAGTGCTCGACCACCGAGCGGCTCACGACGCACCGCTCGCCGACCGCCGAGAACGGCCCGATGAACGAGTCCTCGACCCGGGCGCCGGCACCGATCGCGACCGGGCCCCGGATGGTCGAGTTCACGATCTCGGCACCCGCGCCCACGATCACCCGCCCCTCGATCGTCGACGCCTGGTCGATGCTGCCCTCGATCCGCGTCTCGATCTTCTCGAGCAGCAGCCGGTTGGCCTCGAGCAGCGGCGTCAGCTTGCCGGTGTCGATCCACCATCCGGTCAGCAGCTCGCAGCGCACCACGTGATCGTGGTCGAGCAGCCATTGGATCGCGTCGGTGATCTCGAGCTCGCCCCGCGGCGACGGGGTGATCGCCGCCACGGCGTCGTGGATGTGCGGCGTGAACAGGTACACCCCCACCAGGGCGAGGTCGCTGGGCGGGTCGTCGGGCTTCTCGACGAGGGCGATCACGTGGCCGTCGGCGTCGAGCGTGGCGATGCCGAACCGGTGCGGGTCGGGCACCCGCTTGAGCAGGATCTGGGCGGCGGGCGCCGACCCCTGGCCGTGGGCCGCCTCGAACGCCGCCACGAACGCCGCCAGATCCTGTTCGAGCAGGTTGTCACCGAGGTACATCACGAAGTCGTCGTCGCCGAGGAAGTCGCGGGCGATCAGCACGCAGTGGGCGAGGCCGAGCGGGGCGTCCTGGGGGATGTAGGTGATCGCCGCCCCGAACCGGCTGCCGTCGCCCAGCGAGCCCATCACCTCGGCGCGGGTGTCGCCGACGATCACACCGATCTCGGTGATGCCCGCCGCGACCATCGCCTCGATGCCGTAGAACAGGATCGGCTTGTTGGCGACCGGCACCAACTGCTTGGCACGGGTGTGGGTGATGGGGCGAAGCCGGGTGCCCGCGCCGCCCGCCAGGATGAGTGCCTTCATGTGCGCATCATTGTAGGTCGGCGCCCGGTCATCGACGATCGGCACCCGTTCGATGGCGGCGGGTGGGCGTCAGCCGGCGGCCGGGTCGGTGGCGGTCACGGCGGTCGTCTCGTGCTCGACCGGGGCCGGGGCCTCGCCGCGGAAATAGGCGATCAACGCGTCGGAACCCTTGGCGAGCCGCAGCACGGCGGCGTCGCCGACCTGGTCGTTGTAGACCGGCAGGGCGAAGGTGCGCAGCCCGCTCGACGCCGCGCTGCGCAATGCGTTGGCGGCGTTGATCGGGTCGAGTCGTTCGTCGATCCGCAGCGAGGCGACGATCGCCCCGATCAGGTCGCCGGAACCGAACGGGCTCGAGCTCAGCTTGCGCAGGGTGCCGTCGACCGCGGCCCGCATGAAGAACTGCTGGCGTTCGATCCGGCCGAGGTCGCCGCGCGGGTCGGTCTGCCAGCTGTTGCCGTCCCACACCTGGTAGTAGCGGCTGCGGGCGAACGCCAACGCCTGCACGCCGTCGAGCACCTGGCAGCCCGCCTCGAGCGACAGGCCGCTGTGGGTGTCGCGCGCCGGCAGTTCGACACACACCTCGACCCCACCGAGCCGTTCGATGATGTCCTTGAAGCCGACGAAATCGACCTCGACGTAGTGATGGACCGGGATGCCCAGCGACTGCGTGACCGTGGCCGCCAGCCGCTCGGCGCCGTCGTTGAACGCCGTGTTGATGCGCTGGCTGCGGCCGGTGCCGGCGATCTCGACCCACAGGTCGCGGGGCAGGCTCATCAGCGAGGCGCCACCGTTGTGCTCCTGGCGCAGGAGCATGATCGTGTCGCTGCGGCGCCCGCCGACGTCGCCCGCGTCGCCGATGAAGTCGGCGTCGACCGAGCCCGGGTCGACGCCCTCGCGCGAGTCGGACCCCACGAGCAGATAGTTCACGGCGGGGTACTCGATGTCGGGGTCGTCCTGCCGCGGCGCGGCGACGAGCACCCCGTCGAGCCCGACGACCCGTTCGAGATCGGCGGTGCGGTCGTTCGCCGCCTTCAGCACCCCGAACGTGCCGCCCGCGCCCACCGCGGCGACCACCAGCAACATCCAGGGCAACGGCGACCCCGGCCGGCGACGACGCGCCGGGTCGGGCGACCGGGGGGTGCTGGTGGGGTTCGGCACTGGCCGAACGGTAACCGAGCAGCGCGACGATCCCGTGTCACCCGGGACGCAGGTGGACCACGTCGCCGACCGCGATCCGGTGGCTGATCGCGCACTCGTCGACCACGACGAGCCGACCGTCCGGCTCGACGTCGACGGCGCGACCGCTCAGCACGCCGGCCGGCAACTCGACGTCGACCCACATGCCGATCGTCGAGAGCGCTGCCCGGTAGCGGTGGTCGATGTCGGCGGGCAGCGCACCGTAGGCCGTGAGCACTGCTGCCAGCACCCGATCGACCGCCATCGCGCCCAGCTTCGCCGCCCCCTCGGGCGCCCAGCCGACGTTGAGCCCGACCCCCACCACGACCGAACCGTCGTCGGCCCGCTGGGCGAGCAGCCCGGCCAGCTTGCGGCCGTCGACCAACACGTCGTTCGGCCACTTCAGCACGGCGTCGACACCCGAGCACGCGGCGACGCCGTCGACGACGGCCAATGCCGTCCGGCGCATCAGGTCGCCCGGGTCGGCGGGCACGTCGCGGAACAGCAGCGACACCAGCAAGTTGGTGCCCGGCGGCGCCTCCCAGCGCCGGTCGAGCCGGCCCCGACCGGCGGTCTGGTGGCCGGCGCGCAGCGCGGTCAGATCGGGGAGGTCACCGGCGAGCGCGAGCAGGTCGGCGTTGGTGCTGCCGGTCTCGTCGACCTCGAACACCGTCCAACCCGACGGCCACAGCCCCGCCGCCCGGCGCCACGCGGCGGGCGACCGGGCACCGCCGGGCGACGACGGGGCAGCGCTCTGAGGATGGTCGCAGGCGTCCACAGCACCTACATTGGCACCCGTGCTCCAGAAGATCTTGATCGCCAACCGTGGCGAGATCGCCGTGCGCGTCATCCGCGCCGCGCGCGAACTCGGCATCCGCACGGTCGCCGTGTACTCCGACCACGATCGCAACGCCCAGCACGTCCGTCTCGCCGACGAGGCGTACGCGCTCGGTGGTCAGACGGCGGCCGAGAGCTACCTCAACACCGAGGCGATCCTCGCCGCGATCCGCACCAGCGGCGCCGACGGCGTGCACCCCGGCTACGGCTTCTACGCCGAGAACGCCGACTTCGCCAGGGCGATCATCGAGCTCGGCGTCACCTGGATCGGCCCGCCTCCGGATGCGATCGACGAGATGGGCGACAAGGTGTCGTCGCGGCTCGCCGCCCAGCGCGGCGGGGCGCCGATCGTGCCGGGCACGACCCAGTTCGCCAACGGTCCCGATGAGATCCGCAACTTCGGCAACGAGTTCGGCTGGCCGGTGTGCATCAAGGCCGCGTTCGGCGGTGGCGGCCGCGGTATGAAGGTCGTGCAGGCCGCCGCCGACGTCGACGACGCGATGGCGAGCGCACAGCGCGAGGCGAAGGCGTTCTTCGGTCGCGACGAGGTCTACGTCGAGCGATACCTCACCTGGCCGCGCCATGTCGAGGTGCAGATCGTCGGCGACCAGCACGGTGACGTGGTGTGGGTCTCGACCCGCGACTGCTCGGCGCAGCGCCGCCACCAGAAGCTGATCGAGGAGGCTCCGGCGCCCGGGCTGCCCGACGGTGTGGAAGAGGCGATGGGCGCGGCGGCGGTCAAGGCCGCCAAGGCGGTCGGCTACTACAACGCCGGCACCGTCGAGTTCATCTACCAGGACGGCGAGTTCTACTTCCTCGAGATGAACACCCGCCTGCAGGTCGAGCACCCGGTCACCGAGGTGATCACCGGCATCGATCTGGTCGAGTGGCAGATCCGGGTGGCCTCCGGCGAGCCGCTGCCGATGACCCAGCAGCAGGTGGCCGAGCGGCGCTACGGGCACGGCATCGAGATCCGCATCAACGCCGAAGACCCGGCCGGCGGGAAATTCCTGCCGTCGCCGGGCCCGATCACCAAGCTGGTGCCGCCCGACGGCTTCGGGGTGCGGTTCGACTCCGGCTACGAGTCGGGCGACGAGATCAGCCAGTACTACGACAACCTGGTCGGCAAGCTGATCGTCTGGGGTCGCGACCGGCAGGTGGCGATCAGCCGCACGATCCGCGCCCTCGAGGAGCTCGTCGTCGAGGGGGTCGCCACCACCGTGCCCGCCGACCTGGCGATCCTGCGGCACCCCGACTTCGCGGCGGTCGAGCATTCGACCAAGTGGGTCGAGGAGGTGCTCGACCTCTCGGGCCTGGCGGCGGCCGCGCCGCCGGTCGCAGCCGACGACGATGCCGCCCCGCTGGTCGAGCGGGTCACGACCGTCGAGGTCAACGGCAAGCGGTTCGACGTGAAGATGTGGGTCCCCGAGACGATCGGTGTCGCCGCGCCCGCGGCCAAGCCGAAGAAGCAGCGGGCCGCCTCGGGTGGCGGCGCCGGCGGCGCCGGTTCCGGCGAGGTCGCGGTGCCGATGCAGGGCACGATCGTCAAGGTGCTCGTCACGGTCGGCCAGACGGTCGAGGTCGGCCAGGGCGTCGTGGTGCTCGAGGCGATGAAGATGGAGAACCAGATCAACGCCGAGAAGGCCGGCACGGTCAAGGAGATCAAGGTCGGCCCCGGCGACACCGTCGGCGGCGGCGACGTCGTCGCGATCATCGAGTGACCGGCGCTCGGGCACCGACCACGTCGATCGTCGGTCAGCTCGCGCTCGTCAAGGGTGCGCTGGGCACCAGGTGGGGCAAGCCCTTCGGCGGCGTCTGACCGGGCCCGCGCTCGACGGGCGCCCGGTCGGGGTCACTCGGCGGCTTCGGCGAGCGCACCCGCGAGCGCCGGGTGCACGAGCAGGCTCTCGACGATGTCGCTGACCCGCAGGTTGGCGGTGACCGCCAGCGCCAGCACCGAGATCAACTCGGCGGCGTGACGCCCCACGATCGAGCCGCCCAACACCACGCCGGTCGCCGGGTCGGAGATGATCTTGACGAACCCGCGGGGGTCGTTGTTGATCAGCGCCTTGGCGGTCGTCGAGAACGGCACCTTGGTCACCCGGATCTTGCGACCCGACGAGAACGCCTCGGCTTCGGCCAGGCCGACGTCGGCGATCTCCGGCTCGGTGAAGATCGCCGAGGCCGCCTTGTCGTAGTCGAGGTGGCGGTGCTCGATCGTGTGCAGACCCATCACGTGCTCGGCGACCTTGCGGCCCTGCATCGTGGCCACCGACGACAACGGCAGCTTGCCGCTGACGTCGCCCGCCGCGTAGATGTGCCGCTGGTTGGTGACGCAGTGGTGGTTGATCGGGATGTAGCCGGCCTCGTCGAACTCGACGCCGGCCGCCTCGAGACCGATGTCGTCGGTGTTGGGCACCGAGCCGATCGCCAGCACGGCGTGGGTCGAGTGCACGACCCGGCCGTCGTCGCAACGCACGATCACCCCGTCGCCGGCGTCGTCGTATTCGACCGACTCGGCACGGGCGCCCTTGAGCAGCTTGACACCACGCCTGACGAAGTCGTCCTCGAGCACGCCGGCGACCTCGGGGTCCTTGCCGGGCAGCACGTGCTGGCGGCTGACCACCAAGGTGACGTCGGCCCCGAACGACGAGAACATGTGCACGAACTCGACGCCGGTGACGCCCGAGCCGATCACGGTGATGCTCTTGGGGAACTCCTTGGGCGGATAGCAGTGGCGGGTGGTGAGGATGCGGTCACCGTCGGGCCGGCACCAGTCGGGGACCCGCGGGCGGCTGCCGGTGGAGACCAACGCCACGTCGAAGTCGATGTCTTCGAGACCCGTCTCGGTCTCGACCCGGACGCTGTGCGAGCTCGTGAACCGGCCGGTGCCCCTGATCATCCGGACGCGCTGGCTCTCGAGCAGCTCGACGATGTCTTCTCGCAGGTCGTTCTGGATGCCGGCGATGCGGGTGGTGAGTGCCGCGATGTCGACCTCGGGGTCGGCCTGCTCGAGCCCCATGCCCTTGATGCGACGCGAGAAACTGATCGCCCCGCCGGTCGCGATCATGGTCTTGGACGGGATGCAGTCCCACAGGTGGGCGGCCCCACCGAAGACGTCCCGTTCGATCACGGTCACCTTGGCGCCCAGCCGGGCCGCATAGGTCGCCGCCTGGTGGCCCGCCGGGCCACCGCCGAGTATCACGAATCGCAAGCTCACGAGGCCAGGTTACGCCACGCCGACCGTTTCGTCGGTGGGCCGAAATCATCGCGGCGGGCAACCGGTCGCCGGGCGGCCGCCCGTCCCGGCGCGCACCGCCGGTCGAAGGGTCGGTGGCGCCCAGCCGGGCAGCGGCTACCGTCTCTTGGTCGTGAGCGACGCGACCGACGAAACCGACCGGCACAGCGGCAGCGGCCTGGTCGCCGAGAAGGCCCGCCGGCTGGCGCGGGTGGCCGAGCTCCGGGCGCGCGGCGACGAGCCCTACCCCTACCGCTTCGACCGCACGCACACCCTCGGTGAGGTGCGCGCCGAGTGGGGCGGCCTCGAACCGGGTACCGAGACCGACGACCGGGTGGCGATCGCCGGGCGCGTCATGCTCAAACGCGACACCGGCAAGCTGGTGTTCGCCACCGTGCAGGACCGCGACGGCCAGCTGCAACTGTTCGTCTCGCAGGCGGTCACCGGCGACGCCCACTTCGCCGACGTGAAAGCGCTCGACCTCGGCGACTGGGTGGGCGTCCACGGCACGGTGATGACCACCCGCAAAGGTGAGCTGTCGGTCAAGGCCGACACGGTGCAACTGCTGTCGAAGGCGGTGCGCCCGCTGCCCGACAAGTGGCACGGATTGACCGACACCGACACCCGGTTCCGCCAGCGCTACGCCGACCTGATCGTCAACGACGAGGCCCGCCGGCACTTCCGCATCCGCCACGCGATGAACGCCAGTTTCCGGCGCACGCTGGCCGCCAAGGGCTTCATCGAGGTCGAGACCCCGGTGCTGCACGTCGAGGCGGGCGGCGCCCACGCCCGCCCGTTCGTCACCCATCACAACGCGCTGGCGATGGACCTGTACCTGCGGATCGCGCTCGAACTCCACCACAAGCGTCTGATCGTGGGCGGCATGGAGCGGGTGTTCGAGATCGGTCGCATCTTCCGCAACGAGGGCATCTCGACACGGCACAACCCCGAGTTCACGATGATGGAGCTCTATCAGGCGTTCGGCGACTGGACCGACATGATGGACATCAGCGAAGAGTTGGTCACCCGGGCGGCGGCCGACGCGCTCGGCACGACGGTGGTCACGATCCGGGGCGAGCAGTTCGACCTCGCCGAGCCGTGGCCGCGCCTGTCGATGGTCGATGCCGTCAGCGCCGCCATCGGCCGCACGGTGCATCCCTCCCAACCGGTCGACGAACTGCGCCGGCTGGCCACCGATCACGGCATCGCCGTCGAAGCCCGCTGGGGCGGTGGCAAGCTGGTGGCCGAGCTGTTCGAGACGTTGTGCGAGGCCGACATCGTGCGGCCGACGTTCGTCACCGGCCACCCGGTCGAGATCTCGCCGCTCGCCCGCGTCGACCGCGACGACCCGTGGCTCACCGAGCGCTTCGAGATCTTCGTCGACTCGCGCGAGCTCGGCAACGGCTACTCCGAGCTGAACGACCCGATCGAGCAACGGGTGCGGTTCGACGCCGAGCAGTCGGCGAAGGAGGCCGGCGACGTCGAGGCCGGCACCGTCGACGAGGACTACCTGCGGGCGCTCGAATACGGGATGCCGCCGACCGGCGGGCTCGGGATCGGCATGGACCGGGTGGCGATGCTGCTGGCGGGGGTCGAGTCGATCAAGGAAGTGATCCTGTTCCCGACGCTGCGCCCCGAACCGGAGGTCCACTGATGGCACGCATGGCATGGGGCGCCGGGCTCACGACCGAGACCCCCGACGGCACCACGCTCGACGCCTGGTTCCGCTGGTTCGGGTGGGGTGAGTTCGGCGACGACGAGATGGTCGCCGCCCATCCCGACCTCGACGCCCAGCTCGGCCTGCGCGACCAGCGCGACGAGCTGCGCAACGTCGTGGTCCGCCCGGTCCGCATCACCGTCGACGTCGATCAGCCTCCTGCTTCGGCGGCCGACGCCTACCTGCGGCTGCACCTGCTGTCGGGCCGTCTGGCGGTGCCGCACTCGCTGAACCTCGACGGCATCTTCGGCGCGCTCAACAACGCCGTGTGGACCAACCTCGGCCCGGTCGCGGTCGGCGAGCTCGACCACGTGCGGTTGCGGGCCCGCCGCGCCGGCCAGGTCGTGCACGTGCACGGTGTCGACAAGTTCCCGCGCATGGTCGACTACGTCGTGCCGGCGGGGGTCCGCATCGCCGATGCCTCGCGGGTGCGCCTCGGCGCCCACCTCGCCGAGGGCACGGTGGTGATGCACGAGGGGTTCTGCAACTTCAACGCCGGCACCCTCGGTACGTCGATGGTCGAGGGCCGCATCTCGGCCGGTGTCGTGGTCGGCGACGGCAGCGACATCGGCGGCGGGGCGTCGATCATGGGCACCTTGTCGGGCGGTGGCACCGAGACGATCTCGATCGGCGAGCGCTGCCTGCTCGGCGCCAACGCCGGCATCGGCATCAGCCTCGGCGACGACTGTGTCGTCGAAGCGGGCCTCTACGTCACCGGTTCGACCCCGGTGCTCACCCCCGACGGCGTGGTCAAGGCCCGTGAACTGTCGGGCCGCGACGGGTTGATGTTCCTGCGTGACGGCCAGACCGGCCAGGTGGTCGCCCGTCAGCGCACCGGCAGCTGGGGCGGCCTCAACGCCGACCTCCACCGCGGCCACTGAACTCGCCCGGTGGCGCCCGCGGCCGGTGCGACCCACCAGGATGCCGGGCACTTCCCGTCGCCCACGATCCACGGTGTCGACCTGTACTAATCTGACCCGATGAGCACCGACGCAGCACGTCCGGCGCGCGAGGCCGCGGGCCCAGACGCCGAAGCTGCGGTGCCGCACCATGCGCAACCGGACTCGGCCCGCACCCCGACGCGAGCGGGAGGTCGCCGCCGGTCGCCGATCCAGGCCAAGCTCGTCGTCGGTGCCAGCGACGACCCCGCCGAACGCGAAGCCGACGCCGTCGCCGATCGGGTGTCGCGTTTCCTGGCCGCCGACGGCCCCCGGGCGCTGCGCACCGAACTGCCGACCGACACCAGAATCTCGCCTGCGACGGCTTCCCGGAGCGGCCACGAGGACCGGCCGGCGCCGGGAGCCGCCCGCATCGCGCCAGGGCCCTCCCTGCCCGCCGGCACCACGCCCGGGGCCCACTCGCCGGGTGTGCTACCCCGGATCTCGCGCCTGGCATCGGTGATCGGCAGCGAGGGCGGCTCCCTCGACGCGGCGACCGAGAGCCAGATCTCAGCAGCACGGGGACGCGGCGCCCCGCTCGACGGCAAGATCCGGCGTCGCATGGAAACCGCGATGGGTGCCGATTTCAGCAACGTTCGTGTCCACGTCGGTGCCGAATCGGACGCCTTGAACGAGCGGATCCAGGCCCGGGCCTTCACCACCGGTGCCGACGTCTTCGTGCGTCGCTCCGACTTCGCGCCCGAAACGACCTCCGGTCAGCGTCTGCTCGCCCACGAACTGGCCCACACGGTGCAGCAGGGGGCCGTCGCCCGCCGGGCGCCGGTGGTCGACCGACCGTCCGACGTGGTCGCCGGTTCGCTCCAGCGTTCGGGTGTGATGGTGCAGCGCTGGCCCTGGAGCAAGAAGCAGCCACGTCCACCGATGGAGATCTCAGGGCCCTTGCCGGGCTCGGGGCCCTCGCTCGAGACCGAGCGCGGGTGGGCCGCGGATGGCCGCACCCTGGTGCCCATCCAGCCTGGTGCCGCTGCGGCGCCGGCGGCAGCTGCGGCGCCGTGGAAGGGCAAGGCGGGCGCAACCCCGTCGGCGCTCGAGGAGGCGGGCAAGGGTGCGGGGGGCTTGATGGCCGCGGCCGGGGGTGGCTCCGCAGCAGCCGCAGCCAGCGGAAGCACAGCGTTCGGAGCGCCAGGAGCGGGTGCCGCCCTCGGGCCGGTGCTGATGGCTGATGCAGCCATGGGCCTGAGGAACGCCAACGCCATGTACAACGAGGGCGCAGAGCACGGGGACAGCGCGATGAAGGGCATGGGTACCCGCAAAGCCAAGGACCAGGGGACCCAGCTCTTCAGCGCCGGCCTCCAGACTTCCAAGGCCGGGGTCGACATCGCCAACCTGAGCCAGCTCGCCTCCGCCGGCGCGTTGGCGGGCAAGAGCGGCGCAGACCTCGCCACGGCGGCCAGCGCGACCACGGCAGGGGTCGCCGGCGCTGGTCTCGGCATCGCCACCGGATCCGTCATGGTCGTGCAGGGCGCCTGGCGCGGCGGGAAGGCCGTCATGAAGCTGTGCCGGCTCACGTGGGGCCGGGGAGCGAAGATGTTCACGAGTGCGGGTGAGCGGTGGAAGAAGTACGTGCAGGCCACCGAAGGTCTCAAGATCGGTATCAATGCGCTGAAGATCACCCTCGGGGCGCTCGCCATCGCCGGAAGTGCCTTGCTGATCGCCAGCAACCCGATCGGCTGGGCGATCGGAATCGCAGCTGCGGTCGGGGGCGGTATCTACGCGATCTCGAAGGTCGCCGCCAAGTACAGCAACGCCAAGGACAAGCAGGCCGCGGCGAAGAAGCTCGAGACCACACCCGCCGAGAAGGTCGACGGCGACGCCCAGCCGGCCGAGCGGGATGCGGTCGACAGCGACACGTTGACCAAGCGCAAGGCCGCCATCGAGCAGGCCAACAAGGTGGCCAGGGACGCCTCTACGAACGCCACGGTCGCCGGCGACATGCGCGCCGCACTGCTGAACGCCAGCGCTACCGACAAGGACATCGTCCAGCAGTACCTCGACGTGGCAGCAACGCCCGACGACGGCTCCGACGACCCATTCGGTCCGGCGATGTCGGCCATTTTCTTCGGTCAGCAGATCATGGCCAGCGCGACAGCCGGCCAGTTCCACGACGCACTCCAGGTCCTCTCCTCGATCAATGTGAGCGAGGAGGAGGCGACCGCCGACTCGGGCCAGGACTTCATCGAGAAGAAGTTGTCCTTGGCCGAGAGTGCCTGAGATGACCGAGGCGGACGACGTTCGCACCGAACTCATCACGATCATCGGCGACGAGTTCAACGAAGCGGGAATCACCAACACCGTCGTCGATCCGGCCCCGCTCGAGGGCGGCGGGTACTCGCCGGCGCAGCTGCTGGTTCCCCTCGGTGACGGTCGGTCGGCAGATGCGCCGGTGGTCCAGATCTACTTCCTGCCATGGCTGCAGAACCCTCCGGCGGTGCAGTACATCGTGTTCCTCGACCACGAGATCGCCGAGTCAGCGGGTCCCGACCTGGCCCGGTTCGTCGCCCTGCTCAACTCCAATCTCACCGTCACCGGATTCGAGATCAACGAGCAACTCGGCCAGGTCGTGTTCCGTCACACCCACGCCGTGACCGCATCCGTCGTCGATCCTGGCGTCATCGCCTGGTCGCTCACGATGGTGCGGGCGGCGGTGGAGCACTTCGGTCCGCTCGTCGAGTACATGGCCAAGGGCGGCGCCTACGACGAAGCCGTCGAGGCGTTGGGCAGCGCCGTCGACCGGCTGCCGACGGGCTGAGTCACGCGCCGGGCCGCGTTCAGCGGGTGGCGTCGAGTTCGGCCCTGACGTCGACGATCGCGTCGCGCAGGATGGCGACGATGCGGTCGACGTCGTCACGGTCGATCACCAGCGGCGGTGACATGACGTTGAGGTGCACCATCGGGCGCACGATCAACCCCCGCGGCTCGCAGGCGTTGGCGACCAGCTTGCCGACGTCGAGCGCCTCGGGGTAGTTGCGCTTGGTCGCCTTGTCCTCGACGAACACGACGCACGCCATCAGGTGCGAGCCGCGCACCTCGCCGACCATCGGCAGGTCGGTCAGGGTGCGCAGTTGCTGCTGGAAGTACGGGCCGATCTCGCGGACGTGCTGCAGGAGGCCCTCGCGCTCGATGATCTCGATGTTCTTGAGCGCCGCCGCGCACGACACCGGGTGGCCCGAGTAGGTGTAGCCGAGCGCCAGGTAGCGGTCGTGGCCCGGCTCGGCGATCACGTCGAAGATGCGGTCGCTGACGATCGTGGCGCCCAGCGGCAGATAGCCCGACGTGAGCCCCTTCGCGCTGATGATGATGTCGGGCTGGATGCCGAACAGCGGCTCGGACGCGAACCACTCCCCCAGCCGTCCGAACCCGGTCACGACCTCGTCGCTGACGTACACGATGTCGTTGGCGCGGCAGATCTGCCACAGGCGCTGCAGGTAGTCGGCGGGTGGCACGATCACCCCGCCCGAGCCCATGATCGGCTCGGCGAAGAACGCCGCGATGCGGTCGGCGCCGAGTTCGTCGACCTTGGCCTGGAACTCGGCGACGAGGTCGTCGGCGAACTCCTGCTCGGTGCGGCCGTCGCCGTACCGGTAGAAGTTGGGCGACGACAGGTGATGGATCGTGTCGTCGATGTAGTCGAAGCCGGCGACCCGATCGCCCGGCTTGCCGCCGATCGACACCGCCGCATAGGTGGTGCCGTGGTAGGCGTCGACCCTGCTGAGCACGTGCCGCTTGCCGGGCGTCCCCCGGACGTACTGGTAGAACTGGATCAGCCGGAACGCGGCGTCGACCGCCGTCGAACCGCCCGTCGACAAGAACACGTGGTTCAGGTCGCCGGGCGCCAACTCGGCCAGCTTCTCGCACAGCAGGCCCGCTGGCACGTTGGTCATGTCGACGAACGGGTTGGCGTAGGCCAGCTCGCGCACCTGGTGGGCGATCGCGTCGGCCATCTCGTCGCGGCCGAGCCCGATGTTGGTGCACCACATGCCCCCGACGGCGTCGATGTAGTGACGGCCCTCGGTGTCGACGAGTCGGGCGCCGGCGCCGCGCTCGATCGGGAGCACGTCGTCGACCAGATAGGTGTCGAACACCTGATACGGATGGACGAAGTGGCGTCGGTCGCGAGCGACGACCTCAGCGGTCGCGGAGAACGGGGTGGGCATGGGTCCATGGTGCCACGCCATCGCCCCGGCGCCACCCACCACTACTGTCGGGCCATGGCCAACCACGGCGAACCGGTCGAACTGGTCGCTGCCGGCCGGCCGGTCGAGATCACCAACCCCGGCAAGGTGATGTTCCCGCGGCTCGGGCTGACCAAGCTCGACCTCGCCCGCTACTACCTGGCGGTGGGCGAGGCGTTGATGGGCACGATCCGCGACCGCCCGGTGCTGCTCGAGCGCCACCCCGACGGGGTCGGCGGCACCTCGTTCTTCCAGAAGCGGATCCCCGCCTCGGCACCCGACTGGCTGGCGACCACGAACGTGCAGACCATCAACGGCACCACCTCGCGGGCGCTCGTGATCGCCGATCTGGCCCACGTGCTGTGGGCCGTCAACCAGGGCGTGCTCGGGCTGCACGTGTGGCCGTACCGGTCGGCCGCCCCCGCGTGGTGCGACGAGTTGCGGATCGACCTCGACCCGTCACCCGGCCAGACGTTCGACCAGGTCCGCGAGGCGGCGCGGTGCGTCGGGTCGTACTTCGCCGAGCACGGCATCCGTTCGTACCTGAAGACCACCGGCAGCAGGGGTCTGCACGTGTACGTCCGGGTCGCTGCCGGGTGGGACAGTTTCGCCGTGCGCGGTGCGGCGGTCACCGTCGCCCGCGACCTGGCCGCCGCGCATCACGACCTGATCACCGACCAGTGGTGGAAGGAGCTGCGCGACGGCAAGGTGTTCGTCGACTTCAACCAGAACGCACCGCACAAGAACGTGTTCGGCCCGTGGGGGGTGCGCCCCCGCGTCGGCGCCCAGGTGTCGACCCCGATCCGGTGGGACGACCTGGCCGACGTGGTTCCCGACGACCTGACCGTGCTCACGGTGCCCGGTCGCCTCACCGAACGGGGCGACCCGTGGGCCGACATCGACGACCACCCTCAAGACATCGGCCCCCTGGTGGTGAAGTTCGCCGACGACCTCGCCGACGGCGTCCCCGACGCCCCGTGGCCTCCGGTGTACCCGAAGATGCCCAACGAGGCGCGGCGCGTCCCGCCCAGCCGCGCCCGCCGACCCCGCTGACGATCGCCGCGGGCGGCACCGACGCCTCAGCCGAGCCGGACCGACGCGATCGGCGGCAGATGGGCCGAGATCAGGTGCCAGGCATTGCCGCCGTTGCGGCTCCACCACAGCGAGCCACCCGTCGAGCCCATCACCAGCAGATCGCCGGTGGCGTCGACGTCGAGGCCGTGGCGCAGCACGAGGTCGTACGCCAGCCCGTTGGGGAGGCCGCTCGTCATCACGTCGAACCGGTCGCCCCCGTCGGTGGTGCGGGTCACCACGAACCGGCCGTCGACCGGGATCCGCACCTCGTCGCTGACCGCCGGGACGAACCAGGCCGTGTCGGGATCGCCCGGGTGCACGGCGACGGCGAACCCGAACGTCGACGGCCCGGCGGACGGGATCATCGTCCACGAGTCGCCGTTGTCGGTCGACTTGAAGATCCCGCAGTGGTGCTGCGCCCACAACACGTCAGGTGCCGCCGGGCAGCGCACGATGCGGTGCGGATCCTGGGTGTCGGGGTCTTCCGCGAGCGCCGGCGGCACGAAGTCGGAGCGCATGCCACGGGCCGCGACCTGCCAGGTCGATCCCCCGTCGTCGGTGCGCCAGGCCCCGCCGCACGACACGCCGACGATCATCCGGCCCGGCCCGCGCGGGTCGATGCTGATCGAGTGCACGCCGGCCTCGTCGAACCCGCCGCCGAACCACTTCTGACGCGCCGGCAGGTTCCACAACGACTCGACGAGTTGCCACGACGCGCCACGGTCGGCCGAGCGGAACAATCCGCCCGGGATCGTGCCGCACCACAGCACGCCGGGCTCGTCGGGGTGGCCGGGTTCGATCACCCACGCCAACTCGGTCGCCCACACCCGCTCGCGTCGCGACATCGGGTTGACCTCCGACACGCCGTCGGGCTTGGGCGGGTACTCGGGCGCCGCGATCTCGACCCACGTCGCGCCGTCGTCGTCGCTGCGATGCAGGTGCACGCCGAAGTGGCCGTGGTCGAGCGCCGCGTAGATCGCCCCGTCGCGCGGGTCGCGCACCGCGTTCGTGACCGGCACCCCGGCGAATGCCGGCGGGGCGACCGAGGCCGTCCAGGCGTCGAGCGCCACCATGAACAGGCCCTTGCGGGTGCCGACGAGGACGAGTTGGCTCATGACGATCCTCCCGAGAGTGCCTGGAAGACGTGGATCCGGTCGTCGGCCGCGACCGCGTCGCTCAGCCGCCGCCGGTCGACGATCAGGTCGTCGTTGCGGAACACCGCGACGTGGGTGCGCAGCGCACCCGTGGTGTCGAGCACGTACCCCCGCACGAGCGGGTGCGACTCGAAGTAGCGCTCGAGCAACTCGCCCACCGTCGAGCCGTCGACGGTGGCGGCGGGGCAGTCGACGTGACGTCGAAACGCCTTGGCGAACACGACCTCGGCCATCGCCTCGACCCTACGACACCGTGCCGAACCGGTCACGCCCCGACCCGACGACCACGAGGCCGACCACCACCAGGGAGGCACCGGCCCAGCCGAACCAGCGCAGCCGCTCGTCGAGCACGGCGATCGCGAGGAGGGCGGCCGTCGCCGGTTCGGCCAGCGTCAAGGTGGTGGCCGTCGACGAGTCGAGCACCCGCAGCCCCCAGCCGTAGAGCACGTAGGCGGCGGCGGTGCAGAGCAGGCCGAGGTGCAGCGCCATCAGCACGCCGTCGCCGGTGCGCAGCCAGCCGAGCGGCTCGAACGCCAGGAACGGCAACAACAGCAGCGCCCCGATCGAGAACTGCCACGCCGAGGCCTCGGTCGACCCGAGCCCGTCGACGATCAGGCGGCGGGTGACGACGGCGTACAGCGCATAGCCGAGGCCGGCTGCCAGCGAGCCGGCCAGTCCGATCAGGCTGAAGTCGGCCCCGGCCGAGCCGGAGAACACCAACAGCGATCCGCCGGCGACCGCCAGCAGCGTCGCCACCGCCCACCGCGCGGGCGGCCGGGAGCCGGTGACCGACTCGATCAGGCCGGCGAACAGCGGTCCGCTGCCGAGCGCGACGATCGTGCCGAGCGCGACCCCGAGCCGTTCGGTTCCGGTGAAGAACCCCGGCTGGTAGACGGCGACCCCGATCGCCCCGATCGCGATCGGCAGCCGACGGCCGCGCAGCGCCGATCGCGAGGGTCGCCCGGTCAGCAGCCACAGGGCGACGGCACCGACGGCGATGCGCACCGCTCCGACCCCGAGGGGCGTCGCCGACGCCGGACCGAGCGCCTGGGCGGTGCCGGTCGAGCCGAACAACACCGCCGCACCGACGACCGCGGCGACGGCACGCGGGGCGGTCGTTCGGATCGGCACGAACGGGGAGTCTGCCAGGTGCCGTGGTCAGGGAACGGCGACACCGTGCGGAACGTCGTTCCGGAATATCCTTGCGTGCACAAGGGTTGGCCCGGGCATGACCGTCATCGACATCCGGCGGGCCGGCGAGCGTTTCGCCACCCGCCTCGACTGGCTCGACTCGCGCCACTCGTTCAGTTTCGGCACCCACCACGACCCGGCCAACACCCGACACGGCCTGCTGCTCGTCAACAACGACGACCGCGTGCGGGCCGGCGCCGGTTTCGGCACCCACGCGCACCGCGACATGGAGATCGTCACCTGGGTGCTGGCCGGCGAACTCGAACACCGCGACAGCCAGGGCAACCACGGCATCATCCGCCCCGGCCTGGCCCAGCGCATGTCGGCCGGCACCGGTATCCGCCACAGCGAGCGCAACCCGAACCCGACCGAGCCGGTGCACTTCCTGCAGATGTGGGTGCTGCCCGACACCGCCGGCGTCGACCCCGGCTACGAGCAGCTCGACATCAGCGCCGAGATCGGGGCCGGAGGCCTGGTGCCGATCGCCTCGGGCCGCCGGCACGACGGGGCGGTCGCCATCCACCAGCGCGAGGCGGTGCTGTGGGGCGGCCGGCTGGCGGCCGGCCGGCACGTCGACGTGCCCGACGACCGTCACGTGCACCTGTTCGTCGCCCGCGGCTCGGGCGAACTCGACCCGGGGGGCACGCTGTCGACCGGCGACGCGGCCCGGCTCACCGCGGCCGACGGCCTCGGGTTCGACGCCGGCCCCGACGGCGCCGAGGTGTTGATCTGGGCGACGGCCTGACATCCTGGTGGGCGTGACGCCCGAATTCGATGCCTTCGCCCAACTGGTGCGGTCGCGGCGCACCCACCTGCTGGTCGACCGCGACCGCGAGGTGCCGCCGTCGGTCGTCGACCGGTTGTGCGAGCTGGGCACCTGGGCCCCCAACCACAAGAAGACGTGGCCGTGGCGGTTCGCGTCGTTCACCGGCGACGCCCGGTACCGCCTCGGCGAGGCCTTCCACCACGACATGGTCGAGCGCGGGGTCGGCGACGAGGGCAAGCGCCTCAAGACGCTCACGAAGTACGCCCGCTCCCCGGTGTCGCTGGCGGTGGCGTGCCGCCCGCACGACAACCCGACCTTCCACGACGAGAACCGCGACGCGGTCGCGGCGGCGGTGCAGAACATCCTGCTCGGGGCGACCGCAATCGGCCTGGCGTCGTTCTGGTCGACACCGCCCCTCAACGACGCCCGTCAGGCGCTCGCGCTGTGCGGGTTCGACGTCGACGACCGCTTCGTGGCGATCATCTACCTGGGCTGGCCGAACGCCGCCGTCGACGCGCCCGAGCGGCCGCCGGCGAACGTCGCCCACTTCGGCGACTGACGGCGCGGCGCTCACCAACGCAGCAGCGCGGCGAGCGGGCCCTCGCCCGACGGTGCGGCGTCGATCACCCGCACCGTGGCACCGGTGAGCACCGCGCCGCGCACGGCGACGTCGACGAGACGGCCCCGCACGAAGTCCTCACGGGTCTGGTGCAGCGAACAGATCGGGTCGACACCGGGCCCGCACCAGGCGTCGAGCTGCTCGGAGCCGTCGTCGTGCACGAGCAGCGTCTGCGCCCGGCCCTCGCCGATCGCCCGCAGCACGTCGCTCTGGTTGGTGGTCGCGGTGCGGTGCGGCAACCGGTCGTTGAGCGTGGCCACGAGGGCGTCCGACTCGCGCCGCACCAGCTCGGCGATCTCACGGTCGGCAGCAGCCCAGACCGCCTCGGAGTCGCCCTCCTGCAGCACCTTGGTGATCGGCTTGAGGTCGGTGGCGAGATGATCGACGAGGAAGCCCACCGCCCGGACGTCTCCGGACACGCACACCAGGCGGGCCCCGACGCGATGGGCCAGCTCGCCGAGCGCCTCGGCCGACTCGTTGGCGTTGCTCTCCCAGCGGTTCTCGGCGCGCTGCTGGTAGCGGCGCTGCGACCAGCCCCCGGCCTGCCCACGGTGGATGTAGGCGCGCTCGCCCTCGACGATCACGTAGTCGTCGATCGAGCCGGCGGTCACGGCCGCCAGGTCGGCGCCGGTGCGGTCGACGAAGGCGACGACCAGCGGCAGCGCGGCCTGGCGCGAGGCGATGATCGGCGTCACCGTCGGCACCGCGCCGAGGCGGGCCTCGTTGCGCCGGGGGTCGGCGCTGAGGAACTCGATGTACGGATCGGCGCCCTTCGACAGGATCGCCGCCACACCACCCGTGCTGTGGCCGTGCTCGACCTGCGCGGCGAGCGAATCGAACTCGGCGAGCAACGGCTCGCTCGCTCCGCCGGCCTCGAGATCGCGGCGGGCGTTCTTCCAGCGGATCTCGAGTTGGTGCACGGCGTCGCTGGCGGAACTCGGCGTGCGCACGAGCACCGAGGCGAACGGACCGGACAGACGAAACAGATCGGACAGCGTGGTCATACCTTGACTTTGCCGCATCGGACGCCCGTCGGCAAAGAGCACTAGGTCACCCGCCGCCGGCGGCGGGCGTCACCCGTCGAACTCGATCGCGATGGCGGGCACGTCGTAGCACCAGGCGGCGTAGGTGAGGCCGATGTCGGCGTCGCCGTCCCACACGTACTTGGCCCCCATCACGTCCCCGCAGCGGCGGCGCTCGCCGGCGTCGACGACGGGGCGCGCCCGGCCGGCGTGCTCGGCGCCGGCGAGCCGCACGGTGACCTGCGGGTCGGCGAGCATGTTGCGGTACCAGTCGGCGGTCGGGCCGTTGCCCGAGATCAGGTACATCGCGCCGTCGATCACCCCGAACCAGATCTCGACGGTGTGCGGCCGGAGAGACCGCCGGCCGGTGGTGACCACGTCGCAGCACTCGGCTTCGGCGTGGGCGTCGAGCCAGCTCACGGTTCGCCGCCGCCGGCCCCGGTCACGGCTGGTGGACGCCGAACACGTCGCGCAGGGCGTCGCTCACCTCGCCGAGGGTGGCGCCGGCCCGCAGCGCCTCCTTCATCGGGTACAGCACGTTGTCGGTGCCCCGGGCGGCGACCTGCAGCGCCTCGAGGCGGGCGTGCACCTCGGCGACGTCACGGGCGGCCTTGAACGCCGCCAGGCGCTGCCGCTGGGCACCCTCGAGCGCCGGGTCGATCGGGAACACGCTCGGTTCGGGCTCGTCGTCGATCGTGAACCGGTTGAGCCCGACGATCACTCGCTGGTCGTCGTCGATCGACCGCGTGTAGTCGTAGGCGGCCTGCTCGATCTCGTCCATCTGGTAGCCGGCCTCGATCGCCGACACCGCCCCACCCATCGCGTCGATCTTGCCGATGTACTCCCAGGCCAACCGCTCGATCTCGTCGGTCATCGACTCGACGAGGTACGAGCCGGCGAGCGGGTCGGGGGTGTCGGTCACGCCGGCTTCGTGGCCGATGATCTGCTGGGTGCGCAGCGCCAGCCGGGCGGCCTCCTCGGTGGGCAGCGAGAGCGCCTCGTCGTAGCCGTTGGTGTGCAGCGACTGGGTGCCGCCCATCACGGCCGCCAGCGCCTGCAACGCGACGCGCACGACGTTGTTCACCGGTTGCTGGGCGGTGAGCGTCGACCCACCGGTCTGGGTGTGGAACCGCAGCATCGCCGACCTCGGGTCTTGGGCGCCGAACCGCTCGGTCATGATCGCGTGCCACATGCGGCGGCTGGCGCGGAACTTGGCGACCTCCTCGAAGAAATGGTTGTGGCCGTTCCAGAAGAAGCTGAGGCGGGGCCCGATGTCGTCGACGTCGAGCCCGGCGTCGAGCGCCGCCTGCACGTAGGCGATCGCGTTGGCGAGCGTGAAGGCCAGCTCCTGGGCGGCGGTCGAACCGGCCTCGCGGATGTGGTAGCCCGAGATCGAGATCGTGTTCCAACGCGGCACGTGCCGCGAGCAGTACTCGAAGATGTCGGTGGTGATCCGCATCGACGGCCGCGGCGGGTACACGTAGGTGCCCCGGGCGATGTACTCCTTGAGCAGGTCGTTCTGGATGGTGCCGCTGATCCGCGACCCATCGATGCCCTGCTCCTCGGCGACGAGTTCGTACATCAGCAGCAAGATCGCGGCGGTCGAGTTGATCGTCATCGACGTGGTGACCTTGTCGAGCGGCAGGCCCGCCAGCAGCGTGCGCATGTCGTCGAGCGAGTCGATCGCGACCCCGACCTTGCCGACCTCGCCCTCGGCGCGGGGGTGGTCGGAGTCGTAGCCCATCTGGGTCGGCAGGTCGAACGCGCACGAGAGCCCGGTCTGGCCGGCGTCGAGCAGGAAGTGGAACCGCTCGTTGGTCGCGGCGGCGTCACCGAAGCCCGAGTACTGGCGCATCGTCCACAGCCGGCCCCGGTACATCGACGGATACACGCCGCGGGTGAACGGGGCCTCGCCCGGCGACCCGAGCCGCTCGTCGGGGTTCCAGCCGCTCAGGTCGGCGGCCGTGTAGAGCGGCTTGATCTCGATCCCCGAGTCGGTGTGGCGTACGTCGTCGGCCATGGCGTCGATGGTAGATCGCCGTGCCCGACCCGACCTCAGCCGGTGGGGGCCGCCGCACCGTCAGGGCGCGGTGTCAGGGCGCGGTGTCAGGGCGCGGCGGCGACGATCGCGATCTCCATCGTCCATTCGGCGCGGGCGAGCGCCGGGACGGTCACCAGCGTCGACGCCGCGCGGTGCCCGCCGAGGAACTCGTCGCGGGCGGCCATCACCGGCTGCAGGTCGGTGCCGGCGACCACGTAGGTGGTGACGCTCACGACGTCGGCGGGCCGCATGCCCGCTTCGGCGAGCATCGCCGCGATGTTGGCCCACACCACCCGGGCCTGCTCGCCGATCGCGGCGGGCACCGTACCGTCGGGCCGGGTCGGCACGACGCCCGAGGTGTGCAGCCACCGCGACGCCCCCTCGGTGAGCACCGCATGCGCGTAGTTGGCGGCGGGCGGGGCGATCGGGCGGGGGCGGATCTCACGGTTCACCGCTCCAGTCTCGCACCGCCGGGGGGGTGCGGCGACGGTTCCCACGTCACGCCCGGGTCGCAGCGGCCGGGCCCGGCACCGCATCGCTCCGGGGTGCGCAGTAGCCTCGCGGCCATGGCGATGACCGACCACGAAGTCCGCACGATCGACGGCGTTCCGCTGACCCCGAAGGCCGACCTCCACATCCCGACA
Organism: Ilumatobacter sp.; assembly: GCA_036526035.1. Classification (GTDB taxonomy): domain Bacteria; phylum Actinomycetota; class Acidimicrobiia; order Acidimicrobiales; family Ilumatobacteraceae; genus Ilumatobacter. Next base: position 6,243 of record DATCZG010000050.1, on the reverse strand, counting down.
CCCCCCGCCTTCGACTCGGTCGAGGAGGAGCGCGCCCACCGCAAGGCCAAGCTGGCCGGGGCGCTGCGGGTCTTCGGGCGGTTCGGGTTCGGCGAGGGCGTCGCCGGACACATCACGGTGCGCGACCCCGAGTTCCCCGACCTGTTCTGGGTCAACCCGTTCGCGATGAGTTTCCGGCACATCACGTCGTCCGACCTGATCCTGCTCGACCACGACGGCAACGTCGTCTACGGCAGCAGCCACGTCAACACCGCGGCGTTCGTGCTGCATTCGGCCATCCACGCCGCCCGGCCCGACGTGATCGCCGCCGCCCACTCCCATTCGCCCTACGGCAAGTCGTTCAGCTCGCTCGGCATCCCGCTCGCCCCGCTCACCCAGGACGCCTGCATCTTCTACGACGACCACACGGTCATCACCGAGCACGGCGGCGCGGTCGTCAACGACGTCGAGGCCGGGCGCGACTTCGCCCGCCTGTTCCCCACCGGCAAGGCGGCGATCCACCAGAACCACGGTCTGTTCACGGTCGGCGGGTCGGTCGACGAGGCGGCGTTCTGGTTCGTCACGATGGAGCGCTCGTGCCAGGCCCAGCTGATGGCGATGGCCGCCGGCGACCCGATCGAGGTGCGCGACACCTACGCCCGCCACACGCTGCGGACGGCCGGCAGCCCGTACGCCGGCTGGCTGTCGTTCCAGCCGCTGTGGCAAGAGATCTGCCGCACCGACCCCGACCTGTTCGACTGACGCCGAACGGCCGCCGTCGACGGGCGGTACGGCGGTGTGCCAGAGTTCGCGCCATGGCCGCCTTCCGTGTCACCTACGCCACCTTGACCGCCGACGACGCCGAGCTGCAGGCTGCGTACACCGCGGCCGTCGAGCAGGTGCGCGCCGGCCTCGGCGCCAGCCACCCGCTGTGGATCGGCGACGAGGAGCGCTTCGGGGAACTTTTCACGACGCGGTCGCCGATCGACACCACCGTCGAGATCGGGCGGTTCACGCGGGCCGACGGCGACGACGTCGCCGATGCCGTCGCAGCGGCCCGGGCGGCCGCTGCGACGTGGGCGGCGACGCCCTACGCGCAGCGCTGCGACCTGCTCGACCGGGCTGCCGACCTGATCTCGCAGCGCTCGGTCGTCGACGGCGCCGCCCTCGCCTGGGAGAACGGCAAGAGCCGCCTCGAGGCGATCGGCGAGGTCGAGGAGGCCGCCGACCTGATCCGCTACTACACCCATGCGATGCGGGCGCACGACGGGTTCGCCGTCCCGATGGAGCGCTTCAGCGAGGCCGAGGTCACCAGCGACGTGATGCGCCCCTATGGCGTGTGGGCGGTGATCGCCCCGTTCAACTATCCGTCGGCGCTGGCGGCGGGGCCCGCCGGCGCGGCACTCGTCGCCGGCAACACCTTGATCATCAAGCCCTCCGAGGTCGGGTCGCTGTCGGGCCACCTGGTCTACCGGGCGCTCACCGACGCCGGCGTGCCGCGCGGCGTCGTCAACCTCGTCACCGGCGGCGGCGACGTCGGGTCGGCGCTGGTGCACCATCCGGGTGTCGACGGCCTCACGTTCACCGGGTCGAGCAGCGTCGGCATGTCGATCATCCGCTCGTTCTCGACCTCGCACCCGAAACCGGCGATCTGTGAGATGGGTGGCAAGAACCCGGTGATCGTCACCGCCTCCGCCGACCTCGCGCTCGCCGTCGAGGGCACCGCCCGCAGCGCGTTCGGCTTCGGTGGCCAGAAGTGCTCGGCCGCGTCCCGGGTGTTCGTGCACCACTCGATCGCCGACGAGTTCACTCGCCGCCTGGTCGCCCGCGCCGAGGCGATCGAGGCGATCAGCCCGCTCGAACCGGGCGGATTCCTCTCGCCCGTGGTGAACGAGGCGGCGCTCGAGCGCTACGACGCCGCCGTCGACGACGCCCGCCGCACCGGCGAGGTGCTCACCGGCGGTCGGCGGCTCACCGGCGGCGACCTCGGGCGCGGCAACTTCGTCGCGCCCACCGTGGTGCAGGTGCCCGACGACTCGGCGCTGTGGACGACCGAACTGTTCCTGCCGCTGGTCGCCGTACGCCCGGTCGCCTCGCTCGACGAGGCGATCGCCCTCTCGAACGCGGTGCCGTTCGGGCTCACCGCCGGACTGTTCGCCGAGGACCAGGCCGAGATCGACCGGTTCCTCGAACGGATCGAGGCCGGGGTCGTGTACGTCAACCGTGCCGCCGGCGCCACCACCGGGGCCTGGCCGGGGGTGCAGCCCTTCGGCGGGTGGAAGCGCAGCGGCACCGCCGGCAAGGCGGGCGGCGGCCCCTACTACCTCCAGCAGTACCTCCGTGAGCAGTCGCGCACGGTCGTCGCCCACTGACGTCGGCCGGGACAACCGGCCGGCCGGGTACCGTGGCGCGCCGTGACGCTGCATGGCCCCGACGCCGACATCGGTGACCTGCCGGCGCGGGTCGTGCGCCTGATCACCGAGCGGCTCGCCAACACCGAACTCGGGCGCACGATCACGGCCGGCGACCTGGCGCCGATGCTGGCCGGGGCGATCACCCCGCAGGGCTTGGGTGTCGACCGGGCGTGGGAGCTGTTCGAGCAGGCCGTCGTGCCGAACACGCTGGCGCTCGACGGGCCGCGTTACCTCGGCTTCATCCCGATGTCGCCCGGCGCGGCGGCGATCTGGATGGATGCGGTGGTGGGCGCGACGTCGTTCTCGGCCGAGTCGTGGATGGAGGCCGCCGGGGCCGTCGCCGCCGAGAACCAGGCGCTCGACTACCTGCGCGAGCTGGCGGGGATGCCGGCGGGATCGGGCGGGGCGTTCTGCAGCGGGGGGTCGATCGGCAACCTGTCGGCGATGGCCGTCGGCCGCGACGCGGCGGGCGGGCGGCGGTTGGCCGCCGTCGGCGACACCGCCCACGCGTCGGTCGACAACTCGCTGCGGCTGCTCGGGCTCGAGGCGCTGGTCGTGCCGACCGGTGCCGACGGCCGCTTCACCGGCGCCGCGCTGTCACACGCCCTCGAGGGCCGGGCCGACGACCTGGCGCTGGTCGTGGCGTCGGCCGGCTCGACCAACGCCGGGGTGGTCGACGATCTCGCCGGGCTGGCGGCGGTCGCCCACCGGCACTCGGCCTGGTTGCACGTCGACGCCGCCTACGGGGGCGCGGCGCTGGTGCTCGACGAGCGCCGCCCGCTCTTCGACGGCCTGGGCGAGGCCGACTCGCTGATCATCGACCCGCACAAGTGGCTGTTCTGCACGGCGGGTACCTGCGCCGTGCTGTACCGCGAGCCGCATCTGGCGGCACGCACCCACCGCCAGCGCGGCCCGTACATCGAGGTGCTCCACGGTGCCGACCCGGCCGACGAGTGGAACCCGAGCGACTACGCGTTCCAGCTGACGCGCCGCCCGTCGGGCCTGCCGTTCTGGTTCACGTTGCTGGTGCACGGCACCGACGAGCTCGCCGAGACGGTGCGTGCCGCGCTGGTCACCACCCGGTACGCGCTCGACCAGCTCGAGTCGATCCCCGGCGTCGAGGTGGTGCTGCGTCCCGAGCTGAGCGTGCTGCTGTTCCGCAAACGAGGGTGGCGGCGTGCCGACTGGCAGCGATGGTCGGGCGACCTGCTGGCGCGGGGTGTCGCCTTCGTGGCACCGACCACCTGGAAGGGCGACACCGTCGGCCGGCTCGTGTTCCTGCACCCCGGCACGACGAACGCCATCGTCGACGAGGTGCTCGCCACGCTGCGCTGACGGGCCCACCCGCCGGCGCCTCAGCGGCCGGTGTGGCGGCGCGAACGCTCGTCGGCCACCGCGTCGGGCAGCAGGATCAGCGACGACACCACCATCAGGCCGGCCCCCAGCACCGCCACCCAGCCCAGCGAGATCTGCTCGATCACCGCGTACGCGAACAGCGGGGCGGCGACGGTGCGCAGGCCGGTCAGGAACGTGTGCAGCCCCATGTAGTCGGCGACCCGCCCCGGCGGGGCGAATTTGGTCACCCACAGCATCCACATCAGGTCGCCGCCGGCGAACGCGAGACCGAGCGTGATCGAACCGATCCACAGCCCGATCGGGCTGGTGCCCGAGAAGAACGTCGCGACGTACACGATGAACAGCACGTTCAGCCCGATCCGGATCGAGAACACCGACATGCGGTCGAACACCCGCCCGAAGAAGGTCGAGGTGAGCAGCCGCATCAGCGACGGCACGGCCACCGTCAGCACCGTGATCGTGGTCGCGCTCGCCTCGATGCCGTACTGCGGCTGGGCGAGGAACTCGATCCGCAGCGGCAGCAGCATCAGGTTGCCGAACCCCATGAACATCCAGGCGGCGAGGATCACACCCAGGCGACGGTCCTCGCGCAGCAGCTCGAAGCGGGGCCACGGGTGGGCCCGTCGTCCGGCGACGGCGCCGAGCGGCTCGCTCGGGAACCGCCGGTTGAGCACGCTCAAGGTGGCGGCGGACGCCGCCCCGGCCAGCACGACCACCCACCAGAGCCCGGGGTGGTCGGCCAGCCAGGCCCCCATCACGATCGACAGCGGGGCCGACACCGCCACCTTCACCGACAGGCCGCGGCCGACCCGCCGGCCACGATCGGCCGCCGAGAAGTTGCGGTCGTAGGTGGCCGCCAGCAGCGGCAGGTTGAGGCTGATCGCCGCCAGCCCGACGATCACGCCCACGACGTAGAGCACGAGCGAACCGGTGGCCGCCAGCGCGAACCCGACCGCCCCGGCGCCGATCACGATCGACGCGATCGACATCGAGGGCCGTCGCGACCGGCGGGCGAACGCCGTCAGCACCGTCGAGCCGAGCAACCCGACCCCGCTCGCCGCGGCGATCAGGCCCTTGGCGAGGCCGGGGGCGTCGAAGTGTTTGATCGCGATCGTCAACAGCACCGATGTCTCGAGCGGCAGGATCACCCCGAGTGGCACCGAGCGGGCGAGGTCGATCACCTGGGTTCGCCGGACGACCGCCGGGTCGTCGCTGATCGCTGCCACGGTCGTCGAGTCTGGCCCGCGACGGGGCGATCCGGCGCGTCGACGGCGCGTTTGTGTCTGCCTGCCCGGCGCTGGGGTGGGGGCCGTCGGGCGGTTCCTCGCCGGCTGGTTCGACGACGCCGAGGGTCAGCCGGGCAGCACCGCCCGCACAGCCGCCACGAGCCGGTCGACCATCGCGTCGAGATCGGCGGTGGTGACGCTCAGCGGGGGGCCCAGCAGCACGGCGTCGCCGACGCGGCCGTCGACCGACGACGAGCAGGGGTACAGCGTGAGCAGGCGGTCGAACGCCGCGTCGACGACCGCTTCGGCGACCTGCCGCCGGCGGTCGAACGCCGCCCTGGTCGCCCGGTCGGCGACGAACTCGACGGCGAGCAGCAACCCGCGGCCGCGGATCTCGCCCACGTTGGGGTGGCCGCCGAGCGCCTCGGTCAGCCGGGTCCGCGCCCGCGCCCCCTGGTCGCGGGCCGCCTGCAGCAGGCCTTCGCGCTCGATGATCGTGATGCTCGCCTCGGCGACCGCGGCGCCGACGGGATGGTGCGACCAGGTGAAGCCGTGGGCGAACGTCCCGCCGGCCTGCACGGTGTCGTACACGGCGCCCGAGGCGATGCACAGGCCCATCGGCCAATAGCCGCTCGAGGCGCCTTTGCCGGCGGTGATGATGTCGGGCCGCAGCCCCCAGTGATCGGCTGCGAACCACGTGCCGGTGCGACCGAAGCCGGTCATCACCTCGTCGAGGATCAACAGCACGCCGTGTTCGCGACACACCGCGGCGACTGCCGGCCAGTAGTCGTCGGGCGGCACGACCGCGCCGAGCGTGGCACCGGCGATCGGCTCGGCGAGGAAGGCGGCGACCCGTTCCGGCCCGGCGCGCCGGATGATGCCGTCGAGCTCGGCGGCGTGTTCGGCGCCGGTGCGGCCGTCGCGGTAGGGGTTCACCAGCGGGACCCGCACGGTGTGGCCGAGCCAGGGTTCGTAGCCGGCGCGCAGCGCCGACCGGTCGGACGCGTCGAGGGCGCCGCGACTGTTGCCGTGGTAGGCGCCCTGGCGGGCCAGCACGACGTGTCGTTCGGCGTCGCCGCGCGCCAGGTGGTACGAGCGGGCGAGCTTGAGCGCCGTCTCGTTGGCCTCGCTGCCACCGCTCACCGGGAACACGCGGGCGTCGTCGACCGGGGCGATGGCGGCGATCCGGGCGGCGGCCCGCGCCACGGCCGCCGTGGTGAACTGGGTGGCGTGGACGTAGGCGATCGCGTTGGCCTGGTCGGCCATCG
>DATCZG010000049.1:0-18079 GCA_036526035.1 Ilumatobacter sp. | reverse complement strand
TTCATGCTCGCCGACATGGCCACCGAGATCGATGCTGCGCGTCTTCTCGTGTGGCGCGCAGCCTGGCTTGCGAAGAACGGGCAGTACACGAACGGCGAGGGTTCGATGTGCAAGCTCAAGGCCGGACGGGTCGCCACCTGGGCCACCGAGCGGGCCATGCAGATCCTCGGCGGCGCCGGCTACGTCGACGAACACCCCGTCGAGCGCTGGCACCGCGACGCCAAGATCTACGACATCTTCGAAGGCACCGAGCAGATCCAGCAGCTGGTGATCAGCCGGGCCATCTCCGGGCTGCGGATCGAATAGTTCGCTGCCCGAGGTTCCGTGCGACCGGTTCGAGCGCTGCGGAACATGCCGATGGAACCGCGTCGCAGCTTGCAGCCCCAAGAGGCCGAGTTCTCGTCGGGATACAGAGCGGGCATCGCTCGTCGCATGGCGCAGACCCCGGTTGCGGCGAGGCCGGGGACGTCACGGAGTTGTCCGCCAAGCGGGCCGACGACCCTCGGGCACGTCGGATGTAGCCGGGCACACCGATCCGGGCGCCTCGTACCGGTCGGTCGTGCCTCGGACAACGAGCGACCACCGGTGCATTCCATGGCGATGGTGGCCAGCGCCGGGTGACCGCCCCGCTACGTTCAGTGGTCGATGTCCGAACCGGTCGGCCCCGACTACCGCAGCCTGTGGCTCGACCTGCTGGCCGCCGAGTCGCCCGACGCCCTGCGCCCGAGAGCGCCGCTCGACGGCGACACGCAGTGCGACATAGCGATCGTCGGTGCTGGGTTCTCGGGACTGTGGAGCGCCTACTACCTAGCGGTCGCCGAGCCGTCGCTGCGCATCGTCGTCGCCGAGCGCGACATCGCCGGCAGCCCAGGGCGATACGCACGACGCCTCGGCATCGATGCCGTGCGCCGCGCGACACGAGCCACCAACGAGGCGGTCGACGAGATCGCTCGGGTGCCGGCGAGCGGCCCGAGCGGGCGTGGCCGTCGGGCGAGAGGTCGGTCGCGGCGGTGCGAATCAGCCGTCGAGGGGGCAGTGGCGGCCGGTGCACACAAAACGCGCGCCGGGGCCGCCGACATCGCACGGACCCAGCAGCTCGGGTCCGACCGGCGATCCACGGCCCGCAGATCGACGAACGATGACCGGGGCGCGAGGCGGGCATGCCCACCGCGTTCGCGTTCTGAATCGGCCGTCGCGGCGGCGGTCGCGTACGGTCAGCGGGCGTGACCAGCGAGCCCCCCACCCATCCGGCCGGCCGGTCGTGATCCCCGGGATCTCGAGACTGCCGTACGAGCGGCAGGTGCTGGTGATCTACGTCTTCGCGATCTTCATGACCGTGATCGACGGCACGATGGTCAACGTCGCGCTCCCCACGATGGCGAAGGACTTCGGGGTGCGCGCCAGCGAGGTCGAATGGATCTCGGTGGGGTACCTGCTCGCCGTGGCGACCGTGATCCCGGCCGCCGGCTGGCTCGGCGACCGCTTCGGCACCAAGCGGATCTTCGTCGCGTCGCTGTTCACCTTCACCGCGGTCTCGGTGCTGTGCGGTGCCGCCCGGACCCTCGACCAGCTGGTGGTGCTACGGGTGCTGCAGGGGCTCGGCGGCGGGCTGATGACACCGATCGGCGGGGCGATGCTGTACCGGGCGTTCCCGATGAGCCGCCGGGCGTCGGCGGCGACCGCCGTGCTGAGCGTGGCGGTCATCGCGCCCGCCCTCGGCCCGATGATCGGCGGGATCCTCGTCGACCAGGCCTCGTGGCGCTGGATCTTCCTGATCAACATCCCGATCGGCGGGCTCGCCCTCGTGGTCTCGCAGAGCGCCCTGCGCGAGGAGGTCCAGGACGACGCCGGACGGCTCGACCTGGTCGGACTGGTGCTCAGCGGCGGCTCGATCGCGGTGCTGCTCTACATGCTGTCGATCGGCCCCGAGCGGGGCTGGACCTCGACGCCGGTGGTGACCCTCACCGTCATCGGCGTCGGCACGATGATCGCGGCGATCGCGTTCGAGTTGCACGTCGACCAGCCGGCGCTGCTGCTGCGGCTGTTCGGCGACCGCCTGTTCCGCACCGTCAACGTGTCGTCGGCGCTGATCTACGCCGGGTTCTTCGGCCTGATCTTCATCCTGCCGATCTACCTGCAGTCGCTGCGCGGGTTCTCGGCCTTCCAGAGCGGCCTCGTGCAGTCGCCGCAGGCGGTCGGCGTGTTCGTGATGTCGAACCTGTTCGGCAAGCGGGCCTACCGGGTGATCGGGCCGCGGCGCCTCATGGTGTGGGGCACCGCGGTGGCGGCGCTGGTGACCTGCGCCTACGCGTTGGTCGACCTCGACACCCCGCTCACCACGATCGCCGCGCTGTCGTTCGCCCGCGGCCTGTCGATGGGGCTGGTGTTCGTCGCCGTGCAGACCGCGGTGTACGCCACGACGTCGCTGGCCGACACGGGCCGGGCCACCTCGCTGTTCAACACCCAACGCCAGATCTCCTATGCGAGCGGGGTCGCCCTGGCGGCCACCGTGCTGGCCGCCAGCCTCGGCCCGCTCGACGACGCCGCCCCGGCGATCGACCGGCTCGCCGCCCACCAGCACGCGTTCCTCGCCGTCGGCCTGGTGATGATCCCCGGCGTCGTGATGTCGTGGTTCGTCGACGACGACGCGGTCGCCGAGACCCGCGGGCTGGAACCCGTCGCCGCGAAGGTGTAAGGGTTCGGTCATGGACTTCGCCCCGCACGAGGACCACGACGCGATCGTCGCGGCGGTCGATCGGGTGTGCGCCCGGTTCGACGACGCCGACTGGTCGGCGTGCGACCCCGAGCACCGTTTCCCGTGGGAGTTCCACCACGAGATGGCCGCCGGCGGCTGGGTCGGGATCGCGATCCCCGAACGCTACGGCGGGGGCGGGCGCGGCATCACCGAGGCGGCGCTGGTGCTGAACCGGGTCGCCGCGTCGGGGGCGGCGATGAACGGCTCGACCGCGCTGCACCTCACGATGTTCGGGCTCAACCCGGTGGTCAAGTTCGGCAACGACCGCCTCAAGGAGACGTTCCTGCCGCGTGCCGCGACCGGTGAGCTGCACGTCGCGTTCGGGGTCACCGAACCCGACGCCGGCACCGACACGAGTCGCATCACCACCCGCGCCGTCGACGACGGGATGGGCGGCTTCGTCGTGTCGGGCCGCAAGATCTGGACGTCGAAGGCGCTCGAGGCCCAGGTGTGCCTGTTGCTGGCCCGCACCGACGAACCCGGCGACGACCGTTTCGGCGGGCTCAGCCTGTTCCTCGTCGACCTCGACCCCGACCACGTCGAGATCACCCCGATCGCCAAGACCGGCCGCAACGCGGTGGCGTCGTGCGAGGTCGCCTACGACCAACTGCCCGTCGAGGGGTGGCGTCTGGTCGGCGAGCGCGGCCACGGCTTCCGCCAGATCCTGCACGGGCTCAACCCCGAGCGCGTGCTGCTGGCCGCGATGTCGTGCGGCATCGGCGAAGCGGCGCTGCGGCGGGCCGTCGCCTACGCCGGCGAACGGGTCGTGTTCGACCGTCCGATCGGCGCGAACCAGGCGATCTCGCATCCGCTCGCCCAGGCCCACATGCAACTGCGCGCCGCCTACCTGGTGATGCGCGAGGCGGCCTGGCGCTACGACCACGACCTGCCCTGCGGCGAGCAGGCCAACACCGCCAAGTACCTCGCCGCCGAGGCGTGCTGGTTCGCCGCCGACCAGGCGGTGCAGACCCACGGCGGCCTCGGCTACGCCGTCGAGTACCACGTCGAGCGGTACTGGCGCGAGGCCCGGCTGCAGCGCCTCGCCCCGGTCAGCCAGGAGATGACCTGCAACTTCATCGCCCAGAACGTGCTCGGCCTGCCGCGCAGCTACTGACCCCTGTGGTCGCCGCAGCGTCGGTTCGACGCCCGCTCAGCGGTGCTGCTGGCGGGTCTCGGCCCAGGTCAGGCCCTGCTCGACGTTGATGTCGCGGGGCAGCCCCAGCACCTGTTCGGCGACGATGTTGCGCTGCACCGCGAACGTGCCGCCGCCGACGGTGAGGGCCGGGGCGAACAAGAACCCGTAGTGCCAGATCGGGTCGACGTCGGGGTACGGGCCGCTGCCGCGCGGGAACCGCACCTCGGTGGCGCCCGACTGGGCGGCGGTCGGCAGCGCCCCGGCGGGGCCCGACCCGGCGATCATGCCGTGCGCGCCGGCGACGTGCTTGGCGAGTTCCATCACGTGCTGGCCGTGCTCGTCGCCCATGATCTTCTGCACCGACGCCTCGGCACCCGGCGTGCGGCCCTGGAGCCGGGCGCTCAGCGTGCGCAGCCGGCCCAGCCGCAGCACCTCGGACTCGATGTAGAGCCGGGCGAACCGTTGCCGGTCGACCGGGTCGGCGACCCCGCCGTTGCGGCGCACCAGTTCGATCAGGTGGTCGGCCGACGGGCCGGTGCCCCACATCGAGCCGGCCGACGACAGCGACACCCGCTCGTTGGCGAGGGTCACCTTTGCCAACCGCCAGCCGTCGCCCTCGTTGCCCACCAGGTACTCGGCCGGCAGGCGGACGTCGTCGAAGAACGTCTGGTTGAACGAGTGGGCGGTCGTCATGTCGACGATCGGGCTCAACGTCACACCGGGCAGGTCCATCGGCAAGATGAAATACGAGATGCCCTTGTGCTTGGGTACGTCGGGGTCGGTGCGGGCGATCAGGATCCCGAACTGCGCGTGATGGGCGCCGCTCGACCAGATCTTCGAGCCGTTGATCACGTACTCGTCGCCGTCGCGCACGGCACGGGTGGCGAGGCCGGCCAGATCGGACCCCGAGTCGGGCTCGCTGAAGAGCTGGCACCACACCTCGTCGCCGCGGAAGATCGGGTCGAGGAAGCGCTGCTTCTGCCAGTCGCTGCCCGCCAGGTAGATCGTCGGCGCCGCCCACCCCACGCCGATCGCGTTGGTGGCCACGGCGGTGCGCGACACCCCGGCCGCCTTGAGTTCCTCGTCGATGATCAGCTGGTGCATCGGGTCGGCGTCGAGCCCGTACGGCGCCGGCCAGTGCGGGACGATGTAGCCACCCTCGTGGAGGTCGGCGTTGGTGGGGTTCGGGTGGGCGGCGAGCCACTCGCGGATCCGCAGCCGCCGGGGGTCGTCGGCGGCGGGCATGTCGAAGTCCATCAGCGGCCCTCTCGTTCGGGGTGGGCGCCGGCGGCCGGGCCGTCGGTTGCCCCGCCGGCGAACGCCTGGGCCTTGGTCATCCAGTCGCGGGCCAGGTCGCCGGTGACGACGAGGTCGGTGTCGTCGACGTGGCGACGCTGGGTGACGACCAGGCAGAAGTGCTCGGCCGGGCCGGTGACGGCGTCGGCGGCGCCGGCCGGCCCCCAGGTCCACACGGCGCCCGACGGGGCGGCCAGCTCGACGCGCACGTCGCCCTCGGGCGGCACCAGGCCGCGCACGACGTAGCTCCAGCCGCGGGTGATCACGCCGAGCTGGGCGATGTGGCGGATGCGGTCGGTGGGCCGGTGCCGGGCGCCGACCGCGTCGCAGATGTCCTGGCCGTGGGCCCAGACCTCCATGAGCCGGGCGGTGAGGAACGACTTGGCGCCCATCGACGGCCCGTACCACTCGACCCGGGTGTCGTCGGTGAGGGTTCGCCCGGCGGCCTCGAGGGCGTCGCGGTGGGTCCGCCACCGCGCCAGCAGGGCGGCCGGGGAGAGCCGGCGGAAGTCGCCCAGCGTGAAGTCGTCGACGGCGAGTTCGTCGGCGAAGTTGGCGATCAGCTCGCCACGGTGGGCGACGAACCCGGCCGGGTCGGTGATCGCCGATGCGGCGGCGTCGTCGAAGAAGGTGAGGTGACCGATCTGGTCGGCGACGCTCCAGCGCGGGCTCGGTGTCGGCAGCGCCCACCGGTCGTCGGGCAACCCGGCGACGATCGTGTCGAGCGCCTGCTGCTCGCCCACGAGATCGTCGAGTACGTCGGTGACGTTCATCTGCCCTCCGTCGCGGCGCTGGTACCGCGTCGGCGAAAACGGTACCAGTCGACCCGGTGGCGATGGGCATCGTGGACGACGGCCGACGACGGCGCGGTACCGGTTGACGCTCATCGGTACCGCGCCCTACGGTGCGTCCGTGGGGCAGATCGAACGAGCCGGTCGGGCGGCGTGAGCGGGCTGCGATGAGCGTGTTGCGATCGCGGCTCGACACCCGCACCGGCGAGTACCGCGACAACCTGGCGGCGATGGAGGCGCTGTGGGCCGAGGTCGCGGCGCTGATGGCGGCGGTGCCCACGATCGGCGGGCAGCGCTACGTCGACCGTCACCGCCAGCGCGGCAAGATGCTGCCGCGCGAACGGATCGAGCACCTGATCGACCCCGACACCCCGTTCCTCGAGCTGGGCGCGCTCGCCGGCTGGGGCACCGAGTTCCCGATCGGGGCCGGCTCGGTCGCCGGGATCGGCATCGTCGAGGGCGTCGAGTGTGCGATCGCGGCGTCCGACATGACCTACCGCGGCGGGTCGATGAACCCCCGCTCGGTCGACAAGAACATGCGGTTCCAGCAGATCATCCGCGAGAACCGGCTGCCGTGGATCAACCTCAACGAGTCGGCCGGCGCCGACCTGCCGCACCAGGCCGACATCTTCATCCGCGGCGGCGAAGGGTTCCGCAACCAGACCCAGGCCTCCAAGCTGGGCATTCCCACGATCACCGCCGTGTTCGGCCCCAACACCGCCGGCGGCGCCTACACCCCGGGCATGAGCGACTACACGATCTTCGTCAAAGAGCGCGGCACCGCCTATCTCGGCGGCCCACCGCTGGTGAAGATGGCGATCGACGAGGTCGTCGACGAGGAGACCCTCGGCGGCGCCGAGATGCACAGCCGCACCAGCGGTCTCAGCGACTATCTCGCGATCGACGAGCTCGACGCCCTGCGGATGGTGCGCGACATCGTGCGCCACCTGCGTTGGCGCAAGCTCGGGCCGGGCCCGACGATGCCGGCCGACCCACCGGTGCACGACCCCGGCGAGCTGATCGGCTGCGCATCCGCCGACGTGCGGATCCCGTTCGACATCCGCGAGATCTACGCCCGGGTCCTCGACGGCAGCCGCTTCGAGGAGTTCAAGCCGCTGTACGGCGACAAGCTGGTGTGCGGGTGGGGCTCGATCCACGGGTTCCCCGTCGGCCTGCTCGGCAACAACGGGATCCTGTTCTCCGAGGAGGCCCAGAAGGGCGCCCAGTTCATCCAGCTCTGCAACACCACCGACACCCCGCTCGTGTTCCTGCACAACATCACCGGGTTCATGGTCGGCTCGAAGGCCGAGCAGGGCGGCATCATCCGCAACGGCGCCAAGCTGATCAACGCGGTGTCCAACAGCGAGGTGCCGCACCTGTGCCTGATGGTCGGCGCCTCGTACGGCGCCGGCAACTACGGGATGTCGGGCAAGGCCTACAACCCGCGGTTCATCTTCTCGTGGCCCAACCACAAGATCGCCGTGATGGGCCCGCGTCAGCTCGCCGGCGTGATGGACATCGTCGCCCGCAACGCCGCGGCCGGCCGCGGCATCGCGGTCGACGAAGACGACCTGACCGCCAAGAAGCTGGCCCTCGAGGCCCAGATCGAGAGCGAGTCGTCGGCGCTCTACGCGTCGGGCCGGGTGTGGGACGACGGCATCATCCACCCCAACGACACCCGCCACGTGCTGGCGATGGCGCTGTCGGCGGCCCACAACAACGTCGTGCAGGGCACCCGCGAATACGGGATCTGGCGGCACTGATGCGCCTGCTGATCGCCAACCGCGGCGAGATCGCCTGCCGGATCGCCCGCACCGCGCACGCGATGGGCATCTCGACGGTCGGCGTCTACAGCGAACCCGACCGCAACGCGCTCCACGTCGACCGGGTCGACGTGGCGGTCGCGCTGGGTGGCTCGACGCCCGCCGAGTCCTACCTGCGCGGCGACGCGATCATCCGGGCCGCGCTCGCCACCGGCGCCACGGCGATCCACCCCGGGTACGGCTTCCTCGCCGAGAACGCCGACTTCGCCCAGGCCGTGATCGACGCCGGGCTCACGTGGGTCGGCCCGACCCCCGACCAGATCCGCCTGCTCGGCGACAAGGTCGCCGCCAAGCGGGCGGCGGTCGCGGCGGGCGTGCCGACCACCGGCATCGTCGAGGTGTCGGCCGGCTCGGTGCCCACCGGCCTGACGATGCCGGTGCTGGTCAAGGCGGCCGCCGGCGGCGGCGGTCGCGGCATGCGCGTCGTGCGGGCCGAGCCGGAACTGGCCGCCGCCGTCGCCGAGGCGGCGCGCGAGGCGGCCTCGGCGTTCGGCGACGGCACCGTGTTCATCGAGCCGTACATCGAGCGCGGCCGGCACGTCGAGGTGCAGATCCTCGGCGACGCCCACGGCAACGTCGTGCACCTCGGCGAACGCGAATGCTCGATCCAGCGCCGCAACCAGAAGATCGTCGAGGAGGCGCCGTCGCCGGGCATCACCCCGGCGGTACGGGCCCGGCTGCACGAGGGGGCGTTGGCGCTGGCCCGCCACATCGGCTACCTCGGCGTGGGCACCGTCGAGTTCATGGTCGGCGAACGCGACGACGGCGAGCCGGTGGTCACGTTCCTCGAGGTCAACACCCGGCTCCAGGTCGAGCACCCGGTGACCGAGGCGATCACGGGGATCGACCTGGTCGAGATGCAGCTCGGCGTCGCCAACGGGCACCCCCTGCCGTTCACCCAGGACGAGATCCACTTCACCGGTCACGCGATCGAGGTGCGGCTCGTCGCCGAGGACCCGGCGGCCGGCTGGCTGCCGTCGACCGGCACGGTCACCGAGTTCGACATCGCCGGCGACGTGCGGGTCGACACCGGCTTCCGGGCCGGCAGCGAGGTGTCGTCCGACTACGACTCGCTGCTCGCCAAGGTGATCGCCCACCACGCCGACCGCGGCGTCGCCGCCTCGCAGGTGGCGCGGGCGTTGCGCACCGCCCGCATCGCCGGGGTGCGCACCAACGCCGCGGCGCTCGCCGCGATCATGCACGAACCCGACTTCCGCGCCGGCCGCACGCTCACCTCGTACCTCGACCAGCACCCCGGGGTGCTGGCCGCCACCGGGCCCACCGGCGACGACCGGCTGGCGCTGCTGTGCGCGGCGGTGTTCGCCGACGAGCAGCGCAACCGGGCCGCCGACCGGGTCACCGGTTTCGCCCCGTCGGGCTGGCGCAACCTGCGCACCAGGGGCCAGCGCCGGGTGTGGATGCTCGGCGACGAGCAACACCGGATCGAGTACGTGCTCAGCGGCGCCGCCGCCGAGGTGCTGGTCGGCCCGTGGCCCGAGCCGGCCGCCGACGGCACGCTGCCCGCCGACGAACGCCGGGTCGTCGCCGTGCGGCTGCTGCAGCGTGACCGCGACCGCCAGGTGATCGAGCTCGACGGGTGCCGGCACGCCGTCACGGTCACCGTCGACGACCACGAGGCGCACACCTCGAGCCCGGCCGGTTCGCTGATCTGGACCCGGCCGCCGCGCTGGGTCGACCACGACGCCGACGAGGCCGGCAGCGGCCCGGTCTGCCCGCTGCCGGGCACCGTGATCGCCCTGCACGTCGCGGTCGGCGACACCGTCGTCGACGGGCAACTGCTGATGGTGGTCGAAGCGATGAAGATGGAGCACAAGATCACCGCCCACGGCGACCACGTCGTCGCGGCGGTGCACTTCGCGGTCGGCGACCGGGTCGACAGCGGCGACCTGTTGGTGTCGCTCGAGCCGGTGACGGGCGCCTGACGTGGCCGATCCGATCCGCATCGCCAACTGCTCCGGCTTCTTCGGCGACCGGTTGTCGGGCGCCCGCGAGATGGTCGAGGGCGGCCCGATCGACGTGCTCACCGGCGACTGGCTGGCCGAGCTCACGATGCTGATCCTCAGCCGGATCCGCGCCAAGCAGCCCGGCCGTGGCTTCGCCGCCACCTTCGTCACCCAGATGGAGCAGGTGATGGGCACCTGCCTCGACCGTGGCATCAAGGTCGTGTCGAACGCCGGCGGGCTCGACCCGGCCGGCTGCGCCGACGCGGTGCACCAGGTCGCCGACCGGCTCGGCCTGTCGCCGACGATCGCGTACGTCGACGGCGACGACCTATTGGCACGGATCGGCGAGCTCGCCGCCGCCGGCGCGTTGGCACCGTTCGCCGAAGGCGGCGAACTCGGCGACCTGTCGCGCTACCTCACCGCCAACGCCTACCTCGGATGCTGGGGCATCGTCGAGGCGCTGGGCCGCGGCGCCGACATCGTGATCACCGGGCGGGTCACCGACGCCGCGGTCACCTGCGGCCCGGCGGCATGGCACCACGGCTGGGCCCGCGACGACTGGGACGCGCTCGCCGGCGCCGTCGTCGCCGGCCACGTCATCGAGTGCAGCGCCCAGGCGACCGGCGGCAACTACTCGTTCTTCACCGAGGTGCCCGGCATGGAGCGCCTCGGGTTCCCCTGGGCCGAGGTCGCCGCCGACGGGTCGAGCGTGATCGGCAAACACGACGGCACCGGCGGTCAGGTGTCGGTCGGCACCGTCACGTCGCAGCTGCTGTACGAGATCGCCGGCCCGCGCTACCTCGGCCCCGACGTCACCGCCCGGTTCGACACGATCCACCTCGACGAGGTCGCCCCCGACCGGGTGCGCATCTCGGGCACCGTCGGCGAACCGCCGCCGCCGACGCTGAAGGTGGCGATGAACGAACTCGGCGGCTACCGCAACGACATCGCGGTCGCCCTGACCGGCCTCGACATCGAGGCCAAGGCCGAGGTGGTCGCAGCGGCGTTCTGGCGGGCCTGCCCGTACGGGCCCGACGACTTCGCGTCGGTGAACGCCCGGGTGATCCGCACCGACCACCCCGACCCCGCCTCGAACGAGGCGGCGACCGCCCAGTGGCGGGTCACGGTGAAAGATCCCGACGAACGCAAGGTCGGCCGGGCGTTCTCGAACGCCTTCATCGAGACCGCGTTGGCGAGCATCCCCGGCTTCTACGGCTTGTCGGGCGGGCCGTCGGCCGCTTCGCCGTTCGGCGTGTACCGGCCGGCGACGGTGCCCGCCGGGCTGGTGCCGGCCTACGTGCACGTCGCCGGCACCACCGTGCAGGTCGATTCGACGGCGCCGGCGGTGAGCGGCGCCGACCAGGGCCCCGGCGCCGGTGTCGTGGCGCCCGTCGCCGCCGGGCCGACCGCGCCGATGCCGATCGGCCGGGTGATCGGCGCCCGCTCGGGCGACAAGGGCGGCAACGCCAACCTCGGCGTGTTCGCCCGCAGCCGGGCGGCGTTCGACTGGCTGGCCGGCGAACTCACCGTCGAACGGCTGCGGGAACTGCTGCCCGAGACCGCCGGGTTGGCGGTCGACCGCTACGACCTGGCCAACCTGTGGTCGCTCAACTTCGTCATCCACGGCCTGCTCGAAGAAGGCGTCGCGGCGTCGAGCCGCATCGACGCCCAGGCCAAGAGCCTGGGGGAATGGCTGCGGGCCCGCGTCGTCGACGTTCCCGTCGCGTTGGCCTGACCGCGCCGGTGGCGCGTGCCATCGTGGGGCCGTGATGACGGCCGCGACGATGAGCGTGCCGCGGTGGGGGCACCCGACGCGATGATCTGGCTGATCGACGGCAACAACGTGTTCGGGTCGCGGCCCGACGGCTGGTGGAACGACCGGCCGGCCGCGGCGGCGCGGTTCACCCAGCGGGTGGCCGAGTGGTGCCGCACCCACGACGACGAGGTCACGATCGTGTTCGATGCGCCCGTGGCCGCCGCCACCGGGCTGTTGGCGGGCGGCAACCTGTCGGTCGACGAGGCGGCCCGGCCCGGCCGGGACGGCGCCGACGACCGCATCGTCGAACTGGCCGGGGCGGCGATCGAACGCGGCGCGGTCGACCTGACCGTCGTCACCTCCGACCGCGGGCTGCGGCAGCGGTTGCCGGCGACGTGCGCGGTGATCGGGGCGGGCCGGTTCCGCGAGGTGATCGGCTACTGAGCGGCGCCGACGTCCCGGGTCAGACGAACGTCGCCCACTGCTCGAGCGGCATCCGCTCGCTGACGAGCGTGTTGACGGGCGCGTCGGGGTCGGGCGTGCCGACCGCCATGCCGCAGAACAGCAGCTCCTCGTCGGGGGCGCCGACGAACTCGCGCACCGCGCGGTGCTTGACCGACCAGTATTCCTGGGCGCAGGTGCCGAGCCCGGCCTCCTCGGCCAGCAGCATGAACGTCTGCAGGAACATCCCGAGGTCGCTCCACTGCGGCGGGCCCATGCCGCGGTCGATGAAGCAGAACAGCCCGGCCGGGGCGCCGAACAGCTCGTCGTTCTTGGCGAACTGGGCGAGCCGGCCGGCCTTGTCCTCGCGGGCGATGCCCAACGTGGCGTACATCGCCTCGCCGAGCGTGAACCGGTTGGTGCGGTACGGCTCCCACAGGTTGGCCGGGTAGATGTCGTACTCGCCGGGTTCGATCGCGCGGGTGGCGATGAACTCGCGGAAGCGCACCATGCTGGCGCCGTTGACGACGTAGATCCGCCAGGGCTGGACGTTGCCGCCGCTCGGCGCCCGGGCCGCCGCCGCCAGCAGCGCCCGCAAGGTGTCGTCGCTCACCGGGTCGGGCAGGAACTGGCGGATCGACTTGCGACGCGCGACGGCCTCGGAGACATCCATGGGCCGATTCTGGCCGTCGGCCGCCGGCAGCGGCGAACCGGTGCCGTGGTCAGCGGAAGCGAACCCGCACCTGCCGGCCGATCTCGATCAGCACCGTCACCCCCAACGCCGCGCCGAAGGCCACCAGGAACGCCGCGGTGTGGTTGTCCTCGAAGGTCTTGCCACCGACGTAGCCGAGCAACGCCGCGTACGACGCCCAGATCACGACGGCGACGGTGATCCAGCCCACGAACCACCGCCGGGGCTGGCCGGTGATGCCCGACGACACGGTGAGCGCGGTGCGGCCACCGGGGATGAAGCGGGCGGTGATCAGCAGCAGCCCGCCGCGCACCCGGATCTGCTCGGCGGCCCAGTCGAGGCGGAGCTGCGACTTCGGCCGCTTGGCCGCCCGGCGCTCGATGAAGCCGCGCAGGTGGGCGCCCAGCAGGTACGCCGAGTTGTCACCGAGGAAGGCGCCGATCGCCCCGACGGCGATGACCAGCACCAGGAGCTGATCACCCTGGCCGGCGGCGACGCCCCCGATGATCACCATCGTCTCGCTGGGAACGATCGGCACGACCGAATCGAGGTAGGCGATGACCGCGATGATGCCGAGGAACCACCAGTTCGCCGAGAAGTCGGCCAACCAGTCGGTGACGTCGGTGACGACGTTGGCGAGCAGCACCGGGGCCATGACGATCCCACGCTACTGCCGCCGGGGTTCACCCGCTCGTGCGGTGGGCCGCGACCCGATGCGGGCCGCCGCCGGCGCAGTGTCTACGCTCGGGCCATGCGAGTCGAGGTGAATGCCGATCTGTGTCAGGGCCACAACCGCTGCTACGCGCTGGCACCCGAACTGTTCGACGTCGACGACTACGGCAATGCCGTCGTGATCGGCGACGGGTCGGTGGCGACCGACCTCGAGGACAAGGCCCGGCTCGCCGTGGCGAACTGTCCCGAGTACGCGATCACCATCGTCGACGGCGAATGACCGGCCGCGCCGCTGGCCCGCGGTGTGGTCTGGTGGGCGACCGTCGGGTCCGCGCGGCCGCGGTTGCCGTCACGGCGTGAACGAACCGGTCGCCCCGCAGCCGGCGTCGGACCGCTGGCGCGAGCTGCTGGCGGGATGGGCGATCCCGCAGCACATCCTCGATCAGGCGCCCGAGTCCCCGTGGCGCCATCACGTGGCGCGGTTCTCGGTCGACGCCGGGGTCGACCGCGACGGCGTCTCGGCCCGCTGGGCCCGCGAGGTGCTGCCACCGCGGGGCGGCACGGTGCTCGACGTCGGCTGCGGCGGCGGCCGGGCCGCCCTGGCGCTGGTGCCGCCCGCCGGCGAGCTGATCGGGGTCGACCAGAGCGGGGCCATGCTGGACGAGTTCGTGCGGGCCGCCACCGCGGCCGGGGTGGCGCGCCGCACCATCCACGGGACGTGGCCCGAGGTCGCCCCTGCCGTGCCGATCGCCGACGTGGTGGTGTGCCACCACGTCGCCTACAACGTGGCCGACATCGTCGGGTTCGTGTGGGCGCTCACCGAGCACGCCCGCCTCGCGGTGGTGGTCGAGGTGCCGACCGTGCACCCGATGTCGGCCTGGTCGCCGGCCTGGCGCCATTTCTGGGGCGTCGAACGGCCCGCCGGGCCGACCTGCGACGACCTCCTGGCGGTGCTGCGCGAGATCGGCCTCGACCCGGAGAGCACCACGAGTGCCCGGGTGCCCTCGCCCGCCGATGCCTCAGGGCCCGACGAACTGGTGGCGATGGCGCGGCGCCGGCTGTGTCTGTCGCCCGAGCGCGACGCCGAACTCGCCGAGTGGCTCGCCGCCCACCCGCCGGCGTGGGCCGACACGATGGTCACCATCCGGTGGCCGGGTTCGGCCGAACCGCCCTCGTGACCGCCCGTCAGCCGACCGCATGCCCGGCGGTGGCGGCCAACAGGCCCAGCACCAGCGTCGACGAGACGATCGCGATGCGCCGCCGGGGCGCCCCCTCGGTCGCCTCGAGGGCGAACATGCTGAACGTGGTGAGCGACCCGAGGTAGCCGGTGCCGACCACGGTGCGCACGGCGTCGGACGGATCGCCCGCCAGCAGCCACCCCAGGGCGAACGAACCGATCACGTTGGCGACCAGCGTGCTGATCCAGGTCCAGCCGTACTGGTTGATCCGCAGCCTGGTCGCCGCCCCCAGGCCGGCCGCCAGGGCGAACCACACCGGCGTCACCGCGACCTCCAGCCGTGGCGGGCGACCTCGACCGCGGCCAGCCCGACCACGACCGAGGCGGCGACGTAGCCGAGGGCGAGCCCGGCCCGGTCGGCGTCGACCAACTCGCGGGTCTCGACCGCGAACGTCGAGAACGTCGTCAGCCCGCCGAGCAGACCGGTCACCGCGAACTGCCACCGGTCCGAGCCGCGCGCCAGCGAGCGGGCGGCGAGCCCGATCAGGGCGCAGCCCGCCACGTTGGCCGACAGCGTCGCCCACGGGAACGTGGCGGGCCGGTGGTCGATCAGATCCCCGATGCCCCACCGGATCGCAGCCCCGAGGGTGCCGGCGACGGCGACGAGGAGATACGTGCGCATCCGGCCATTCTCACCCAACGCTCACCTGGTTCTGGTGTACTCATGGGATGAAGGTGTTGGTGGCAGAAGACGATCGGGCGGTGCGCGAATCGCTCGGGAGGGCGCTCACGCTCGAGGGCTACGAGGTGATCACCGTCACCAACGGGGCGCTGGCCCTCGACGCGCTGCGCGATCAGCAACCGGATCTGGCGGTGCTCGACGTGTCGATGCCGCACGTCGACGGGCTCACGGTGTGCCGGGTCGTGCGCGCCGAGGGCAACCGCGTGCCGCTGCTGATGCTGACCGCCCGCACCGACACGCGCGACCGCGTGGCGGGCCTCGACGCCGGGGCCGACGACTACCTGCCCAAGCCGTTCGACCTCGACGAGCTGTTCGCCAGGATCAGGGCGCTGTTGCGGCGCGTCCAGCCGGCCGACGGCCCCGACGGGCCCGCCGACTTGGTGCTCGGCGATCTGCGGCTCGACCCGGCCGGCCGCCTGGCGACCCGCGCCGGCCGGGAACTCGAACTGAGCAGGACCGAGTTCGACCTGCTCGAACTGCTGGTGCGCAACGCCGGCATCGTGCTCGACCACACCACGATCTACGAGCGGATCTGGCACTACGACTTCGGGCCCGACTCGAAGAACCTGGCCGTCTACATCGGCTACCTGCGGCGCAAGACCGAGGAGGGCGGCGGTGGCCGCCTGATCCACACGGTGCGGGGCGTCGGGTACGTCGCCCGGGTGGACCCGTCGTGAGCCTGCGTTGGAAGATCGCCCTGGCGATGGCCGGGATCGCGGCGGTCGCCACGCTGGCCGTCGGCCTGGTCAGCTACCGGGTCACGCGTGACCGGTTGTTCACCGAGGTCGACCGGTCGCTGGTGGCGATCGACCGACCGATCGACGACCGGCGCTTCGGGGTCGACACGCGGCTCCCCGACCGGGGCCCGCTGTCGGGCCTGGTCGGCCAGATCGTCCGGCTCGACGGCACGGTCGCACAGTCGACGTTCCCCGAGCCGGTGCCGCTGTCCGAGCACGAGCTGGCCGTGGTCGGTGCCAACCGGCGCAGCGTGTTCTCGACGGTGACCACCTCCGAGGGCGACTTCCGGGTGCGCACCGTCGGCCTGCCGCGCGGTGCGGTGCAGGTCGGCCGGTCGCTCGACGAGACCGAGCGTGTGCTCACCACGCTGCGCAACCGCACCCTGGTGTTGATGGCGCTCGTGGTGGCGGCCGCCACCACGGCCGGGCTCTGGCTGGCGGCCCGCGTCACGGCGTCGCTGCGACGCCTGACCGTCGCCGCCGAGCACGTCGAGGCGACCGGCCGTCTCGACGTCACGGTGTCGCCGGAGGGCGACGACGAGGTGGCGCGGCTCGGTTCGGCGTTCGATCGGATGCTGGCGGCGTTGGCGCGCTCACGCGACGAGCAGCAGCGGCTCGTGCAGGACGCCGGACACGAGCTGCGCACCCCGCTCACCAGCCTGCGCACCAACGTGGGGATGCTGCAGCGCTATCCCGAGCTCGGCGACGACGACCGGCGGGCGATCATCGCCGACCTGCGGGCCGAGACCGAGGAGCTGAGCGACCTCGTCAACGAGATCGTGGCGGTGGCCAGCGGGGAGACGTCCGACGAACCGCGCGAGCGGTTCGATCTCGCCGAGGTGGCCGCCGAGCTGGCCGAGCGCTACCACCGCCGTACCGGTCGCGAGTTCCGGGTCGCCGCCACGCCCTCGATCGTGGTCGCCCAGCGCTCGAGCGTGCAGCGGGCGATCTCGTGCCTGCTCGACAACGCCCGCAAGTTCGACGTCGGCGACGGGGCGATCGAGATCACCGTCGGCGCCGGCGCGGTCGAGGTCGGCGACCGCGGCGTGGGCATCCCCGAGGCCGACCTGGCGTACGTGTTCGACCGCTTCCACCGCTCCGACGAGGCGCGTCGGCTGCCCGGCTCGGGGCTCGGCCTGGCGATCGTGCGCGAGGTGGCGAACCGTCACGGCGGTGAGGCGTGGGCGTCGAACCGCGCCGGAGGCGGCGCCACCGTCGGCTTCCGTCTGCCCGTCGTCGAGCCCCGGCAGGCCGCCGGCGGGTGACCGCCGGCCGGTTCTTACCCGGCTCTCAACTGGTTCCGGTTTCGTTCTCAATCGGGACCCGCATCGTGGTGAGTGACAGCACCCCTCACCGAAAGGACACGACATGAACACCGACACCCCCCACACCGAGACCCCCCACACCGAGCCGGAGACCCCGAACCGGTTCCGGCGCAACACGGCGATCGGTCTCGCCACCGGGCTGCTCGGCGGCGGAGCGGTCGGCCTGCTGCTGACGGTCCCGTCGCTCACCAGCGCCGCCGACGACACCGCGTCGGAACCGGCGGCGGTCGTGGCGCTCCACGACGACGCCACCGGGCCGTTCGGCGACGGGCCGGAGGGCGAGCGTCCCGAGCCCGGCACACGTCTGCGCGAGCTGCTCCAGCAGCTCGTCGACGACGGCACGCTGCGGGCCGACCAGGCCGACGCGGTGACCGAGTTCCTGATCGAGAACCGTCCCGAGCCCGGTGACCGCCCCGGCCACCACCGCCCCGGCCACCACCGCGGCCCCGGCTTCGACGGTGACGTCGTCGCCGGCCTGCTGGGTATCGACGTCGATCAGCTGCGCAGCGAGATGCGCGCCGGGGCGTCGATCGCGGAGATCGCCGAGGCCCGGGGCGTCGACGTGCAGACGGTGATCGACGCCCTCGTCGACGAGGCGATGACCCATCTCGCGCTGGCGGTCGACAACGGCCGGCTGACCGAGGACGAGGCGGCCGACATGGCCGCCCGGATCACCGAGCGGATCACCGCCCGGGTCGATGGCGAACGGCCCCCCGGCCACTGACCCCCTGCCGGCGGGCCGTTCGGCCCTGGTGCGCCCGGCTCCGCCGGGCG
>DATCZG010000048.1:0-2689 GCA_036526035.1 Ilumatobacter sp. | reverse complement strand
GCAGCCCGCGTTGGGCGGCGATGTGGGCCAGGGCGGCCGCCACCGAGGTCTTGCCGACACCGCCCTTGCCGGTGACGAAGACGAGTCGGCGGTCGAGGATCGACGCGCCGACCCCGGGGGGCATCAGCCCCCGAATCCGATACGGCGTTCGCCTTCGGCGGAACCGACCTCGACATAGGCGATCTTGGCCGACGGCACACCGACATCCTTGCCACGCTTGTCGGTGATCCAGAGCACGTCGGTGGCGCCACTGAGAGCCGCCTCGACGCGAGCCTTGAGGTCGTCGCGGGATGAGTCTTCCACCTCCAACGAGATCTCGCGAGGGGCCTGGGTCACACCGATACGTACGTCCACGCACGAGACGGTAGCGGAGCCCTCGGCGATCCGCATCCCCAGCGACGCTGGGTAGATTCGGCATGTGCCCGAACCGACTGCGCTCGACCGCGCCATCGCCGACCATCGCCGACGGTGGGGCCAGCCCGATCTCGTGGTTCGAGCCCCTGGACGCGTCAATCTGATCGGCGAACACACCGATTACAACGACGGGTTCACGCTGCCGATGGCGTTGCCGTTCGACACGGTGATCGCGCTGAGTTCGGTCGGCGACCCGCGGACCGGCCCGGTCACGGTCGCCTCTGAGGGGTTCGGAACCGTGGTGATCGAGCCGACCGCCGACCCGCACGCGGTCGCCACCTGGGCCGTCCACATCGCCGGGGTGACCGCCCTGCTGGGCGAGCAGGGCATCGCTTCGTACGGATGGCGGGCGGCGATCGCCACCGACATCCCCACCGGTGCCAGCCTGTCGTCGTCGGCGGCACTCGAGGTGGCGATCATCACCGCCCTGCTGGAGCGCCACGGCATGCACTGGCCGCCGATCGATGTCGCCCGCTTGGGGCAGCGGGTCGAGAACGAGATCGTCGGGCTGCCGAGCGGCATCATGGACCAGTTCATCTCGGCCGGGGCGATCGCCGGGCACGCCAGCCTGATGGACTGTCGTGCCCTGACCCTGGCGCCTGCCCCGCTGCCGCACGGGGTGGCGGTGGCGATCCTGGACACCGGTACCCGCCGGGTGCTGGCCGAGGCCGCCTATGGTGATCGTCGGGCCTCCTGCGAACGGGCCGCCGCCGAACTCTCGGTGCCCGCCCTGCGCGACGCGACGCTCACCCAGGTGGCCACGATCGCCGACCCGGTCGATCGTCGGCGCGCCCACCACATCGGCACGGAGAACCAGCGCACACTCGACGCCGTGGCGGCGATGGCAGCGGGCGACGCCATCGAACTCGGTCGGTTGATGTCGGAGAGCCACGTCAGCCTGCGCGACGACTTCGAGGTGTCGGGCCCCGGCCTCGACGCGATCGTCGAAGCCGCGCTGGCCGGCCCCGGATGTCTCGGAGCTCGCATGACGGGTGGCGGTTTCGCGGGTTGTGCGGTGGCGCTGGTCGACTCCGCCCAGACCGTCGAGTTCACCCGCTCGGTACTCCACAACTATCGCTACGACGGGCACTCGGCTCGCGTGTGGATCTGCGAGCCATCCGCCGGCGCCGGCGTCGTCGCGCCGACCGATTGGCCCATCTGACCGACCCGGTCGCGGCCGTTGATCCCGCACTAGACATTCGGGTATGGCCAACGACATCACGCACTACGACGCCATCGAGGCGTACTGCCGACAGCTCAGCTACTCGGCCGGCGAAACGGTCGGGCTGTGCGTCTCGACCGAAGCATCGCAGTTCGACGTCACCGTGTCGCGGTGGGGAGCCGAGCGTGAGGTCGTGTTCACCGCCACCGGCCTCACCGGCCTCGTGCAGGCAACCCCGGCCGACGCCGACGCCTCCGGGTGCGGGTGGGAGATCAGCGTCGAGATCCCGGTCGATGCCGCCTGGCGGAGCGGGTTCTACCTGGTCGAGCTGACCGCCCACGACGCCGAGCCACGGCGCCGCACCGGGTACGCCTGCTTCGTGGTGCGAGCGTCGTCCCAGCGCTCGTCGGCCTTGTTCGTGCTCGCCACCAACACCTGGAACGCCTACAACGACTGGGGCGGTCGCAGCCTGTACACCGGCGGACACCAGGTGTCGTTCCGGCGTCCGTTCGGACGCGGCATGCTCGTGCGACCCGAGACCGATCGCGACGACCGCAAGTCGCGTCCGCGACGCCCCGGCGAGCAGCCCGACGTCGACGGCGAGACCTATCAGACCTACCGGTTCGAGCACGGCTATCCGGGGTACATGGGGTCGGCCGGGTGGTTCACCTACGACCGCCGCTTCGCCGAGTGGGGGGAACGGGCAGGGATCGAGTTCGACTACGCCGTGTCGAGCGACCTCGAACTGATCGACGGGCTGACCGACGGCTACGACCTGGTGATCGGCGCCGGGCACGACGAGTACTGGTCGGGACCGCAGCGCGACGCCCTCGAGCGGTTCGTGGTGGGCGGCGGCAACTACGCCTCGTTCTCGGGTAACACGATGTTCTGGCAGGTCCGGCTGGCCGACGACGGTGCCCACATGGTGTGCCACAAGTACTCGGCCCACCTGAACGATCCGGTGATCGAGCACGAGCCGACGGCGATGTCGGGGATGTGGTGCGACCCGGTGGTCGAGCGGCCCGAGAGCCGGTTCCTGGCGGCGTCGTCGATGTACGGGCTGTACAGCCGGTTCGGGCAGGCCACCCCGCGCGGCGTCGGCGGCTTCGTCGT
>DATCZG010000047.1:0-39279 GCA_036526035.1 Ilumatobacter sp. | reverse complement strand
GCGGTCGTCCGAGCGGCGTTCGCTGGCCGGGCCGAGGTCGCCGAGTTCGCTGGCGAGTTCGGCGTCGAAGACGTCCTCGAACGACACCGTCTCGACCGCCGAGCCACGGTCGCTGCGACCGCCGTCGTCACGGCGCGGGTCGTCACGGCGCGAGTCGTCACGGCGCGGCGCGCGCTCGCGACGTGGTGCCGAGGCGCCGTCGCCGCCGCCGTCGGACTCACCGCCGTCGGACTCGGGCGCGTCGCCGGCCGGCACGAGGCTGACCTTGCCGCGGTCGTCGATCTCCTCGACCCGGACCTCGATCTCCTGACCGAGTTCGAGCACGTCCTCGACCGAGTTGATCCGCTTGCCGCGGCCCAGCTTCGAGATGTGCACGAGGCCGTCACGGCCGGGCAGGATGTTGACGAAGGCACCGAACTTGGTGATGTTGACGACGCGGCCGGTGTAGACCTTGCCGATCTCGGCCTTGGGCGGGTCGACGATCGCCAGGATCGCAGCCATCGCCTCCTCCATGCGCCAGGCCTCGACGGCACCGATCGTGACGAAACCCTGGGCCCCGTCGTCGTCGACGCTGATGTCGGCGCCGGTCTCCTGCTGGATCGTGTTGATGACCTTGCCCTTGGGCCCGATGACCTCGCCGATCTTGTCCATCGGGATGGTGATCGTCTTGATCTTCGGGGCGGTCTCGGCGACCTCGGGGCGGGACTCGCTGATCGCCCCGTTCATCACCTCGAGGATCTTCAGCCGGGCGTCCTTGGCCTGTGCCAGCGCGGCGGTCAACACGTCGGCGGGAATGCCGTCGATCTTGGTGTCGAGCTGCAAGGCGGTGATCGCGTCGGCGGTGCCGGCGACCTTGAAGTCCATGTCACCGAACGCGTCCTCGGCGCCGAGGATGTCGGTGAGGGTGACGTAGCGGTCGCCCTCCTTGACGAGGCCCATCGCGATGCCGGCGACGGCACCACGGGTCGGCACACCGGCGTCCATCAACGACAGGCTCGACGAGCACACCGACGCCATCGAGGTCGAACCGTTCGACGACATCACCTCGGAGACCAGGCGCAGCGTGTAGGCGAAATCTTCCTGGCTGGGCACCACCGGCAGCACGGCCCGGGCGGCGAGCGCACCGTGACCGATCTCGCGGCGCTTGGGCGAACCGACGCGGCCGGTCTCGCCGTTGGCCCACGGCGGCATGTTGTAGTGGTGCAGGTAGCGCTTGGAGTCCTGCGGCGACAACGAGTCGATCATCTGGTTCATGCGGGGCATGGCCATGGTGAGCACGTTGAGCACCTGCGTCTCGCCGCGCTGGAACAGGCCCGAGCCGTGCGCCGTCGGCAACACGCCGACCTCGGCCGAGACCGGGCGCAGATCGGCGACGCCGCGGCCGTCGATGCGCAGGCCCTCGTCGACGATGCGCTTGCGCACCAGCTTCTTGGTGAGGCTGCGGACCGCTTCCTTGACGGATTTGTCCTGGCCGGCGAACTCGGCGCCGTCACCGCACAACGCCTCGACCGCCTTCGCGGTGGCGGCATCGGTGGCGGCGTTGCGCTCGGCCTTGCCGGCGATCTTCACCGCGGCGGCGATGTCGTCGCTGACGAGACCCTCGACGGCCGTGAACGCCTCGGGGGTGTAGTCGAGCACCGGCGTGAACGCCAACGGGGCGATCGGGCCGTGGATCGCGATGACGCTGGCGAGCAGCTGACGCTGGAGGGCGATCGACTCCTTGATCCACACCTTGCACGCCTCGAGGCCGTCGGCCAGCACGGCCTCGTCGACCTTCGGCGCGCCGTCCTCGTAGTAGTAGAAGCTGCGCTCGGTACCGCCGGCCTCGACCATCATCACGGCGACGTCGCCGTTGTCGAGCTCGCGCCCGGCGACGACCAGTTCGAACGTGCCGGCCTCGATCTCCTCGTAGGTCGGGTGCGGGATCCACTCGCCGTCGATCGAGTACGCCATGCGCACCGAGCCGAGCGGGCCGTCGAACGGGATGCCCGAGATCATCAGCGCCGCCGAGGCGGCATTGATCGACAAGATGTCGTGGGGATTGTGCTGATCGGCACCGATGACCGTGGTGACGATCTGGGTCTCGTTGCGGAAACCGTCGGCGAACGACGGGCGCAGCGGCCGGTCGGTGAGCCGGCAGGTGAGGATCGCGTCCTCGGTGGGGCGGCCTTCACGGCGGAAGAACGAGCCGGGGATCTTGCCGGCGGCGTAGGCGCGCTCCTCGACGTCGACCGTGAGCGGGAAGAAATCCATCCCGGGACGGACGTCCTTGGCGGCGTTGGCCGTGGTGAGAACCTGCGTGCCGCCGATGGACGCCACGACGGCGCCCTGGCTCTGCGGCGCGAACTTGCCGGTCTCGAAGGTGAGCGTCTTCTCGGTCCCTGATACGGGACCCGAGACGCGGATGGGGTCAGCCACGAATGGCTCCTTTCCGACGGGAACGGCGTCGAGCCGTGTGCCTCGTCGATCTGGAGCGGCCGGGCCGGTTGCCAGTTGGCGACCCCGCCGAAAGATGCCTCACGCCGACAGGCCGGGCAGTTCACGGGATGGGCAACCGGTAACCGACGACGATGCCGCTCGGTTGTTGCGGTGTGCGGACCTTCCGCACACCTGGACATGATACCGGCTCGGAGCCGCCTTGCGGTGCACCCGGGCGACCGAACCCCGGCACGGGCCGAGCCGGTGCCGGGGTTCGCGGCCGCCGATCACCGATCGAGTTCGGCGATCGCCTGTTCGATCGCCCGCTCGATCTGCACGTAGGCGGGCAGTTCGGCCATCGCCCGCTCGTGGCGCACCTCGGCGAGCGCCCGCTCGATCTCGGCCTCGATCTGCAGGTAGGCCGGGGTGGGCCCCAAGGCGTTGCGGATCTCCTGCACGGCGAGGGCACGGTCGATCTCACGCTGGATCTGCTGGTAGGCGGGCATGGCGGCCCGTTCGGCCTGCTGCTCGAGCAGCGCCCGCTCGATCTCGGCCTCGACCTGCAGGTAAGCGGGCGTCACGGGTTCGACCTGCTGACCGTCGCTGTCACGGGTCGCCAGCACGGCGACGATCGCGCCGGCGGCCACGACGAGCACCAGAGGAATCCAGCGCAGCCAGCGCACCGCCACCGCGGCGCGGCCGGGGCGGTCGGGCAACTCGATCCCGCTCGCGTCGTCGGGTACGACGACGTGCTCGGGCAACTCGGGCAGCTGTTCGGCGGGTTCGCGCCGCAACTCGACATCGCGGGTCTGTTCTTTCAACATGGCTGCTCCTTCCGGTCGACTCCTCCACCTCGATCGTCCTCCCCCCACCCGGTGATCCGCGGGTGAACGCCCTCCCAACCCCGTCCCGACCGCGTCCCGATCGCATCCGGTCGGGATGTGGGCGACGTGCAGGTTCCGGACGGGCCACCGGTCCGGCGCGGACTTTGGTCCCTGGGCGCGTCGGGCGCGAGCGTTCAAGGTGGGGGTGGGAGGAGCTGATGATGCTGCCCGGACGCCCGATGGTCCGCGTGCTCGGAGCGGTCGACGTGTCGATCGCGTCCGTTCCGGTCGCCTTCGGTGGGCCCCGCCGGCAGGCGCTGCTCGCCGCGCTCGCGATCGGTGCCGGGCACGCCGTGCCGATCGATCACCTGGTGAGCGTCGTCTGGAATGACGATCCACCGCCGACGGCCGCGAGCACCCTGCAGACGAAGGTGTCGCGTCTGCGGAAGGTGCTCGGCCACGGCACGATCGTGCGCGTCGACCACTCGTACGAGCTGTCGACCGATCTCGTCGACATCGATGCCCGCCGGTTCGAGGAACTGCTCCACCGTGCCGAGCAGGCCCGCCCCGATCCGGCGACCTGTGTCGAGTTGTGCCGGCAGGCGCTGGGGCTCTGGAGGGGCAGGCCGTTCGGGGATCTGGCCGACGCCGACGGCTTCGTGCTGGAGGCGCTCCGGCTCGACGAGCTCCGGGCGAACGCGAGCGAGCTGACGATCGAGGCGGAACTGGCACTCGGCCGTGCCGAGACGGTCGTCGCCGAGCTCACGGCCGCCGTCAAGGAGCAGCCCTACCGCGAGCGCCTGTGGCGGCTGCTGATCGAGGCGCTCGCCCGGTCGGATCGGCGGGTCGAGGCGCTGCGGGCGTGCGCCGAGCTGCGGGCGGTGCTCGGCGACGTCGGCCTCATGCCCGGCCCCTGGCTGATCGAGCTCGAGCATGCCATCGCGGCCGGCGAGCCCCTCGACGAGATCAGCCGGCGACTGCCCGACCGAACGACGGCTCAGACCAGGGCGAAGTCCGACACCTGGGTGTCGTCGGCGCCGGCGTCGGCGTAGTTGTCGGCGTTGCGGGCCCCCATGAACTCGCGCCACGTGAACGCCCGGTACCGCGGCTGGTCGGCGGCGAGCGCCGGGATCGGCGCGATCGTCGCAACTCGGGCCGGATTGAAGAAGTAGGGGATGCTCATCCGTGACGTCGTCGTCATCGTCACCACGCGGTGCACGGCCGCCCGGTAGCGGTCGTTGCTCCAGACCTGCATGACGTCACCGAGGTTCACCACGACCGTGCCGGGCCGGGGCGCCACGTCGATCCAGCCCCGGCTCGCCGACTCGGCCTGTAGCCCGCCGACGGAGTCCTGCAACAGCAGGGTGAGCACGCCGGGGTCGGTGTGGTGGCCGAGCGCCGTCGGCCCGAGGTCGGCGAGGCCGACGCGTTCGCCGTCGGGCACCGGGTCGCCGACGGTGTAGCGGTTGATGCGCACGGCGCTCGCGGCGCGGTCGCCCCGGTAGGGCGGCCGGTCGGCGGCCGGCACGCCCAGGGCCTCGAGCACCAGCTCGACGGTGCGGGCGGCGAGGTCGGAGAACGTCGTGAAGAACTCGGTGAGCGTCGTCCGGTACGAGTCGCCCAGCCCGTCGGGCCAACGGTTCGCCCGGAGCCCGGCGGTGGCCTCGGGGTCGGTGAAGTCGAAGACCTGCTTGTGGTCGCGGCGGCGCTTGGTGAGCTCGCGGTCGTTGAAGCCGAGCGGGTTCTGGGCGTCGCGTCGGATCGCGTCGCGCACCGCGTGGGGCGCGGCGAAGAACCGCTCCCCCTCGGCGAAGGTGCGCGCGATCAGCTCGTCGCAGCCGTGTCCAGCGAGCAGGAAGAATCCGTGGTCGCGGCAGGCCTCGTCGACCGCCTCGAGCGCGACGTCGGACGGGTCGGCGATGTCGATGATCGGCACCAGGTCCATCAGTGGACCGTAGCCCACCTGCGGCCCGCCGGCCGCGGTGCCCGGCGCGGGTCGACCGGCGTCAGCGACGCAGGCCGAGTTCGGAGATCAGTGTGCGATAGCGCTCGACGTCGATGCCCCGCAGGTAGTCGAGCATGCGACGGCGACGGCCGACCAGCATCAGCAGGCCGCGCCGGCTGTGGTGGTCTTTCGCGTGCATCTTGAGGTGCTCGGTCAGGTGGGTGATGCGATCGGTGAGCAGCGCGATCTGCACCTCGGGCGAGCCGGTGTCGTTCGCCGACGAACCGTGCTTCGCGATGATCTCTGACTTCGGCGTGATCGCCATGTGGTCGTGCCTTCCGGTTGGAGGTCGCGTCGACCCGCACGGGTCGATCGCATCGCACCGGAGCCGAACGAGCCCCGATGGACCCCGCCAGGTTACGGCCGCCGCCGCCCCGCTCACAACCGCCGCACCAGGCGACCGACTGGTCCCGGTGGCGAACCTGGCACCACGATCCGGCTGCCTCGACGCCAGCGTGCCAGGGAAGATCGCAACTGATCCCTCAGTGGTCGAAATCCGCGGCTGAGCACCGGAAACCGGCGGGGGTTCGGCGATCCACCTCGATGACCGGCTGGGGGCGACCGCGACGGTCGCGATTTCCCTCGATGCCCATGGCCGTCGACCGGACGCCCAACGACTGGTATCCGCTCGATCCGAACACCGGTGATCTGCTGCAGCGGATGCTCGTCCGCGCCCGTGAGATGCCGGCCTTCCCCGCCGTCGTCACCGCCGACGGCGAGGCCATCACGTATGCCGAACTGGTGGGGCGAGCCGCCGCATTGGCACCGATCCTTCGCGAACGCGCCGTCGACGGGGTGGTCGGTGTGATCGGCGGTTTCGACCTCTTCGTGCCGATCGCCATCGTCGCCGCGGCGATCGCGCAAGTGCGTCTGGTCGTCGCCGACGCGGGAGACCCTCCCCAACGACTTTCGGCGCTGTTTCGCTCGGTCGGTTGCCCGGCCCTGACGACCGAACGGTACCGCGCCGCGGTCGACGCGCTCGATACCGGCCTGGTGCGGAGCATCGTCGCGGTGCCCGACGCGGCAGCCGAGATCGACGGCCTCCGCGGCGAACCCACCGTGTTGGTGACGACCTCGGGCTCGACCTCCGCACCGAAGGTCGCAGTCCTTCCGCGGCTGCGGTGGCAGTTGGCAGCGGCGGACACCTCCGCCAGGTTCTGTCGGTGCCGCCTCGTGGTCGCCGGGGTCGGCACCTACGGCTTCATCAGCGGGCTGACCACCTCGTTCCGTCGCGGACGCACGGCGGCCCTGTTCGACCCGCGGGTCGGTTCGGTGGCCGAGATGCTCGACTTCCTCGAGCGTCACGACGTCGACTCGTTGGCGATCACCACGACGATGGTCCACACCCTCGCGCGGGCCGTCGACGGCGGCGCGCTCGGCGCCCGGATCGGGTACGTCAACATCCGCGGCGAGCGCGTCAACGGCACCGACCTCGCAGCGCTCCACGCCCTCGTGCCCGCCGCCGAGATCGTCCACCAGTTCGCCAGCACCGAGGCCGGCACGATCGCGAAGTGGGCATGGCGGCCGGGAGATCCGATTCCCGACGGCCCACTCCCCCTGGGCCCGCCGGTCGAGAGCGTCGCGATCTGCTTCCTCGATGACGACGGGCGACCGACCGAGCCCCGACCGGGGACCCCTCGCGAACTGGCGGTCAAGTCGGAGAAGATCTTCGAGGGATACGTCGGCACCGCCGACGACGGCTGCTTCACCGACGACGACGGGGGGCGATGGTTCCGCACCGGCGACCTGGTCTCGATCGACGAGTCGGGGTCGCTCCGCGTACACGGACGGCTCGGTCGACGGGTCAAGGTCGCCGGCCAGTTCGTCGACCTCGACGACGTCGCCGACACACTCGAACGGTTCGGCGGGGTCTCGCAGGCGGCGGTCACCAGCT
Source organism: Ilumatobacter sp. (assembly GCA_036526035.1). GTDB lineage: Bacteria > Actinomycetota > Acidimicrobiia > Acidimicrobiales > Ilumatobacteraceae > Ilumatobacter. Next base: position 32,138 of record DATCZG010000047.1, on the reverse strand, counting down.
TCGACGACCACGGCGTCGTCCGTCTGGTCGGGCACCTGGTACCCGACGGTGACGCCGAGGTCGACCCGGTGCGGGTTCGGGCGCGGCTCGCCGAGTCGCTCCCGTTCCACATGGTGCCGTCGTTGATGCGAGTGGTGCCCCACCCGCCGCTCAACCGGAGCGGCAAGCTCGACCACCTCGAGCTCGGTCGATGGAGGCCGACGAGCGCACCGGCCGATGCCCGAGAGGTCGCAAGAGTGCTGGCATCGCCCACCGAATCGCATCTGCTCGCTCTGGCCGCCGAACTGATCGGACGACCCGTGGGCCTCGACGACGACCTGATCGACGCCGGGATGGTCTCGATCGGGTGGGTCGAGCTGGTCGAACGACTCCGGATCGACTTCGGCCGCGAACTCGGCCTGAACCGGGTACTCGCGGTGCCGACCGCGCGCGGTATCGCAGAGATCGTCACCGCTGACGGGCCGGTGCCGGCAATGGTCCGACTCACGACCGGCGAGCGGTTGCCTTCGATCGTCTGGTTCGTCAATGGGCTCGCCGCATCGGAGGCCGTGCCGGTCGCACGGGCACTCGCCGGGCGGCCGGTCTGGGTGCCGACACCCAAAGGCTTCGGCCGACCCGGTGAGATGGCGTTCCGGGTGGCCGACGCGGTCGACGACGCCATCGAGGCGATCAGCGGGGAGGGGCCGTCGGGCCCGCTGGTGGTCGTCGGGTTCTCAGCGGGCTGCCACCACGCTCAGGCGCTCGCCGCCCGCCTCGTCGAGCAGGGCCGCGACGTGGTGCTCCTCGTGTTGCTCGACCCGCCAGGGGGCCATCGACGCTGGCCGGGGTCGAGGCAACTCAGGCAGCTGGAACTCGAGTTGCGCGCCTGGTGGGCACGCAACAGGCTCCGGCGTCGCACGGTCACCGGCGGCGAGAAGGCGCCCCACTGGTTGTGGGTCGCGATGCGACGCGAGCAGTTCAAGAGTCGACTGCCCGCGTATGGCGGGGCCACGCTCGTGATCCGGTCCGCGGCCCTCGCCGGGCATCAACTACCCGCTGGCTTGACCGGGCCGGTGCAGGTCGAGCGCATCGATGGCGATCACTGGGCGGTGATCACCGATGCAGCCGTCGTGGCCGATCTCATCGAGACCGCGATCGCATCGGCCACCAGCTGACGACGTCGACCGGCTCGCTCGGCTCGGGCGGCGCCGAGCGCCGGTGGTTCGCACACGGCCCGTGCGGCGGCAACCGATACAGTCCGGCGGCGTGAGGTCTGCGACGGTTCCCGGCATCCGGGCGACGGGGGTGTCGAAATGGTTCGACACGGTCGAGGCGCTGAGCCCGCTCGACCTCACGATCGCCCCCGGCGAGGTGGTCACCCTGCTCGGGCCGAGCGGGTGCGGCAAGACGACGCTCCTGCGCATGGTCGGTGGCCTCGAGCCGCTCAGCTCCGGCACGATCTCGATCGACGGCGACTCACCGGCCGCGGCGCGGCGTCTGAAGCGCTACGGCCTGGTCCCCCAGTCCCCCGGGCTGCTGCCGTGGCGCGATGTCGATGCCAACGCTCGGCTGCTGCAGGACATCAACGCCGCCGCCAACCCGGCGCCGATGCCCGACGTCGCCGAACTGCTCGACCGGGTCGGGCTCACCGAGTTCCGCCACGCCTACCCACACGAGCTGTCGGGCGGGATGCAACAACGGGTCGCCCTGGTGCGCGCCTTCGCGCTCGGCGCCCCCTACCTGCTGATGGACGAGCCGTTCGCCGCCCTCGACGAGATCACCCGCGCCGACATGCGCCACCTGCTGGCGTCGCTGTGCGACCCGATCAGCACCGGCGTGCTGTTCGTCACCCACTCGCTGGCCGAGGCGGTCTTCCTGTCCGACCGCGTCGTGGTGCTGTCGTCACGACCAGGGCGGGTGGTCGGCACGGTCGACGTCGACCTCCCGCGGCCGCGGCTGCCCGAGATCGAGGACGATCCGGCCTTCTTCGCGATCGAGACCGAGCTGCGACGGCTCCTGCACCACGGGGCCGGGCGATGATCGGGCGGCTGTCGCGCAGCGCCGCCGTGTGGGCGTTCCTGGGCGCGATCGCGCTCGGCGTCGTCTGGGAGGGCGTCGTGCGACTCCGCGACGTGCGCCGGTTCGTGCTGCTGCCCCCGAGCGAGATCGTCTCGACCTTCCTCGACAATCCCGGCTTCTACCTCCAGAACGTCTGGGTCACCGCCCAGCACCTCGCGATCGGTCTCGCGATCGCGCTCGCCGTGTCGCTCGCGTTCGGCTCGCTGCTCGCCGCCTTCCGACCCCTCGAGCACGCCAGCCAGCCGCTGCTGGTGCTGATCCTCGTGACGCCATGGGTCGCCTACATCAGCTCGGTCGTGCTCTGGCTCGGCCGCGGCACCCCGGCCATCGTGTTCCTCGTCGCCTTCGTCACCGTTCCGGCCTTCGTCTATGCGACCGTCGGCGGCATGCGCAGCGCCGACCCGGCGGCTCGCGAGTTGTTCGCCTCGATCCACGCCTCGCGCCGCGAGGTCCTGTGGCGGCTGCGGCTGCCGGCGGCACTGCCATCGCTGTTCACCGCGGCGCGTTTCAACGTCGGTCTCGGGCTCGCTGCGGCGTACTTCGCCGAGGGGGCTGCGCTCGGCACCGACGGGCTCGGCGAGGCCGGGCGCCGGGCGGTCGCCTTCAACGAGGGCAGCATCCTGTGGACGACGATCCTGTGCACCGCGATGCTCGGCATCGTCGGGCAGATGGCGTTGATCGTGATCGAGCGATCGGTGCTGGGCTGGCACGTGTCGCAGCGCCGTCGCAGCCACTGACGTACGGCGCGAGAAACTCGCAGCTGGGTGGGGTGGAGCCGCCGCGGCTGCGGTACCGTGACCCGACACGACGAACACGGGTGACGCGCCGCCCCCTAGCAACGGTGTGAGCCCGTCGTGTGCTGGCTACATCCGATCGACGCAACCTCCGGAGGACACAAGATGCTGCGCCAGCGCGCCATCGCAACCACATTGACCGCTCTCGTGCTGATCATCTCAGCGTGCGGGGGCGACGACGACACCGCCACGGCGGGTGACGCCACGGCCCCCACGAACGTGGCGAGCGACCCGACCACTCCCGCCGCGCCGGCCACCATCACACCGGCCACCATCACACCGGCCACCGAGATGCCGACCGTCGTCACGGCCGGGGAACCGTTCCCCGACGCCCGCTGTGAGGCGAACCGCGCCGCCGGCACGATCAGCTACCTCACCGGCTTCGACTTCGCCGCCACCGCCTCGATCGTCGACGTGCTGGTCGCCGACCACCACGGCTATTTCGACGAACTGTGTCTCGACGTCGAGATCACGCCGTCGTTCTCGACCGCCAACTATCCGCTGGTGGCGGCCAACGACGCCCAGTTCTCGTCATCGGGCTCGTTCAGCGAGCTGGCGACCTTCGCGGCCGTCAACGAGGCCGACCTGGTGGCACTGGCGGTCGAGGGACGGGTCGCGATCGACGGCCTCATGACCAAGCCCGAGATCACCGGCCTCGAGGGCCTGGCGGGCGCGACGATCGGGGTCAAGGGCAAGCTGCCCCCGAGCATCGCAGCGATGTTGGCCCAGGCCGGGCTGATCGAGGGCACCGATTTCGAGACCCTGCTGCTCGAGGGGTTCGACCCGTTGGCCCACTGGCAGATCGAGGGCGTCGCCGCGATCCCCGGCTGGAAGAGCAACGAGCCCGGTGCGCTCGAACGGGCCGGCGTCGCCTTCAACCTGTTCGACCCCGCCGACGTCGGCATCCCGGGCTCGTTCGGCCTCGTCTACACGAACCGCACGTTCCTCACCGAGCACCCGACCGCTGCCGAGGACTTCATGCGGGCCACGATGCGCGGGCTCGCCGATGCGATCGCCGACCCGGCGGCAGCCGCCGCGATCGCGGTCGAGCGGATCAACGGCAACGGCAACCCGAACTTCCTCTCGCCCGAAGGCGAGACGTTCCGCTGGGCCACCGACGCCCGCCTGATCAGCCAGACCACGCCGGCCGGCTCGTTCCCCGGCGTGCCCGACCCGGCGGCGCTCGCCGCCGAGATCGCGGCCTACGAAGCGGTCGGGGTGTACGCGACCACCGGCACCCCCGAGGTCGAGGGGCGCTTCGATCCCGATCTGCTGGCCGGGCTGTACGCCGCCGACGGCTCGATCATCTGGCCCGGCTGACGCCATCTGCCGTAGGGTCGCCCGGCATGGAGCTGCGAGCGGCGATTCGGTCCAACGGGTCGGTACGGGCATTCCGTGACGACCCGGTGCCCGACCGGGTCGTCGCCCAGATCCTCGACGACGCCCGCTTCGCCCCGTCGGGCGGCAATCGGCAGCCCTGGCGGGTGGCGAACGTGCGCGACCCGGCGCTCCGGCGCGGCCTGGCCGACCTGATGCAACCGGTGTGGAACGAGTACGCGGCGGCGCAACGCAACGGCATCGTGCCGTTCAACTCGGTCGACTACTCGGCACCCGACGGCTTCGGCACCACGCCCAACCAGCTGCTCGAGCACATCGAATCGGTACCGGTCGTGCTGGTCGTCGCCGCCGACCTGCGCAAGATCGTGGCGATGGACCACGAGCTGGACCGCGCCGCGATCGTGCCGGGGGCCTCGATCTACCCGTTCTGCTGGAACGCGATGTTGGCGGCGCGGGCACACGGCGTGGGCGGGGTGATGACGACGTTCTTGACGCGCGCCGAACCCGATGCCGCCCGCCTGCTGCGGCTCCCCGACCACCACGCGATCGCCGCCGTGTTGTTCCTCGGCTATCCGGTGCACCAACCGACCCGATTGCGCCGCAACGAGGTGGGGTCGTTCGCGACCCTCGACACGTTCGATGGTGCACCGTGGCCGCCGAGCGAACCGTGACCCGCGGCGCCGAGGTGACCCTCAGATCTCGGCGCGGTCGCGGGTCGGTTCGTTGGCGAACGACTCGAGCCGCTTGATCCCGCTGGCGGCCTCGAAGCGCCACTTGGTCCACGACCACCGGCGGCCGCGCGCCCACCGCTGCACCAGGCGCCACAGCCCGATGCCGAGCAGCACGATCACGGCGGCCGCCGCGGCGTCGATCCACCAATGGTTGGCCGTCGCGATGATCGAGAGCGTCATCAGCACCGGGTGGATGACGATCAGCCAGCGCCACCGCGACTTGAGCACCGACACCACGGCCAGCGCCTCGATCATCGCCCAGGCGAAGTGCAGCGACGGCATCGCCGCGATCTGGTTGGCGGCGCCGTCGACCGCGTTGGCCGGATAGATGCTGGGCCCGAATTGGCGCATCGTGTCGACGAAACCCGACATCATGCGCGGCGGTGCCAGCGGGAACGCCAGGTGGATGATCAGCGCTGCGAACGTGACGAACGCCATCAGGTTGCGCACCGCGTGGTAGCGATCGTGGTGCCGCAGGTAGAGCCACAGCAACAGCCCGATCGCGGCGGGGAAATGGAACCAGATGTAGTAGTGGTTGAGCAGCTTGATGAGGGTCGGGTGGCCGAGCAGGAACCCCTGCAGGTCGTCCTCGAACGGCAGGCCGAGCCACTCCTCGAACCTGAGCACCTCGCGGGCGTGGGTGAACGCCTGGCTCAAGTCGGTGCGGTTGACCATCCGGATCGCCCGGTAGATCACCAGCAGTGAGCCGCAGATGAGGATCTCGACGAGGAGCTTCCTGCCGAATCTGCCGCGCCACCAGGACGCGAGCGACCGGGTCGTGCCAGACGTCTCGGCTGTCATCGACGCGCCCATGCTCTCAACCTCTTCCCGACAGGGTAGCCCTGTAACCACATCGACATAAAGCGATCGGGGCATGAATTATCGATACCCAGGGCCGATGGAGGGCGCCCGACGGCAATCCGGCCGGCGCGGCCGCCGTCAGTCGGTTCCCGGGCGCCGTTCGGTCTCGGCCGCCGGGTCGCCCCGGTAGCCGGGGGGATACGTCAGTGCCAGTTCCTCGGGGGTCGGGGTGCGCCGCTCGCGGGCCTCGGGGGGCAGCAGGGCGCTGATCGCGTCCATGATCCGGCGGGTGTCGTCGTCGAGGCTCTCGAAACCGAGCACGACCGGCGGGCCGACCGTGGCCGACACCAGCGGCGCGTCGGTGATGTTGAACACGTTCGGCAGCCGGGCCGAACGTGGCCAGACCTTCTCGGTGCCCCACAGGCCCACGGGGATCACGGTGGCACCGGTCATGTGCGCCAGGCGGGCCGCACCCCAACGCCCCTTCAACTCCGGCTCGAAGAACGCCGGGCCGCGCGGGATCGTGCCCTCGGGCATGATCCCGATCATCTCGCCGCCGCGCAGCGCCGCGGCGGCCGCCTCGAGCGGTTCGTCCGAGCCGGTCCCGCGGTCGACGCGGATACCACCCAACGCCTTGACGATCGCCCCGAACACCGGCACGTCGAACACTTCCTTCTTGCCGAGGAAGCGGATCGTGCGGCCGGTCTTGGCCACCACCATCGCGATCGCCGCCGAATCGAAGTACGAGCGATGGTTGCCGACGAGGATCACCGGCCCTTCGGGCGGGATGTGCTCGACGCCGCGGATGTCGAAGTCGGCGTAGGGCACCATCGCCGGCCGGGTGAACGCCATCGCCACCTGCTGCACCTCGAGACCGAGGCCCGGGACCTTCTTGACGCCCGGGGACACATCGAGATCGAGCGTCGGCCACCGGCGGGCGATCGCCATCACCCGCATGCGCGGATCGGGATTGACCACCACCGGGTGGCCGACCGCCGACAGCAAGGGCGTGTCGTAGACGCTGTCGGAGTAGGCGTAGCTCTCGCGGAGGTCGATCCCGTGCCGGTCGGCGTACTCCTTGACGGCCTCGAGCTTTCCGGTCGCCCACACGAACGGGCCGGCCAACGTGCCGTCGTAGGTGTCACCGTCGTCGGCCAGCCCGTAGCGGGTGGCGACGACCCCGTCGAGGCCGAGGCGGTCGGCGAACGGCTTGACCAGGTCGTAGGGCGTGGTCGTCGCCAGGACGATCGCACGACCGGCCGACCGGTGCGACTCGAACACCCCGGCCGCGAACGGTTGCACCATCGCAACCAGTTGGTCGGCGACCCCGTCGGCGGCAGCCTGCACGGCCTCGCGCGACCGGCCCTTGGCGAACGTGATGGCCTGACGGGCGAGCGCCATCGACGGCAGCGTCTCACCGATCGCGTTGAACATGTTGAACAGGAACTTCTCGCCGGGGATCGCGCGCGAGACGAGGCCGGCCGCCCGCATCGCCTCGGCGAACACCTCGCCGCTCGCGCCGGCCAACAAGGTGCGGTCGAGGTCGAAGAAGGCGGCCCCACCAGGCGCCGCGAGCGGCGCCCCCACACCGGTGGTCGGCCGCTTCGCCGCCTGCTTCGAGGCGTGCTTGCCGGACTTCCCGCCCGGCTTGTTGCCCGGCTTGCCGGCCGGCTTGCCCGGCTTGCCCGGCTTGCCCGATGGCTTCGTGGCCGGCTTGCCCGGCTTGCCCGATGGCTTCGTGGCCGGCTTGCCCGGCTTGCCCGGCTTGCCCGATGGCTTGTTGCCCGGCTTGCCGGCTGGCTTCGTGCCCGGCTTGCCGGCCGGCTTCGTGGCCGGCTTCGACGTCTGATCGCTGGGGGTCACGGCTGCAGCCTACGCCGCGACCGGTCGACCCCGGACGGCCCCGGCGGCCGCCGCGATGGCGCTGTGGACGGGGCCCGAAAACGGGAGACGCCCCGATCGGGGGATCGGGGCGTCTCAACCCGGAGAACCCTTCGGTGGGGGCCGATGTGTGGGTTCTCCTAGCGAGCGGAACATGGGGGGTGTTCGCGCGTCGTCTGTTTGTGAAATCATGCACATAGTTCCCCCATCTTGCAACAAGAACTCTTCGATAGTTCATATCGGTTTTTCCGATATGATCCGGGTGTGGACGTCCGACAACTCGCCGCCATCGTCGCCGTCGCCGATCACGGCACGTTCTCGGCGGCCGCCAAGGCCCTCTACACCGTCCAGTCCAACGTCAGCGGCCACGTCGCCAAACTCGAACGGGAACTGGGGGTCAGCCTCGTCGACCGTGCCAACGGGGTGCTCACCGACGAGGGCGTGCGCGTCGTCGAGCGGGCCCGGCGGGTGCTGCACGAGATCGACGACATCGCCGCCGACATCGCCTCGCTCGAGGACGACGTGTCGGGCGACGCCCGCATCGGGGTGATCGGCACCACCGCCCGATGGCTGATGCCACAACTCCTCACCGCGGTCGAGCGGCAGCACCCGCGGGTGCACCCGATCGTCAGCGAGGGCAGCACGACGACGATCGTGCCCGGGGTGATCTCCGGCCAACTCAACGCGGCGATCATCCACCTCCCGATCGACGATCCCGAACTGGTGGTCGAACCGCTCTTCGCCGAGGACCTGCTGCTGCTCGTGCACGCCCGGCATCCGCTCGCCGAGCGTCAGACGATGTCGCTCACCGAACTCGAGAACTTTCCGCTGCTGCTGCCCCCGAAAGGGGCGGCGCTGCGTCGGGTTCTCGACCGCGCGGCGGCAGGCGTCAACGTGACCCTGCGGGCACAGGCCGAGATCGACGGAGTGCGCCTGCTCGCCTCGCTCGCTTTCGACGGCTTCGGCGCAGCGATCGTGCCGGCGACCGCGGCGCCCAAGCAGCTCGACGGCGACTTCTGCCGCATCCTGGTGCCCGAGCTCCCGCGACGGGTCGTCGCCTGGGCGCGGCGGCGGCGCCCCGGCCCGAGCGCGGCGACCAGCGCGGTCGCCGCGATCCTCACCCAGGTCGTCGCCCTCCACGCCCACGACCAGCCCGGCGTACACCTCGGCTCGGAGGCCCTGCCGCTCTCGCGCACTCCGTGACCGTTCGGCGCCACGCGAAATGGCCGATCGGGGTGGGTGGCCGGTTCCCGCACTAGTGTCCGACCCGATGTCGCTCGATGAGCTCGACCTGGTCGCCAGGGTGCCCGGCCCGATCGCGGCGCGGATCCGGCTGATCGGTGGGCGCCGCGTCTCGTGGCTCGAGTTCTTCGAGGTCACACCGGCGGCCCCCCTCACCCAGGCGATGACCGCGACCATGGAGATCGCCGCCCGCACCGCGTACGACGAGCGGATCCCGCTGGTGCTCGTGATCAACTCGGCCGGGGCCGACATCGCCGAGGGGATCGCGGCGCTCGACGGGTGGGGCCGCGTCGCCCGTGCGATCACGCGTTGTTCGGGCACGGTGCCGACCTTTGCGATCGTCGACGGACCCGCCGTCTCCGGGCCGGCGCTGCTGCTCGGCCTGATCGACTTCACGATCATGACCGAGAACGGGTACGCCTTCGTCAACGGGCCGGTGATGGTGCGCCAGTTCACCGGTATCGAGATCTCGAAGGAGGAGCTCGGCAACGCGGCGAGCCTCGAGCGCAACGCCGGCCTGCCGATCGCCGTGGTCGCCGACCGGGCCGCAGCCGCCGACCTCGTCGAGGAACTGCTCGCCTACCTGCCCGACCACGTCGACGACGAGCCACCCCGCTGGCAGGTCGACGACCCGGTCGACCGGCTCTGCCCGCAGGCCGGCGACCTGATCCCCGAGTCGTCGACCGGCAGCTACGACGTGCGTCAGGTCGCCGAGGCGATCGTCGACGAAGGGTCGTTGCTCGAGCTGCGCGGCCGCTGGGCCGGCAACGTCGTGACCGCATTCGCCACCGTGGGCGGGCAGCCGATCGGCATCGTCGCCAACCAACCGATGAACCTCGCCGGGACGCTCGACATCCCGGCATCGCAGAAGGCGGCCCGCTTCGTCACCTGTTGCGATGCGTTCAACCTGCCGATCCTCACGCTCGTCGACACCCCCGGGTTCTACCCCGGCAAAGACCTCGAATGGCGCGGCATGATCCGCCACGGGGCGCAACTGGTGTACGCCTACGGCCGGGCCACCGTGCCGAGGGTCTGCGTGATCCTGCGCAAGAGCTACGGCGGGGCGTTCATCGTGATGGACTCCAAGACGATGGGCAACGACGTGTGCCTGGCGTGGCCGTGGGCCGAGCTCGCCGTGATGGGCGCCGGCCAGGCGGCGGCCATCCTGCAACGCCGGGCGACCGACGAGGAGCGGGCGGCGTTCGAGGCCGACTACGCCGAACGGCTGCTCAACCCCTACATCGCTGCCGAACGCGGGTACGTCGACGCCGTGATCGACCCGGCCGACACCCGCCGCGAGGTCGCCGCCGCGCTCGCGATGCTGCACAACAAGCGCGAGCGGATGCCGGCCCGCAAGCACGGCAACTCGCCGCTCTGACCGCCACCCCACCGCGCCGGCGACCGTCCACATCGGCCGCACCGCCGTTCTCGTTGGAGCACGCCCGAGGGCGACGGGTACATTGATCAGCGGGGAGCAAGCCCCGACCACGAGCCGAAGTCGACGCGAAGGAAGCACGATGCCCGACACGATCACCATCACCGACGACCGGACCGGCAAGACGGTCACCGTCCCGATCGAAGGCGGCGTGTTCTCGTCGCGGGCCCTGCGCGAGCTCGATCCGACGTTGTTCATCTACGACCCGGCGTACATGTCGACCGCCTCGTGCAGGTCCGAGATCACCTACCTCGACGGCGAGAACGGCATCCTGCGCTACCGCGGCTACCCCATCGAGCAGCTCGCCGAGCACTCGACCTTCCTCGAGGTCGCCTACCTGCTGTTGCACGGCGAGCTTCCGACCACCGAGCAGCTCGCCACCTGGCGTCACGACGTCACCCACCACACGTTCATCCACGAGAACATGCGCAAGCGTTTCGTCGACGGCTTCCACTACGACGCGCATCCGATGGGCATGTTCGTCTCGTCGATCGCCGCGCTCGGCACGTTCTACGACGGGGCCAAGGACATCCATTCCGAGGAGAGCCGGCACAAGCAGATCCTGCGGCTGATCGCCAAGACCCCGACCCTGGCGGCGATGGCCTACCGCTTCTCGGTCGGCCTGCCGTTCAACTACCCCAACAACGAACTGTCCTACCCCGCCAACTTCCTCAACATGATGTGGAAGGTCGGCGCCGACTACGAGGTCGATCCGGCGCTCGAGCGGGCGATGGACGTGCTGTTCATCTTGCACGCCGACCACGAGCAGAACTGCGGCACCACGGCGATGCGGGTCGTCGGCTCCAGCCACGCCGACCCGTACTCGTCGGCGGCGGCCGCGGCGAGCGCCCTGTACGGACCGCTGCACGGCGGCGCCAACGAGGCGGTCGTGCGGATGCTCGCCGACATCGGCTCGGTCGACGCGGTGCCGGCGTTCATCGAATCGGTGAAGGCCGGAGACAGCCGGCTGATGGGCTTCGGCCACCGCGTCTACAAGAACTACGACCCACGGGCCACGATCATCAAGCAGTCGGCGTACGACGTGTTCGAGATCACGGGCAAGAACCCGCTGCTCGACATCGCGCTCGCGCTCGAAGACGTCGCCCTCAAAGACGCCTACTTCATCGACCGCAAGCTGTACCCCAACGTCGACTTCTACTCGGGGCTGATCTACCAGGCGCTCGGGTTCCCGGTCGACATGTTCACGGTGCTGTTCGCGATCCCCCGCACCGTCGGCTGGCTGGCGCACTGGCAGGAACTGCTGAGCGACCCCGACCAGAAGATCTCGCGGCCCCGCCAGTGGTACGCCGGCCCCGACCGGCGCGACTACGTGGCCCTCGCCGACCGCTGAACACCGCCGACCGGCCGGCCCCGACCGGATTCGGCCGCTCGTCGCGGTCGCCCCTACGCTGCCGCGATGGACTTCGCCTGGACCGCCGACCAGCAGGAGCTGCGTGCCCAGGCCCGTGAGGTCGCCCGCTCGGCCGTCGAACGCCACGGCCGCCACAACGACTCGTGGATCAACGGCTTCTCGAAGGAGTTCGCGCAGGAGCTGGCCGCCCTCGGTTGGATCGGGCTCACCTGGCCGACCGAGTTCGGCGGGGCCGGGCGCCCACCGGTCGACCGCCTGATCATCGGCGAGGAGTTGATCGCGGCCGGCGCCCCGATCGCCGCGATGTGGTTCGCCGACCGCCAGATGGGCCCCTCGTTGATCGCCTACGGCCGGCCCGACCAGCAGCAGGCCTTCCTGCCGGGGATGCTGTCGGGCGACGACACCTGGTGCATCGGCATGTCCGAGCCGAACGCCGGGAGCGATCTCGCCAGCCTGAAGACCCAGGCCGTGCGCGACGGCGACGAGTACGTCATCAACGGCCAGAAGATCTGGACCAGCTTCGGGGCGGTCGCCGACTACTGCTACGTGATCTGCCGCACCAGCACCGAGGGCCCTCCCCACCAGGGCATCAGCGAGATCATCGTGCCGATGGGCACGCCCGGCGTCGAGGTGCGCCCGATCAAGGACATGACCACCAACCAGCATTTCTGCGAGGTGTTCTTCACCGACGTGCGGGTGCCGGTGACCAACCTGGTCGGCCTCGAAGGCAACGCCTTCAGCCAGACGATGCGCCAACTCGAGCACGAGCGCGGCGGGATCGACCGGCTGGTGTCGAACCAGGCGTTGTTCGCGATGGCCCTCGAGCGCGCCGACCGCGGCGACCCCCGGGTGCGCCAGCAGATCGCAGCGCTCGAGACCGGTTACCGGATCGGGCGCATCCTGGTGACCCGCGAGGTGCTCGGCCAGGCACCGAAGGGCTTCTCGGCGGCGACCAAGTGTTTCTGCACCGAGCACGAGTGGCGGGTCGCCGAGTTCGTGGCCCAGACCTTCGGCGCCGAGGCGACCGGGTGGAGCGACGTCGTGCACGGCCTGCTGTACGCGCCCGGCTACACGATCATGGGCGGCACGTCGAACATCATGCGCAACATCCTCGGCGAGCGGGTGCTCGGACTCCCCCGCGAGCCCCGCTGAGCCCTACTGGGCACCCCGCCGGGGCGTCAGCTGCCGAGCGTGATCGCTCCGACCGCGACCGCCGCCAGCAGCATCCCGGCGACCTGTGACCGCGCCGCGCGTTCACGGTCGAGGGTGACGGCCAGCAGGATCGTGCTCGCCGGGTAGAGCGACACGATGACGGCGACGACCGACAGCAGCCCCTCCTGCGTCGACAGCAGGTAGCAGGCGTTGGCGAGCCCGATCATCACCCCCATCGCCAACGCCGGTCGGGCGACGTGCCGGCTGACCGGGGCGACCGCTCCCCGCCGGCGGCCGACGACGAAGGCGACACCGAGCAGCGGCACGCCACCGAGCCGGACCGTCAGCAGCGGCCAGAGGGCACCGCTCTCGCCGGCCTCGGCGAGAGCGACGAACAACAGCCCGAACCCACCGCCGACCAGCACGGCGAGCAGCACCGTCGGCGCCCCGACCGGCGCGTGGATCACGCCGACGATGCCGCCGACCAACGCCACCGCGGCGACCGCCAGGGCGATGCCGGCGGCGACGAGCCATCCGGGGCGCTCGCCGAGGCCGATCCCGACGGCGACCGGGATCGCGGCGGCCACCACCCCGGTGATCGGGGCGACCACCGTCATGTTGCCGCGCGACAACGCCGTGTAGAGCCCGAGCACCCCGAGGCTGCCGGCGAACCCGGCGAGCGCCCCCCACCCGACGGCTCCAGCCGTCGGCCCCGAATCGGCGAGCAGCGGGACCGCGACGGCGAACCCGACGAGCATCGTCACCTCGCTGAGCCACGAGATCGCGATCGGCGTGAAGCGCCGACTCGCCCGGCCCCCGACGTAGTCGGAGGTGCCGTACATCACCGCCGACATCAGCGCCAGGAGGACCGCCACGGCGCAGGTGTATCAGCCGGGTGGTTCGGCCGCGAAGCCGGCCGGCCCAGCCGCTGAACGGCGGCCGGCGACGGCGCGGTACCGTGCGGGATGGACAACATTCGGTTCGGCCGCACCGGGCTGCGGGTCTCCCGCCTGTGCCTGGGCACGATGACGTTCGGCTTCCAGTGCGACGACGACACCTCGTTCGCGATCATGGACGCCGCCTACGACGCCGGGATCACGTTCTGGGACACCGCCGACGTGTATCCGCTCGGCGGCCCGGTCGAGACGATCGGGCGCACCGAGGAACTCGTCGGGCAGTGGATGCGACAGGCCGGCCGCACCCGCGAAGACATCGTGCTGGCGACGAAGTGCTTCGGTCGCACGGGCCCGCACTCGTGGGACCAGGGCAACAACCGCAAGAACATCATGCGGGCGATCGACGCCTCGCTGCGGCGCCTCGGCACCGACTACGTCGACCTGTACCAGATCCACTTCTACGACCCGAACGTGCACATCGACGAGACGCTGCAGGCGATGGACGACCTCGTCCGAGCCGGCAAGGTGCGCTACGTCGGGTGCTCGAACACGCTCGCCTACCAGCTCGCCCGCGCCATCGGGCGCAGCGAGTTCCACGGCATCTGCCGGTTCGAGAGCGTGCAGCCGCGCTACAACCTGCTGTTCCGCGAGATCGAGCGCGAGCTGCTGCCGCTGTGCGCCGACGAGCACGTCGCCGTGATCCCCTACAACCCGCTGGCGGGCGGGATGCTCACCGGCAAGCACCGGCCGGGCACGCCGACCGAGGGCACCCGCTTCACGCTCGGCAAGGCGCAGGACACGTACCAGCAGCGCTACTGGCACGACGTGATGTTCGACTCGGTCGAGCAGATCCGCGCCGTCGCCGAGGACGCCGGTGTGCCGATGACCACCCTGGCGGTGCAGTGGGTGCTCGCCAACCCGGTGATCACCTCGCCGATCATCGGCGCCAGCCGCCCCGAGCAGCTGGCGGCCTCGGTGGCCGCCGCGTCGTCGCCGATCGACCCCGCCGTGAAGGCCCGCCTCGACGACCTCACCGCCGTCTACCGCCAGGGCGACCACGACCGCTGAGCACCGCCGGACGCGGTCGGGCCGCGGTCGGTCGGGTCCGGCGTCCGGTCCCGACCGAGCAACCTCCGAACCACTCGGCGAGCCTCGATGCGCCGCCACGACGTGCCGGTGAGCGATGTCTCAGCGTGCCACCGCGGGCCCGGGGGCCTGGTCGAGGCCATCGGTTCTGCCCTGGAAGCGGCCGGTCGGTGGGCCGGTCAACGCGGCGGGGGCAGCGACGCATCACCGGCCGACCGCACCGGCAACCCACGCCGCGGTGACGCGCTCGTCAGGTACCCATGAGGTATCCAACACACCAGTGGTTCCACACCAGTGGTTCCGATCTGGGGAACCGTCATGTGCCTTGCCTGCGGTGTTGAGTGGGCGTAGAGGGAATCGAACCCCCGACCTCATCCGTGTCATGGATGCGCTCTAACCAACTGAGCCATACGCCCGCAGCGGCTGCGTACGCTACCAGCCGCCGCAGTGGGCCACACCCCCGGGGCGACGGCCCGGCGACGGTGTTCAGCGCAGCCGGGTGCTGATCTCGTTGGCCATCAGGCGGCCGGCGCGGGTGAGCACCCAGCGGCCGTCGCGCGCCGCCACCAGGCCCGGCAGCTCGTCGCCGTCGAGAACGTCGAAGGGCACGCCGTCGCGCATCCGCAGCATCAGCTCGTGGCGCTCGAAACGGCGGGTCGGCTCGTCGAGGGTCTCCCCCGCCGCCTCGGTCGCTGCGCCGGCCGCGACGAGGTCGATGTAGCGGTCGGGCGTGCGCACGTTCCACCAGCGGCGGCCGGCGGCATGCGAATGGGCCGCGCACCCGAACCCGCGGTAGTCCTGCTGGCGCCAGTAGAGCAGGTTGTGGCGGCACTCGTGCCCCGGGCGCGCCCAGTTCGAGATCTCGTAGTTCTCCAACCCGGCGGCGTGCAACAGGTCGTCGGCCAACTCGTACTTGTCGGCCTGGTCGTCGTCGTCGGGGTGCCGATCGGGCTGCTCGGCCAACGGCGTGCCGGCTTCGATCGTGAGCGCATAGGCCGACACGTGGGGCGGGTCGAGCGCCACGATCGAACGCATGGTGTGCTCCCAGTCGGCGAGCGACTCGCCGGCCGCGCCGTAGATCACGTCGAGGTTGAACGTCGGCACGCCGACGGTGCGCACCGCGTCGACCGCCCGCTCCACATTGCGCTGGTCGTGACGCCGGCCGAGCGTGCCGAGCACGTGGGTGGCCATCGACTGCACGCCCAGGCTGACCCGGTTGACGCCGGCGTCGACATACTGCCGGAACAGCTCGACGGTGACGTCGTCGGGGTTGCACTCGACGGTGATCTCGGCGCCCGATGTCACCGGTATCGCGGCGATCACGGCACCCAACTCGGCCCCGTCGACCATCGACGGCGTGCCACCTCCGACGAAGATGCTGCTCGCCACCGGCATGCCCGCGTCGATCGCCCGCTCGATCTCGGTGCGCAGCGCAGCCAGATAGGCGTCGGTGAGGTGGTGGCGGTCGGTCCAGGTGGCGAACGCGCAGTAGTCGCACTTCGATGCGCAGAACGGGATGTGGACGTAGACCCCGAAGGGTTCGCCGGGGCTGGCGGCCATGCCGCCAGTGAACCAGCTCAGCCCGGCCGAAACACGAGGTCGAGCGCCTCGAGCCGCAGCGCGACCTGATCGACGGGGATGTCGAGCATCGCCGCGATCGCCCGCTTGTCGTCGTTGCGGATCGTGAGCACCCGCCCGTTGAAGTCCTGGCGCTGCACCTGGATCATGCGCAGGAACCGGGTCAGCATCTCGAACGGGGCGCCCGACAACTGGGTCAGCTTGAGGATGTCGATCGCCAGCTTGTGGCGCTGCCCGGTGCTGTCGTCACCGCCCGGATCGTCGGGGCGGCGGGGCAGCAACTGGTCGACGGGCACCCGGTAGAACTGGGCGAGCCGGTCGAGGCGGGGCAGCGACAGCGCCCGCTCACCGCGTTCGTACGCCCCCAGCACCGACGCCTTGAACTCCTGCTCGGTCTGGGCCTCGACCTCGTGCAACGAGAGACGCTTCTGCTTGCGGATCGACCGCAGGCGCTCACCCACCTGGGCGCTGTAGCCGGCGTCGTCCTGGTCGGGCGAATGATCCATGCGGCACCTCCGGTGCGGCGGTCGGGTGGTCGATCGTCAGCTTGCCACGTTGACACCCTGCGTGACAAAGCGACCACCCAGGTCGGCAAATTTCGGCCCGATCCGGCGTATTCGTCACGAAGAGTGTTCGGCGGCGAGCGCCGCCGCGGCCAGCGCAGCGGTCTCGACCCGCAGCACCGCCGAACCCAGCGAGACCGTGGCGCGGGCCAGCCGCAGTTCGTCGGACGTCCAGCCGCCTTCGGGCCCGATCGCGATGCACCGGTCGGCGGCGACCAGCGGCCGGCCACCCGGCTCGGCGGCGACCGCCTCGGGGAGCACCGCCGCGGCGGCCAGCGGGCCGACGATCTCGGGCACCCACACCCGGCGGGCCTGTTGCACCGCCTCGCGGGCGACCCGCCGCAGTTTGGCGAGGTGCTTGTCGACGCGGTCACCCGGCCAGCGAACCACCGAACGCTCGGCGTGCAGGATCACGATCCGGTCGACGCCCAGCTCGGTCAGCTTCTGCACGATCCAGTCGGGACGATCCATCTTGGGCAGCGCGAACGCGATCGTGAGCGGCGCAGCGGGCGGGGGCTCGGTGGCCACGTCACCGTCGACGGCGATCGTGCCGCCCGTCGCCCGGCACACCCGCCACGACCCGGCACCGTCGGTGACCGTGACGATCTCGCCGTCGCGCACCCGCAACACCCGGAACAGGTGGTGGGCGTCGGCCTCGGCGAGCTCGGGCCGGGCGACGTCGTCGACGACGACGTGGGCGGCCGCCCGCCGCAACGACTCGGCGGCCGCCGGCGTCACGAGAACGCGGACTTGATCTTCGAGAACAGGCTGGTGCCGTGTTCACCGACCGGTTCGCCGCGCCCCTCGGCGAACGAGCGCAGCAGCTCGTCCTCGTCCTTCGACAACTTGGTGGGCACCTCGACCCTGACGATCACCCGCAGGTCGCCGCGCCCGCGCCCGTGCAGCCGGGGCACCCCGCGGCCGCGCAGCACGAACTGGTGCCCCGGCTGGGTGCCGGCCGGCACCACGAGCTGCTCGTCGCCGTCGAGCGTGGCGAGCGACAGCGTCGTGCCGAGCGCCGCCTGGGCGATCGAGATCGGCACCTCGGTGACCAGGTCGTCGTCCTCGCGTCGGTAGCGGTCGTGAGCGCGGACCCGCAGGTGCACGTAGAGGTCGCCGGGCGCCCCACCGCGCGGCCCGGCAGCGCCCCGCCGGGTGAGCCGCAGTGTGCTGCCGTCGACCACCCCGGCCGGGACGTCGACGTGGTACGTCTTGTCGACGGTGACGCGGCCCTCGCCACGGCACGTGCCGCACGGCGTGGTGATGATCTGCCCGAGCCCCCCGCAGCGCGAACACGGGCTGGTCGAGATCATCTGGCCCAACACGCTCTGGCGCACACGGCGGGTCTGGCCCGAGCCGTTGCAGTCGGAGCAGGTGACCGGCCGGGTGCCCTCGCCGGCACCGCTGCCCTCGCAGTCGCCGCAGACCTGGGGCAGCTTGAGGTCGACCGGGATCTGATCGCCGAACACCGACTGCTCGAAGCTGATCGCGACCGCGACCTCCATGTCCTGGCCGCGCGGCGGACCCGACGGGCCGCGCCGGCTGCCGCCCCCACCGAACGGGCTGCCGCCCCCACCGAAGAACGCGTCGAAGATGTCGCCGAGCCCGCCCCCGCCGAAGATGTCGTCCATCGACGGCCCGGCGCCGCCCACCCCGGCCTCGCCGAACTGGTCGTAGCGGGCGCGTTGTTGGTCGTCGCTCAGCACCGTGTAGGCCCGTGAGAGCTCTTTGAACCGCTCGGCCGCCTCGGGGTCGTCGGGGTTGGCGTCGGGATGCAGCTCGCGGGCGCGCTTGCGGTAGGCCTTCTTGATCTCGTCGGCACTCGCCGTGCGCGCGACGCCGAGCAGTTCGTAGTAGTCGGCCGACATCAGCGCTCCCCGAGGCGGCGACCGAGACGGTTGCTGACCATGTCGACGGTGGCGAGGGCCTGGGGATAGTTCATCCGGGTCGGGCCCAGCACGCCCACCGAACCGAGGTGCTCACCGTCGACGATGACCGGGGCGACCACCACCGAGCAGGCCGACAACGGCTCGACGCCGTGCTCGACCCCGATCGCCACCGACATCCCGCGGTCGACGATGTCACGAACCAGCGACACCACGACGAACTGCTGCTCGAGCGTGTGCAGGACCTGCCGCACGACATCGACGGCGTCGAACGACTCGGCCACGGTGGAGGCACCACCGACGAAGACGTGGGCATCGGACGAGATCGACTTCATCGCCGCCGCGACCGACTCGCACATCGCGTCGATCGTGCGGTCGCCCGTGACGCCGATCGAGCCGACCGATGCCAACGTGGCACCGACCATGGCGTTCGACAGATGCACCGCCGCGGCGTTGAGAGTGGTGTCGGGGACGTCTTCGCCGAGCGTGATGACCTCGCTCTCGACGGTGCCGTTTCCGAACACCACGACCACGGTTGCGGAACTGGTGGACAACCGGACGATCTGCACGCTGCGGATGACCGTCGCTTCGGCCTTCGGCCCGAGCACGACGGCGGCGTTGTGGGTGAGCCGCGTCAGCAGGTCGGAGGTCTGGTGCAGCATCTCCTCCAGTCGGCCGTGGGCCGCCTCGAAGAACTCGGCGACGGTGCGTGACACCGCCTCGTCGACCCGGCCCGGCGCGGCGAGATGGTCGACGAAGAACCGGTAACCCTTGTCGGTGGGGATCCGCCCCGCCGACGTGTGGGGCTGCACCAGGTAGCCCTCTTGTTCGAGCACCGCCATCTCGTTGCGGACGGTGGCCGACGACACCCCGATGCCGGACGCGGCAGCGATGTGGGACGAGCCCACCGGCTGTGCCGTCGCGATGTACTCGTGCACGACGGCGCTGAGAATTGCGGTCTTGCGGTCGTCCAGCATCTTGGCAATCGAGGATACCGAGTGCTAACGGCCCGCGCAGCGTCCGTCGGCGATCGCCCGACGGCGGTCAGGCCGATTCGGCTGCCGCCGCCTGCTCGCCCAACCGATCGGCGAACGCGGCGACGAACGCTGCCGCGGCGTGACGGTCGTCGGCCCGGCACAGGGCCCAGCCGTCGAGGGTCGGCTCGAAGGCGTCGCCGGCGGTGGCGATCGACAGGTCGACGGGCACCACGTCGAGCCGCATGTGCTCGCAGATCCGACGCAGCACGGCGAGGCCGCCGATGCCGCCGCGCGACCCCGGGCTGGCGGCCGCCAGGCCGATCACCAGGCGCCTGAACACGGCCCGGTCGACGCGCGTCACCCAGTCGATCGCGTTCTTCAGCAACGGGCTCGGGCCGCCGTTGTACTCGGGCGAGACGATCACCAGCCCGGCGCACCCGGCGAGCCGCCCGTGCAGTGCGACCGCTGCGTCGGGAGCGCCGTGGGTCGCCTCGTGGTCACCGTGGTAGAGGGGCAACGGGAACTCGGCGAGGTCGATCAACTCGGCCTCGATGCCCAGCGCCGCGAACGGCGCCACCAACGAGGCGGCCAGCCGACGATTGACCGATGCCGCCCGTGTGGATCCGGGCAGCAGGGCGACGCGGGGCGGGTGCACGCCAGATGTCAACACCGGGGCGCGCCCGACATTCCCGTCGCGGCCCGGGCGCCTGCTCGACGGCCGCAGCCTCCATACTGGAGCGCTATGGCGATGCCCGACGACGAACGCCCCACCAGCACCGATTTCGTTCGCGAGCTGGTGCAGCGCGACCTCGACGAGGGCACCTTCGGGGGCCGGGTGCAGACCCGGTTCCCACCCGAGCCCAACGGGTACCTCCACATCGGCCACGCCAAGGCGATCACGCTCGACTTCGAGCTGGCCGCCGAGTTCGGAGGCGTCTGCAAGCTGCGCTTCGACGACACCAACCCCGACACCGAGGACACCTCGTTCGTCGAAGGCATCCTCGCCGACCTGCGATGGCTGGGCTACGAGCCGGGCCAGGCGCTGTACGCCAGCGACTACTTCGAGCAGCTCTACCAGTGGGCCGAAGTGCTGATCACCGACGGCAAGGCCTACGTCGACGACCAGGACAGCGACACGATCCGCGCCCAGCGCGGCGGCTACGGCAAGCCGGGCATCGAGTCGCCGTGGCGCGACCGGCCGACGGCCGAGAGCCTCGACCTGTTCCGGCGGATGCGGGCCGGCGAGTTCCCCGACGGCTCACACGTGCTGCGGGCCAAGATCGACATGCAGCACGAGAACATGCAGCTGCGCGACCCGGTGATGTACCGCATCAGGCGCGGTCACCACCACCGCACCCACGACGCATGGGTGATCTACCCGACCTACGACTGGGCGCACGGCCAGAGTGACGCCATCGAGGGCACGACCCACTCGTTGTGCACGCTCGAGTTCGACAGTCACCGCGCCCTGTACGACTGGTTCCTCGAACAGCTGCCGCTGCCGTTCGAGCAGCCCCGCCAGACCGAGTTCGCCCGGCTCGAACTCACCCACACCGTCACCTCCAAGCGCAAGCTCGCCAGGCTCGTCGCCGACGGCGTGGTCGACGGCTGGGACGACCCGCGGATGCCCACGTTGCGCGGGTTGCGCCGGCGCGGCTATCCGGCGGCGGCGATCCGCGAGTTCTGCGCGTTCATCGGCGTCGCCCGCACCAACAGCCGCCATCAGCTCGAGCTGCTCGAGTCGTTCGTACGCACCGAGCTCAACCGCACCGCCCAGCGCCGCATGGCGGTGCTGCACCCGCTGGCGCTGCACATCACGAACTGGCCGGTCGACGCCGCCGGGGCACCGCTGGTCGAGCACTTCGAGGTCGCCAACAACCCCGAGCGCGAGGCCGACGGCACCCGACAGGTCGCGTTCTCCGGCGAGCTCTACATCGAACGCGACGACTTCATGGCCGAGCCGCCACCGAAGTACTTCCGGTTGTCGCCCGGCCGCGAGGTGCGCCTGCGCGGCGCCTACTTCGTCACCTGCACCGGGTTCGAGACCGACGCCGCCGGCAACGTCACCCGGGTGCTGGCCACCTACGACCCCGCCACCCGCGGCGGTTCGGCACCCGACGGGCGCAAGGTGAAGTCGACGATGCACTGGGTGTCGGCCCCCCACGCCGTCACCGCCACGGTCGCCACCTACGAGCGGCTGTTCAGCGCCGAGGTGCCCGGCGAGACCACCGGCGAACCGCTCGACGACGTCGACCCCGGCTCGCGCACCGTGCTCACCGGCTGCCGGGTCGAAGCGGCGCTCGCCGACACCCCACCCGGCGACGTCGTGCAGTTCGAGCGGTTGGGGTACTTCGCCCACGATCCGCACCAGCCGATGCTGTTCCACCGCACCGTCGGCCTGCGCGACGAGTGGGCCAACCTGCAGAAGCGCCAGCGCTGACCGACGTCGAGGTCGCCGGCCGAGTCGGCACACCACGGCTGCGGGGCCGGCCTCACCGCACGAGCAGCAGGCCGAGTTGGCGCGACCGCGCCACCAACTGACCGGTCTCGTCCCACAGCGAACCGGTCTCGATCATCCGGCCGTCGAGCAGGTCGTCGCACTCGAACCGGGCCTGGACCCATCCAGGCGCCGGATGCCGGCGGGCATGCACCGTCAACTCGACGCTCGGCACCCATCCGATCCGCCCGAACTTCGCGTAGAGCGAGGGAGGGAAGGCGTCGGCGAACAGCACCAGCGCCGACGTCGACGGTGCGCTGCGATCGGCGAACCGGATCCAGCCCTCCATCACCGCGTCGGCCGACCCGTCAGGCGCGACCCGGTCGGGGTGGATGCGCACCTCGAGGCGGTCGAGGATCGGCAACTCGACGCCCTGGTCGAGCATCCGCCGGTCGACGCAGCGCTCGGGTGGCGGCAGCGGCGGTGGGCCGAGGACGATCGACGGCCCGGACGTGAGCCCGGGCGTGGGCCCCGACGCGGACCCGGCCGGGCGGGGCGGGTCGAGTTCACCGAACGTCGCCATCACCCGCAGCCGGTCGCGGCCGGCGAGGACGAGCGTGCCGCTCGCCACCGACGTCGTGCGGCCGCTGCGCACCAGCTCGGTGCGGACCTCGGCCCATTCGCCGTCGCCCGGGGGGACCTGCACGGGGCGCAGGAAATGCGTCGTGACCGAGAGCGGGTCGCGCTGGCCGGCCACCTCGCGCAACGCCCGCAGCACCGGCGACAGCGCGTAGCCGCCGTTCGCGCTGTCAGCGATGTTCCACCGGCCGGTGAGCCGGGTACGCCAACGGCCCGGTTCGATCGGCTCGATCGCGGTCTCGTCATCGAAGTGCCCCACCGGATCATGCTCGCGCAACGGCGGGCCGGCACCGGCGCCCGCCTCGGAGCCCGGAGCCACCGGCCCCGTAGGATGTGGCCATCCCGAGCGCTCCGAACGCCGCGGGCCACCGACGAGAGGCACCCACATGGATCGACAACTGCCCACCCGGTTCTGGATCGAGGTGGTCTGCGCGGCCCTCGGCACCGGCTTGTTCGTGCTCACGCTGATCACCCGCGAGTGGTTCGAGCTGCTGACCGGGCTCGATCCCGACGGGGGCAGCGGGGCGCTCGAGTTCGCGCTCGCCGGTGCGCTGCTGGTGGTGGCGCTGGTGTCGGCCACCGCCGCCCGCCGCGACTACGTGCGCGCCGCACCGTCGAGCTGACCCGGCCGCTCCCGGGCTGCGCTCACGCCCAGACGGCGCCCACCCCGAGGTCGGCCAGATCGCGGTTCAGCACCGCCAGATCGGTCGCCACCAGCGCCGCGAGCTCCGCCAGCTGGTCGTCGGCCTGCCCGGCCAGCTTGCGGTACACCGCGTACGACTGCTCGGTCGGCCGGGCGTCGGCACTGCTCACCACCGGCGGCAGGTCGGTGAGCTTCTCGAACAGTTGCTCGCGGTGGTTCAGCCTGTCGCCCCCCGAGGTGAACTCGGGCTGCACCAGCCGCTGCTCGACCGCTGCCAACCGCTCGGACAGCGAGGCGGCGGCATCCCGCACGGCTTCGGCATCGGGGCGGTCGGCCAGCCGGTCGCGCCACTCCCCCAGCTGCCGCTTGAGCGACCGGATCGTGTTGACGCCGGTGGCGATCGCCGAGAGCTTGTCACGGATCTCGATCAGCAGGTCGAACTGCTCGGCGAGGTCGGCATCCGGGGTCGACACCCGCGGATCCTTCAGCAGCCGGAAGCTCTGGGTCATCGACCAGTCGCCGACGGTCAAGGTGGCGTGGTACGTGCCCGGTTTCGCCAGCGGCCCGACGGGACGCTCGTGGTATTCGGTGTCGACCATCTGCACGCCGGCCGGGTAGGTCATCGGCCATTGGAAGCGGTTCATCCCGGCGGCGGCGGTGATGTACAGGCCGCGGCGGTCCTTCTTGTCGGTGGGGATCTCGCTCGGGAACGTGTCGACCACCTCGCCGTGGTCGTCGCGGATCGTGAGCGTCGCCGCACCGACCGCCGGCTCGGACAGGAAGTAGGTGATCGTGACCCCGGGTTCGAGGTCGGTCCCGGCGTCGAGGATGCGCTTGGTGGTGTGACCGGTGTCGTGCTCCTCGACGTAGAACGTGGCGTTGTGGCCGCTCGTCACGTGGTAGTTCTTGCCGCCCGTCGTACCGCCCCACGACGCCGCGATGTGCGGCGGGGTGCGCACGGTGTCGCGCGGGGCGAGCAGGTAGCGATCGGCGCCGATCAGCCCGTCGTGCATCTGGTGCAGCGGGGTGAGGTCGTCGAGGATCCAGAACGAGCGCCCGTGGGTGGCGACCACCAGGTCGGTGTCCTTCACGACGAAGTCGTACACCGGCGACACCGGCAGGTTGCACTGCAGCGACTGCCAGTGGGCGCCGGCGTCGAACGACACGTGGATCCCGAGCTCGGTGCCGACGTACAGCAGGCCCGTGCGGTTGGGGTCCTCGCGGATCACCCGGCAGAACTCGCCGGGAGGGATGCCGGCGTCGATGCGGGCCCACGAGCCACCGAGGTCGGTGCTGGCGTACACGTACGGGGCGTAGTCACCGTGCTTGTGCCGGGCGACGGTCATGTACACGGTGCCCGGCGTGTGCGGCGACTCCTCGATCATCGTCACCTGCGAGAACTTCGGCAGGTCGGGCGGGGTGACCTCGACCCAGTCGCCACCGTCGTCCATCGAGACGTGGACGCGCCCGTCGTCGGAACCGGCCATCAACAGGCCCTGTTGATGGGCCGACACCATCAGCGAGAACACCGTGGCGTACATCTCGGCGCCGGCGCTGTCCATCGTGAGCGGACCCGACACCCCGAGCGTGGCCGGGTCGGCGTAGGTGAGGTCGGGGCTGATCGTCTGCCAGCTGTGCCCCTCGTCGGTGCTGCGGAACACCTTGTTGCCGGCCGCGTACAGCACGCCGGGATCGTGGCGCGAGAACACGATCGGATAGGTCCACGGGAAGCGAACGTCGGCGGTGGCCCCGTCGTGGTACGACTCGGGCCACACGCTGACCAGCTGGACCTGTTCGGTGCGGCGGTCGTAGCGCTGCAGCGCGTCGCCACCACCCGGCGAGCTGCCGATCGCACCGACGTACACGATGTTCGGGTCGTCGGGTTTCGGTGCCACGTACCCGCTCTCGGCGGTGCCCGGAGCGAAGCAGTCGGCCCAGGTGATCGCCCCCCAGCCGGTGCGGCTCGGCACCGCGATGCTCGAGTTGTCCTGCTGCGACCCGTACACCAGGTAGGGGTACTGGTCGTCGGTGGCGACATGGTAGAACTGCGCCGTCGGCTGGTTGTAGATCGTCGACCACGACCGCCCGGCGTTGAAGCTCACCCAGGCCCCACCGTCGTCGCACCCGATCATGCGGTCGGGGTTGGCCGGGTCGATCCAGAGCCCGTGGTTGTCGCCGTGGGGGGTGTGGAACTCGGTGAACGTCGCGCCGCCGTCGATCGACTTCCAGGCGTTGCGGTTCATCACGAACACCGTGTCGGGGTCGGTCGGATGGGCGATGACGTGCTCGTAGTACCAGGGGCGCCACCCGAGTTCGGGATCCGACGACACCTTCTGCCAGGTCTCGCCGATGTCGTCGGAACGGTAGAGCCCGCGGGTGCGGCCCTCCGACTCGATCATCGCGAACACCCGGCCCGACCGGGCCGGCGACACCGACACGCCGATCTTGCCGAGCGTTCCGGCCGGCAGGCCGGGACGCGTGCTGATGTCCTCCCAGGTGTCGCCGCCGTCGCGTGACCGCCACAGCCCGCTGTCGGGGCCACCGCTGTCGATCGACCAGAAGGTGCGCCGCGCCTGCCACACGGTGGCGAACACGATCCGCGGGTTGTTCGGGTCGAGCGACACGTCGACCGCCCCGGCCCGATCGCTGACGTGCAGCACGAGCTCCCAGGTCTCGCCGCCGTCGCGCGACCGGTAGAGCCCGCGCTCGGGGTTGTCACGCGAGGCATGCCCGAGCGCCGCCACGTACACCAGGTCGGGATCGTCGGGGTGGACCCGGATCTCGCCGATGTGGCGGGTCTCGGCGAGGCCCATGTGCCGCCAGGTGACCCCGGCATCGGTCGACTTGTAGACCCCGTCGCCGTGGGTGACGTCGATCCGGATCGTCGATTCGCCCATGCCGGCGTAGATCACGTTGCCGTCGGAAGGGGCCACGGCGAGGGCGCCGACCGACGCCGTCGCGAAGAAGCCGTCGCTGACGCACTCCCAGTACTGGCCGGCGTCGTCGGACTTCCACACCCCACCGGCGACGGCCCCGAAGTAGAACACCGCCTGGTGCTTCGGGTCGGCGGCGACCGCCACCACCCGCCCGCCCCTGGTCGGGCCGATGCAGCGGTAGCGGAGCTGGGTCAGGTACTGCGGGTCGACGATCGACATGCCGGAATCCTTCCACCGTCGCAGCTCCGGCGACGACTCCATGCGGCGAGCCGGGCACGAATGGACCTTCTCCCCGTGTCGGCGACCGCCGGATCGTCGAAACTGGAGCTGTCGGATCGGGAGGCGTCGGTTGGCGCGACCCCCGGCCCCGACGCCGAGTCACCGGCAGATCACCGGCAAGTCACGGGGGCGAGATGAACGTGAAGTCGATCGCAGCGGAACCGATGAACGGCACCGACGCCGCGCTGTGGGACATCGAGCGGAACCCGGCGCTGCGCACCACCGTCGTGTCGATCCTGCGGCTCGACCGTGAGGTGCCACACGACCGTCTGTTGCGGTCGATCGACGACTCGTCGCGCCTGATGCCGCGCCTGCGCCAGCGCGTCGTCGAGGCGCCGTTCGGCGTCGGCGCGCCCCACTGGGAGCTCGACGAACACGTCGACGTCCGCGATCACGTCCGCTTCGCCGGGCTCGAGCCGCCGGTGCCCTTGGCGGCGGTGCTCGACCTCGCCGCAGTGTGCGCGGTCGAGCCGTTCGACCGCACCCGGCCGCTGTGGGAGTGCACCTACGTCGGCGGCCTCGAGGGCGGCGGCGCGGCCCTGATCATCAAGGTCCACCACTCCTTCACCGACGGCGTGGGCGGTGTCGGCCTGCTCGACATCTTCCTCGACGCCTCCCGGCGCCCGGCCCGCCGCCCACCCGATCAGCGGCCCGAGTTGCGCCGCGCGCCGGCGTCACCGGCGCGTCCGCTCACGTCGGTGGCAGCCAAGACGGCGTCCCGCCAGGTCAAGTTCGCCAGGTCGGCGTTGGCGGCGACGTTCCATCCGGTGCGGACCACGGTCGGCGCCGTCGCCGGCGGGCGGTCGGCGGTGCGGCTCATGGCCCCCAGCGGCGGTGCACTGTCGCCGCTGTTCACCGAGCGCGGGCCGGGCAGGAGCGTGGCGACCCACGACGCCGATCTCGACCGTCTCCACGACGCCGCCGCCCGTCACGGCTGCACGATCAACCACCTGCTCCTGGCCGGGGTGCTCGACGGTGCCGCCCGGTACCACCACGAACGAGGCGCCCATCCCGCGCAGCTGCGGGTCACGATGCCGATCAGCATCCGCCGCGCCGGCGACCACGACGGCGGCAACCAGTGGGCGCCGGTGCGCTTCCGCCTCCCGGCCGACATCGAAGACCCGATCGAGCGGATGCTGACGATCCGCGAGATCACCGGCCGCTCCCGCAAGGAGCCGGCACTCGGGTTCAGCCATTCCCTCGCCGGCGCGATCCAGGTGTTGCCGAGCGCCGTGTCGGCCGGGGTGGTCGGCCAGATGATGCGCGGCGTCGACCTCGTGGTCACCAACGTGCCGGGCCTCAGCGAGCCGCGCTACCTCGGTGGCGCCCGCGTCGAGCGGCTGTACCCGTTCGCCCCCACCGCCGGGGCGGCGTGCAACGTGGCGTTGATCTCCCACCGGTCGACGGCGTGCGTCGGCATCATGAGCGACACCACCGCGGTCGCCGAACCCGACGCCCTGCACGCGGCGATCGCCGCCGGCATCGACCGGGTGCTGGCGGCCGCCGAGCACCGCCCGCCCGCCACGGCGGTGGTGCCGGTCGAGGTCGACCACCGGCCGCAACGCCTGACGTCGCTCGACACGTCGTTCCTGCGGCTCGAGACGCCCGAGGCCCCGATGCACATCGGCGGCGTGTTCGTGCTCGACGGCGGCGCGCTGCGCGACGAATCCGGGGCGCTGCGGCTCGACGACATCCGCCGCCACGTCACCGCCCGACTCGCCCGCGCCCCGCTGTTCCTGCGGCGACTCGCCGAGGTGCCGCTCGGACAGGGCCGCCCGGTGTGGGTCGAAGACCCCGACTTCGACATCGGCCATCACGTCAAGGTCACCTCGGCGTCGGCGCCGGGAGGCTTGGCCGAACTGCACGAGCTCTGTTGCGAGCTCGACATGGAGTGCCTCGACCGCAGCCGGCCGCTGTGGGAGCTGTGGTTCGTCGACCACCTCGCCGACGGCCGGGTGGGCGCGTTGCTCAAAGTGCACCACGCGATGCTCGACGGCTCGGGTTGGGTCGGGCTGATCGCCACGCTGTTCGACACCGAGCCGCACCCCGAGGCCGACATCGCGGTGCGCGCCCCGGTGGCCGAACCGCCCGGCGCCGCCCGCCTGTTGGCCGACGCCTGGATCGAGCAGTGGCGAGACCAGGTCGAACTGGCTCGCCGCACCGCACGCACCCTGGTGTCGGCACCGACCGCGATCGCGGCCCAGATCGGCGACGCCGTGACCGCCGGCTTCGACGCCCTCGTGCCGGGTGCCCGGGCACCCGATTCGTCACTCAATCGGCCGGTCGGCCGGCGGCGGCAGCTGTGCGCGGTCGACCTCGACTTCGACGACATCACGGCGATCCGGGGGTCGTGGGGCGGCACGGCGAACGACGTGGCGCTGGCGGTGCTCACCGGCGCCCTGCGGACGTGGTTCGACGGCCACCACGAGCCCCTCGTCGAACTGCACGCGATGTGCCCCGTCGACGTTCGGGGGCCCGACACCGCATCCGACACCGGCAATCGGGTCGGCGCGATGTCGATCCAGCTCCCGCTCGCCGAACCCGACGCGGCGCGTCGGTTCGCGATCATCCGCGAGCGCACGGCGCGGGCCAAGGCTCGCCACGCCGGGCCGGGCACCGCGGCGTTGGTCGACGCGTTCGATCATGTCCCCGCCGCCGTGCCCGGGCTGGTCGGCACCGCGCTGCGCACGCTGATCGCCCACCAACCGTTCGTGAACCTCGTGGTCACCAACGTGCCGGGCCCCCGCACACCGCTGTGGTTCCTGGGCGCACCGACCACGGCATTGACCCCGATCGTGCCGCTCGGCCCGAACACGGCGCTCGGCGTCGCGTTGGTGTCGTACGTCGATCACCTGACGATCGGCCTCTACGCCGACCCGACCCGCTGCCCCGACCTCGACGCGCTCGCCGTCGCGATCGGCGCCGAGACGCACCGTCTGCTCGCTGCGATCCAGGTCGCCCGGCCCGGCCCTCGGCGCCGCTCGAACCAGGTCGTGGCGCCCGCCACCCGACCGCGGGTGGCGACGGTCAGCGCACCACCGGACGGCCGAGGAAGTCGTCGTTGACGCTGATCCGCACCCGCTCGTTGCCGAACGTGCCGTCGCCGGCCGCCAGTTCGGCCTGCTTGTCGGCGTAGTACGTGGCGCGCTGGTCACCGTCGGACGCCGCGTTGTAGGTGAGGTACAGCGCGACGCGGCTGCGGTCGGTGGTGTTGGTGCCGCTGTGGTGCGGGGCGTACGAATCGAACACCACCAGGTCACCCGGGTGCGCCTCGACCGGTTGCCATGCGAGCTGCGCCACCACCTCGGGTGCGATCCGGTTGCCGGCCTCGGTCGGCAGCCGTCCGCGACCGTGGCCCGGCGCGAACCACAGGCACCCGCTCGCCGACGTGGCCGGATCGAGCGGCACCATCACCGAGATGTGGTGTTCGACGAAGCGGTAGGCGGTGGCGTCCTGGTGCGGGGCGAACCCGGCGCCGCCCGGCGCCTTGTAGTTGACCTTCTCCTTGAACAGCACGGCCGGCTGGCCGAACAGTTGCTCGAGCAGCCCGGGCACGACACCGCTGCGGATGAACGCGCCCAGCACGGCCTGGTCGTCGGCGAACAGCTCGCTGCGCGCCAGGGCCGGGCCGGCGTCGGTCTGCTCGAAGTGGTGCAGCCCGGGGCC
Organism: Ilumatobacter sp.; assembly: GCA_036526035.1. GTDB lineage: Bacteria > Actinomycetota > Acidimicrobiia > Acidimicrobiales > Ilumatobacteraceae > Ilumatobacter. The sequence continues at coordinate 1,748 of DATCZG010000047.1, read as the reverse complement.
GTCGCCGGCCGCCCAGCGGCGCAACTCGTCGACCCCGGCACGCAACTCGTCGAGCAGGCGGTCGTCGAGCGCCCCGGGCAGCAGCAGCCAACCGAGCTCGGCCCACCCGGCGAACTGCTCGGGCAGCAGCCTCATCGTGAGAACCCCGCCGGCACCCGGCGGCCGGCGGCGCCCACGAGGACGCGCCCCGGGTCGGTGGTGGGTCTGCCGGCGATGCCGCTCACGGTGACTCCTTCCGGGTCGCTGCACCGGGCGACCGGTCGGGCCGGCGATCGGTGGCTCGGGTGTTCTCGCGACGCTACCGATTCGCGGCCCGTCGGGCGTGGCGAGCCGAACGATCACGGAGGTGCCGGGCGGACACCGGACGCACATCTGCCCGGCGCCGGGCGCCGATCGGGCCGATGACAAAGCGCAGCGACAGGAGGAAGATGGGGGTATGACGAACCACCCGGACGCCCCCATCGCGCCGCCACCGTCGGCTGCGCCGCCCCTGGTCACGCCGGTCACGACCCGGCGCCGATCGGCCACCCATGTCGTCGCGATCGTCGTCGGGTGCCTGATGCTGGTCCCCGGTCTGGCCATGGTCGCCGGCGGCGGGGCGATGCTGCTCGCCCAGGCCGTCGCCACCGACGATGACGGCTACTTCCGCACCAGCCTCGAACGCCTCGACTCGAACGGCGTGGCGATCGTCGCCAGCGAACTGTGGTGGGGCGAGGCCGAGAACGAGGCCTCGCCGTGGATCCTCGACTGGCTCGACCTCGATCTGCGGCTGCGGGTCGCCGCCACACCGTCGGCCGAGGTGTTCGTCGGCATCGCCCGTTCGGCCGACGTCGAGCAGTACCTCGCACGGGCCTCCCACACCCGGGTCGTCGGGCTCGACCACCACCGCGGCGTCTACCGCCAGCTCTCCGGCAGCCAACCCGTCGGCCCACCGGCCGAACAGGACTTCTGGGTCGCCAGCACCAGCGGCCCCGGTGAACAGGAACTCGTCTGGAACGCCCGTGGCGGCAACTGGTCGGTGGTGGTGATGAACCCCGAAGGTGCGCCCGACCTCGCGGTCGAGGTCGAAGTCGGCGTGCGGTCGAGCGCCGTGACGCCGATCGGCACCTTCCTGCTGGCGATCGGAGGCTTCTTCAGCGCGATCGCGATCGTGCTGCTCGTGATCGGCATCCGCGGCCGGCCGGCACCCGGCGCACCCGTCGGCGACCAGGGGGCACCGACCGAGCCCGACGAAGCAGCACTGCCACTGCCACCGCCGGCCGGCGTCGCCGCCGGCGCCGACGACACCCGCCACGCCGACCCGGACACCTGACCACGGCCCGACACGGCCCGCAAACGCTCAGAGCCACCCCGTAGGGTGGCTCTGAGCTGGTGTTTCTTGGCAGCCCGTACGGGATTCGAACCCGTGCCGCCACCTTGAGAGAGAGATCAGAACCATCCGGCCCGTGCTGTCCAGCATCGCTTCATGCAGGCTGAACAGGCCAAACGCTACCCGATCGTCCGGCTGGTACCGGATCGTGCCGAGCAATCCGGGCTCGATCCATTGGCAAACCCATTGGCAGGCTGCAGCGGGCCGCTCCTAGCCAGCTCGAGTCGCGTACCAGATGGCGGCACCGTCAGCTGACCACTGGGGAAGGGTGTCGAATGCGGGGTCGTCGGTGACCTGGACCCGGTCGGTGCCGTCGGCGGCCATCGTGAAGACGTCGCTGCCCCCCTCGCCGTCGAGGACGACGAAGGTGAGGCGATCC
>DATCZG010000046.1:0-30989 GCA_036526035.1 Ilumatobacter sp. | reverse complement strand
ATGGCGGCTCGTTGCTGGGGGTGCGGATGATCCCCAAGACCTCCGACCGTGCCATGCCGCACACCTGGGACATGGTGCAGCGGCTCGGCGAGCCGGAGAACCGTGGCGGTGGTGACCCGATCTGGATCACCGTCGCCGGCTACGCCTGGTACACGTTCCGTCTGTCGCTGGTCGGGCTCGTGCTCGGCGTCGCGGTCGGTATCGGCTTGGCCGTCGTCATGGCTCGTTTCAAGTTCGCCGAGCGCGGCCTGCTGCCGTGGGTGATCATGTCCCAGACCGTGCCCCTGATCGCCCTGGCGCCGCAGGTCGTCAGCTGGAGCGGCCGGATCGACATCTTCGGATGGGAGTGGCCCCGGTGGGCTTCGGTGTGCGTGCTGGCCGCGTTCCTGGCGTTCTTCCCGGTCGCCGTCGGCACGTTGCGGGGCCTGCAATCGGCCCCCGCCACGTCGCTGGAGCTGATGGACAGCTACGCCGCCTCGTGGACCAAGACGCTGTTCAAGTTGCGCTTCCCGGCAGCCGTGCCCCACATCGTGCCGGCCCTCAAGCTGGCGGCGACCCTGTCGGTGGTGGGCGTGATCGTGTCCGAGATCTCGACCGGCATCCGGGGCGGAATCGGCCGGGCCGTGCTGTCGTACCAGCAAGCCTCGACCGGCGACCCGACCAAGGTCTACGCCGCCGTGCTGGGGGCGGCCGCCCTGGGACTGCTGCTGTTCGGGTTGGTGGTGCTCGTCGACGTGCTGCTGATGCGCAATCGCCCCCAGGAGGTACCGGCATGAGCAGTCACCCGACTCCACGCAGGGAGCAGGCATGAGCGCCGTCGTCATCAACAAGGTCACGAAGGTGTTCAACGCCGACAAGCCGAATCAGGTCGATGCCCTGCTCGACGTCGATCTCACGATCGGGCCCGGCCAGTTCGTCTCGCTGATCGGACCATCGGGGTGCGGCAAGTCAACCCTGCTGCGGCTGATCGCCAACCTGATCGAGCCGACCGTCGGCGACGTGCTGGTGAACGGCAAGTCGGCCGCCCAGGCGCGTCTCGACCAGGAGTACGGGATGGTGTTCCAGCAGGCGGGCCTGTTCGACTGGCGCTCGGTCGAGAAGAACATCGAACTGCCCCTCGAGCTGAAGGGATGGGACAAGGCCAAGCGCCGGGCGCGCGCCCAGGAGATGCTCGAACTCGTCAAGCTCCCCGAGTTCGCCCGCTACATGCCGTGGCAACTCTCCGGCGGCATGCAGCAACGCGTCGCGATCGCCAGAGCCCTGGCGTCGCACCCGCCGCTGTTGTTGATGGACGAGCCGTTCGGGGCGCTCGACGAGATGACCCGCGAGCACATGCAGGCCGAGTTGCTCCAGATCTGCGCCGCCACGAAGACCACGGTGGTGTTCGTGACGCACTCGATCCCGGAGGCGGCCTATCTGTCCGATCGGGTCGTCGTGATGTCGCCGCGGCCGGGCCAGATCACCGAGATCATCGACGTCGATCTCGGGTCGGGCCGCAACGAGGGCACCCGCGAGGCCGATGCCTTCTACGACTCGATCACCGCCATCCGAGCAGCGCTGCGCGGGATCGAGCACGGCACCGTCGGCGGAGTCGACGACCGATGAAGGTGCGCCGCCTGCTCGACGTGGCACTGCCGCCGGCCGTGTTCGGCGGCGCGTTCGTGCTGTTGTGGGAGGCCGTCGTGCAGGGCTTCGACCTCAAGCCCTATTTCCTGCCGGCTCCGAGCGCGATCTGGAGCGCCTTCTTGGACAACACCGGTCTCGTGCGCAGCGCCGCGTTCGCCTCGGGCAGCAACGCCCTGGTCGGGCTGCTGGCGGGCACCCTGCTCGGCATCGCTGCCGCCTTCTTGCTGATGCGGTTCAACATCCTCAACGAGCTCGTGTCGCCGTTGGCGGTCGCTCTCAACGCCGTGCCGATCATCGTGCTGGTGGCCGTGTTCCAGAACATGTTCGCCAGCACCAGCGAGATTCCACGGCGCCTGATGGTGATGCTGATCGTGTTCTTCATCGTGCTCGTCAACGTCGCCAAGGGGCTTCGGCAGGTGCACCCGACGCATCTCGAGTTGATGCGGTCGTATGCTGCGTCACCGGTGGCAATCCTCACCAAGACCCGCATCCCGAACGCCTTGCCGTACCTGTTCACCGCCCTCAAGATTGCTGCCCCGACCGCCGTGATCACGGCCTTCGTGAGCGAGTACTTTGGGGGACGACAGAACGGCCTCGGTTACTTCATCCCATCCAACTTCGCCAACTCGAAAACGGCGGTGGCATGGGCATATGTCATGGGAGCGTGCCTGTTGGGGCTCAGCTTCTACCTGATCTCCGTCCTCTTGGAGAGCATCATCAAACAACGACGGGGCGCTGCCCCGGGGGGAGAAACAACATGAGAACACGCAAGATCACCAAGGTGATCGGGGCGCTCGCCGCGCTGTCGCTCGTTGCCGCAGCCTGCGGTGGCGACGACGACACGGCCGAGCCGGCCGCTGAGCCGACCGCCGAGCCGGCGGATGAACCTGCCGCTGAGCCGGCGGATGAACCTGCCGATGAGCCGGCCCCCGAGACCACGATGGCCGACGACATGGCCGACGACATGGCGATGGAGTGCGAGACACCTCGCGCGATGAGCCTCCAGCTGCAGTGGTTCACGCAGGCCCAGTTCGCCGGCTACTACGCCGCCCAGGATCAGGGGTTCTTCGCCAACCATTGCCTCGACGTGACGATCCTGGAAGGCGGCGTCGACATCGTGCCGCAGACCCAGCTCGCCAACGGCGATGTCGACTTCGCCATCTCGTGGGTGTCGAAGGCGCTGGCCAGCCGCGAGGCAGGTGCCGACATCGTGAACATCGCCCAGATCTTCCAGCGCTCCGGCACCCTCCAGGTGTCGTTCGTCGACAAGGGCATCACGTCGCCGGCCGACTTCGCCGGCAAGAAGATCGGCAACTGGGGCTACGGCAACGAGTACGAGGTGTTCGCGGCGCTCGGCGCGGCGGGGCTCGACCCGGCCACCGACGTGGAACTGGTCGGCCAGAACTTCGACATGGTCGCCCTGCTCGACGGTGAGATCGACGCCGCAGAGGCGATGACCTACAACGAGTACGCCCAGGTGTTGGAGGCCGTGAACCCGGCCACCGGCGAGCTGTACACCCCGGCCGACTTCAACGTCGTCAACTACACCGACGCTGGTGTCGGGATGTTGCAGGATGCGATCTGGGCCGACGCCGCACGGCTCGCCAACGACGCCGAGTACCGCGACATGGCGGTCTCGTTCGTGGCTGCCTCGATGGAGGGCTGGATGTACTGCCGCGACAACGTCGAGGCGTGCCAGCAGATCGTGCTCGCCGCCGGGCCGACCTTGGGCGCCAGCCACCAGCTGTGGCAGATGAACGAGATCAACAAGCTGATCTGGCCGTCGGCGAACGGGATCGGCTACATCGATCAGGCCGCCTGGGACACCACCGTCGAGCTCAGCCTCAACACCCCCAACCTGGAAGGCACGACCGTGCTGACCGCAGCACCGACCGATGGCGCCTACACCAACGACATTGTCGAGGAGGCCTGGACCCGCATCCAGACCGGTGCCGATCCGTTCGGAGCCGACTACGCGCCGATCGAGGTCACGCTCAACGAGGGTGGCAACTGACCGTTCACTGACGGCGGGTCGAGCCCGCCGCGACGACGACCAGCGGGGCCGGCAGCGTCCGGCCCCGCTGGCGCGTCCTGACCCGTCACGAGCGGCGCGGCAGCACCGAGCGCAGACGCATCGGGCGGCGCGGCACCGGCGAACTGGTGACGATGTTGGTGACCGAGTCGCCGAACTCCCACAGCTTGTCGAGCAGGTCCTCGAGGTGGGTGGTGCTGCGCAGCCGGGCCCTGATCACGTGCGACTCGGACCCCGTCACCCGGTTGGCCTCGATCACCTCGGGGGTGGCGGTGATGATCTCGTCGACCCCCTGGGCGCCGCGCGGCGAGTTGAGCCGGATCACGCACAGCAGCGGGAACCCGAGGGCCTCGTAGTCGACCACCGCCCGGTACCCCTTGATGACGCCCTGCTCCTCGAGCTTGCGGACCCGTTCGGCGACCGCCGGCGCCGAGAGCCCGACCCGCTCGCCGAGTTCGCGGAACGAGATCCGTCCGTCGGCCTGCAACAGGTCGACGATGTCGATGTTGATGTCATCCAGTTCGATCACGGGGTGAAGTTTAGTTTCATCGGTGCATTGACGAAACGCTTTGTCATCCAAAGGAGATGAGGCCAATGTGCCAGTAGAAGCATGGTTTCGAAATTGGTCCTGCGGGGGCCGGTTCGTACGCTGGGGGCCATGACCACGACGCAACTCCACGCCTTCGGACAACTGCTCGACGCATGGCGGCGCCGTGACGACGCCCGTCGTGCCCACGACCTGCCCCGCCTCAGCCACGCCCGCATCGAGCTCGAGAACGCCCGGGCCCAGGTACGCGCCGGCTTCATCGCCCCGCGCTGACCCCGGCGGCGGGCGCTGACCGGCGGGCGCCGGCCGCCCAGGCGATCCGTCAGCCGCCGAGGCCGGTCAACACCTCCTGCAGCGCCTCGAGGCCGGCGGCGAGCGCATCGGTCAGGTTCGCCAGTTCGGTCTCGCCGACGTCGATCACGATCGGCACCTCGAGCTGCACGGGGAACTCGTCGCGGATCGGTACGGTCTCGTCGATCGGGATGTCGACGACCAGGTCGACCGGCACGTCGATGTCGACCGGCACCGTCACGTCGACCGGCACGCTGAAACCCAACCGGGTGTCGACCCGGATCGTCGTGTCGAACGACTCCTGGATCGGGATCGAGGTCTTGATCGGCACCGCGACGGTGCGGGTGATCGACACCGTGGTGTCGATCGGGATCACCTCGTCGATGCTGACGTCGAACGAGATCGTCGACTCGCCGAACGCCCGCAAGCCGGCGATCGCCTCGGCGACACCGGCCGACACCTGCGGTTGCAGGGCGACGAGCTGCTGCTGGAAGCCGGTGATCTGCGACGCGTAGAGCGCGGCGCCCGCCTCGACGCGCTCGAGATCGGCGCGGATGGTCGCCAGTTCGGTGCGGGCGGCGTCGGCGTCGGATCGGGCATCGGCGACGCGGACGAACAGCACGGCGACGGTGGCGAACGCACCGATCATCAGCACCGCCAGGGTGCCGATCAGGGTGTGGACGCGTCGCGTCGCGGCCGGTTGTTCGGCCGGTTGTTCGGCCGGTTGTTCGGCCGGACCGGCGGTGGCGGCGGACGGTTCGGGCGTGTCGCTCATGGTGGTGTCTCCGTGGGTCGTGATGCGGCGCATCGCGAAAGTGGTCAGCAGTCCGGCGGCGATCACCACCGCGGCGGCGGTGAACGTGTCGGCGATCGCTTCGGCGGTGAGGGTCTCCTGGGCGGCGCGCAGCGCGGCCTCGAAACCGGGATCGGTGATCGACGGCAGATCGACCGTCGCCCGCCGCTCGTTGAAGCGGGTCAGGCCCCAGGCGGTCAACGCCGACAGTCCGACGCTGAAGCCGAGCAGGCGCACCACCATCACGATCGCGGCGGCGGCGCCGCGGCGATCGTGGGCGGCGGCGTCGACCACCGCACTGGTGGTCGGGGCGACGGTCAGCCCGAACCCGGCGCCGAGCAAGCCGAGTTGTAAGGCGAACACCGGGTACGACGTGTCGGCGGTCCACGATGCGCCCATCCAGGCGTACGCGACCGTGGCCGACGTCAGCCCGGCCAGCACCGGCGGCCGGTACCACCATCGTTCGGTGGCCCGCCCGCCGGCGTACGAGGCGACCGCCATCGCGGCGGTCAGCGCCGACAGCGTCCAGCCGGCGTACACCGCGGCCCGTTCGAGGTCGATCTCGACGGAGTTGATGAACAGCGGCACGTCGACCATCGCGATCACCAGGCCGGCCCCGACCACGAAGTTGACCAGCAGCGCCGCCCGCAGGTTGCGCCCGGCGAACAGGTGCGGGTCGAACAGCGGATTGGCGGCCCGCCGCTGCTGCCCGACGAACGCGAACGCGGCGATCGCTGCCACCGCGTACAGCCAGCGCAGGTCCGAGCCGCCGCCGGTGAGTTCGTCGAGCCCGTTCACGCTCTGGATCTCGGCCGACCCGAGCAGCGCCATGTTGAGCGACACGAGCGCCACCGTGAGCAGCGCCGCCCCCGTCCAGTTGACGCGTCGGGCAGCCGGCGGGCGGTCGTGGCCGGCGAGCGCCCACCACGATGCCGCCATGCCGGCCACCGCGAGCGGGATGTTCAACCAGAACTGCCACTGCCACGACAGGAACCGCACCAGCATCGCGCCGTACAGCGGACCCCAGACCCAGCCCATCGTCTCGATCGCGCCGAGGGTGCCGAGGGCCCTCGCCCGTTTGCCCTCGGGGTACACGTCGCCGACGACGGCGAGCGCGACCGGCACCATCGCCCCGCCGCCGAGCGCGGTGAGCACGCGTCCGGTGAGGAACCACCCGAACGGCGCATCGAAGCCCGTCGACAGCGGGATCAGGGTGGTTCCGACGAGGAACACCAGGTACGAACCGACGAACGTCCGGCGCCTTCCGAGCACGTCGCTGATCCGGCCGGCGATCGGCATCACCGCGACGAACGCGATCAGGTAGGCGTTGACCACCCAGGCGGCGTCGTCGAGCCCGTCGGGCAGCACCAGGCCGAGGTCACCGATGATCGGCCGCAGCATCGTCGACACGACGGTCAGGTCGTCGGCGGCGACGAACACGCTGAACCCGACCACGGCCAGGATCGCGGCCGGTGACGGCCGTCGTCGGGCTGCCGGCGCGCCGGGTGCGTCGCCCATGTCAGTCGACCGCCGGTTCGGGTGGGTCGATCGTGAACGCGTCGCCGTAGCGGTCGAGCCCGAGCACCCAGTCGGCCGCCGCGCCGTCGATGATGGTGCTGAACTCGGCGGCCGTGACGAGGTTCGTCGCCGGATGGATCCACAAGTCGACCGCGACGTCCTGGCCGCGCACCAGCCCGACGGTGATCTCGCGCACCTGGGCGGCCGGGGCGACCCCGCGCACGTGGTAACGCTCACCGCCGCGGTCGTCGACGGCGACCAGCTCGATGTCGCGCAGGTTCATCAGCAGCGGACGCCACCCGCCCTCGGGGTCGAAGAACTTCGACGGGTCGATGTCGTAGCCGTCGGGCAGCGTCTCGAAGTCGCCGGTGACCGGATTGGAGATCCACACCTCGGCGTCGATCGCGATCGCCCCGAGCCGGGTGGTGAGGTCGCCGTTGACGGTGACCGTCAGTTCGGCCTGGGCCCGGTTGGGCACCGCGAACTGGCCCCGCAGCCGATCGAGCGCGATCCGGCCGAACTGGTCGATGAACACCGGTGCCCCGCTGCGGCGCAGCTGGAACTCGACGCTGGTGACGCCGCGCATCGCCTCGGCGGCCGCCAGCACCACCACGGCGGGGTCGGCGAGCGGGTCGGCGACCGCCCCGTCCGAGGACGCCCCCGGCGTCGCACGTTCACCTGCCCGGCCGCCGACGCCGACGCCGACGCCGACCGCGACGACGAAGGCGACCACGGCGAGCGCCGACCCCACGATCGCGAACAGCTCGGGGCCGTCGATGCGCCGATCGGTCATGTCGGTCAGCGGGCGGTCCGCACCGCCCGCGCCACCTCACCCCACCTGCCGGCTGCTGTGGGGTCGCGACGGATCGACTCCTCGGCGAGGTACATCACCAGCCGGCTGGCGGTGCCCGAGTAGCGCTGGATCAGCCGGTCGGCGAGCTCGTCCCAGCGGCAGACCACCGCGAAGTGCTCGAGCATCTCGTCGGTGATCGCGGCCGCCATCTCGTCGAACTTGCCCTGGCGGATCAACGCCCCGAGTCGCGCCGTCGACCCGTCGAAGCCGAGGTCGTCGAACTGGAAGGCGTAGTTCGGCGTCGACCCGTAGAACGCGATCTGGCTGCGGGCCCGCTGCACGAGGGCGGCGCGCTCTTCGGGGGTGTCGCCGGGGACGGCGAACACCGGGATGACGAGCTCGATCGCACCGGGATCGCGCCCGGCGGCGGTGGCGCCGGCGGCGACACCGGGGAGCAGGCGGTGCTCGAGGTAGTGCATCGAGTGCAGCGGATGGACGTGCACGCCGTCGGCGACCTCGCCGGCGACCCTCGTCATCAGCGGGCCGACGGCACTGATGTCGACCTTGATGTCGTCGAACTCGTGGCGCGGCGGCGACCAGGCCGCCGGCAGGTAGTTCAACTGGTAGAACGGACCGTCGTGGGCGAGCGGCTCGTCGCCCCGGAAGGCCCGCAGGCAGGCCTTCACGGCTGCCACGTAGTCGCGCAGGCGGGCGGCGGCCGGCTTGAACTCGGCCGAGTAGCGGCGTACGACGTGGCCCTTCACCTGGCTGCCGAGGCCGAGCCGGAAACGTCCTCCGGTGTTGTGGGCCATCTCCCAGGCCACTGCCGCGGAGATCATCGGGCTGCGCGGGAAGGCGACGGCGATGCCGGTGCTGAAGTGCAGTGTCGGCGCCGCCGTCGCGGCGGCGGCGATCTTCATCCACGGCACCTCGGCCGTCTCGGTGAACAGCATCCCCGAGAACCCGTTCGCCTCGAGCAGCCGTGCGAACTCGGCGGTGTCGGCCCAGGTGCCCGCCCCGGTCATCAGATCGAACTCCACGGACGCTCCCTCCTGTTGTCCTGCGCCGACGTTACGACGAACGCGCCGCCGAGCGCTCAGCGGGCCATCGCGTAGAACTCGGGGTTGGGGCGCATGCCGGTGAAGTTGGCGTAGCGGTTCGACAACGCGAACAAGGCGGTGATCGCCCCGATGTCCCAGATCTCGTCGTCGCTGAACCCGCGCGCCCGCATCGCGGCGAGGTCGTCGTCGCTCACGTTCGCCGAGTCACCGGCGACCTTGAGCGCGAACTCGACGATGTGGCGCTGCCGCTCGGTGAGGTCGGCCTTGGCGGGGTTGGTGGCCACCTGATCGGCGATCAGCGGGTTCTTGGCCCGGATCCGCAGGATCGCACCGTGCGCGACGACGCAGTAGAGGCAGTGGTTCGTCGCCGAGGTGGCCACCACGATCAGCTCGCGTTCGGCCTTCGACAACCCCTCGTTCGATTCCATCAGCGCGTCGTGGAAGGCGAAGAACGCCCGGAACTCGGCGGGCCGCCGGGCGAACGCCAAGAACACGTTGGGCACGAAGCCCGACTTGTCCTGCACCGCCAGGATCCGGGCGCGGATGTCGTCGGGGAGGTCCTCGAGGTCGGGGGCGTCGAAGCGGGAGATCGGCTGCTCGGTCATGGTGCGAGCTTCGCGCGGTGGGCAGCGGTCACGTGCGGCGGAGCACCGCCCACAGGCCGCAGCCGGCGCGCGCCGCCACCCCGGTCCAGTCGCCGGGGAGCGCCGCCGCGACGTCGGCGGGCGGCAGGTGGATCGGTGTCTGGTCGCCGAGCGTGTTGACCCACACGAGGTGCCCGCCGGGCCGCAACACGCGGTCGACCTCGGCTGGGAACAGCAGCATGTTGATCAACAGCACCACATCCGCGGTGTCGTCGGCGAAGGGCAGGCACGACGAGTCGGCCTGCACCCGGGGCGCCAGGTCGGTGGGCGCGTGGGCGAGCATCTGCGCCGACAGGTCGACCGAGACCTGCTGGCGGACCCTGCCGTGCAGGATGCGCGCACCGGCCCCGGTGCCCGAGCCGAGTTCGATCCAGCGGGCGTCGAGGGGCGGCCCGCCGCGCTCGATCGCGTCGAGCACCGGCGCCGCCTTGGTGGGGTCGACGTGGCGCTCGCTCCACGTCGCGGCGAGACCGTCGAACACGACGGCGACGCGCTCGGCGTCGTCGGGCGTCCATGGCTCGCCGAGGGCGGTCGCCCGCGTCAGGCGGCGCATCGGGTGGTCGGCTCCGGCGTACGGCTCGGGCGGGTGGTAGCCGGGGTGGTCGGGCAGTTCGACGATCACGACGCTCGATTCCCCCGTCCGGCGACCGCGAACGCCACCGCCGCCGCGGCGCCGACGTTCAGCGAGTCGACGTCGGCGGCGATCGGCAGCCGGACCCGCTTCGTCGCCGCCCGCAACGCCGGCGCGGAGAGCCCCGGCCCCTCGGCGCCGAGCATCACTCCGAGCCGTTCGGGCACCTCGAGCGACCAGATGTCGACGGCGTCGGCGGCCGGGGTCATCGCCCAGGTCGTGAAGCCGGCGGCGGCCAGCCGCTCGAGCGCCCCCGGCCAGGCGTCGGCGTCGAGCCGGCACAACGCCAGGTGCAACACCTCGCCCATGCTGACGCGCACGGTGCGGCGGGTGTACGGATCGATGCAGGTCGGGTCGAGCACGAGTGCCCCGATCCCGAACGCCCTCGCCGAGCGGGCGACCGCGCCCAGGTTCTCGGGGTCGTTGAGCCCTTCGAGGATCGCCACCCGGCGGTGACCGGCGATCACCGTGTCGAGCGAGGCGAGCGGGGCGCGGTCGGCGGCGGCGATCGCCCCGCGGTGCAGGTCGAACCCCACGATCGCGCTCAGCACGGACGCGTCGACGACGTACACCGGGGCGGCGAGCGGGCCGAGCAGGCCGGCGAGCCGGGGGTGCTTGCGGTCCGACACCAGCACCGAGCGCACCCGGTGGCCGGCGGCCAGCAGGCGCTCGATGGCGACCGGGCCCTCGGCCACGAAGAACTCGTCGCCTTCGATCCGTCGCCGGGCGGCCGCGTCCTTGAGGTCGCGGTAGTCGCTCAGGCGTTCGTCGCCGGGGTCGTCGATCGGTTCCACGGTCACCCAGTGTGCCCGACAGCCGGCCGTTGACGGGCAGGCGGCGACGGCGCGAGAATCGAACACGTGTTCTGTCAACGGTCGCTGTTCGGGGCGCTGACCCCGCAGTTCGATCCCGGTCTGGGCGGCTGCCGGCGGCACGCGCTCGACGCCACCACGTGGGTCGACGTGGTGCCCGGGTGGCTGCGCGGCGCCGACGAGGTCTTCGACGCGCTGGTCGCCACGCTGCCGTTGCGCCAGCGCACCGGGGTACCGATGTACGACCGGATCGTCGACGAGCCGCGGCTGTCGGCGTGGTGGCGCGCCGACGACGGCTGTCGCGAGCCGCTGCCGATCCTGCGCGACATCCGCCTGCTGCTCGCCGAGCGTTACGACGAACCGTTCGACTCGATCGGGTTCAACCTCTACCGCGACGGTGACGACTCGGTCGCCTGGCACGGCGACCGTCACCGTCACGTGGTCGCCAACCCGGTGATCGCGATCGTCAGCCTGGGCGCACCGCGTCCGCTGCGCCTGCGGCCGCGCGGCGGCGGCGCGTCGGTGGGTTGGTCGCTCGGCGACGGCGACCTGTTCGTGATGGGCGGGGCGTGCCAGCACGACTGGGAGCACACGGTGCCGAAGGTGCGGGCGGTCAGCGGCCCCCGCCTCAGCGTCACGTTCCGTTCGTGGTAGCCGTCAGCGCCTGAAGATCATCGCGTCGTCGGCGAACGCCTTGAACTCGAGCGCGTTGCCGGCCGGGTCGAGCACGAACATCGTCGACTGCTCGCCGGCCTCGCCGGCGAACCGGGTGTGTGGTTCGATCACGAACTCGGTGCCGGCGGCGCGCAGCCGGTCGGCGAGGGTGTGCCAGTCGGCGGGCCGCAGCAGCAGGCCGAAGTGGGGCACCGGGACGGCGTCGCCGTCGACCGGGTTGTGGGCGCGTTGCGAGCGGTGCTCGACGAGGTGCGCCACGATCTGGTGCCCGTAGAGGTCGAAGTCGACCCAGTGGTCGGCCGAGCGGCCCTCGGCACAGCCGAGCACGTCGCCGTAGAAGTGCCGGGCGGCGGCGAGGTCGTCGACCGGGAAGGCGAGGTGGAAGCGGGGGCGTTCGGTCATGCCGGTGGGTTCACCGTGGTAGCGGGATCGCGTAGGTGCCCTGGGCGGTGGCGGTGATCTTGTCGGGGTTCCCCTCGCACCACACGTGGGCGGTGGCCACGACGCTGCGGCGGCTGGCCGCTTCGAGCGTGGCACGGCACAACATGCGGTCGCCGCGGGCGGGCCGCAGATAACGGATCGACACCTCGGAGGTGAGCGTCATCGGCTCGATCCGGCCGAGCGCGGCGAACGTGACGAACCAGAGCGCGGCGTCGACGAGGGCGAACTGGCACGGGCCCGACACGAACCCGCCGGGTCGGATGTCGCTGGGCGTCACGTCGTAGGCGGCGACGGCATAGTCGGCGCCGAGCTCGACGCAGCGGTTGGCCGACCCGGCGAACTGGGTGCGCAACATCTCGTTGATGGCGTCGATGGAACAGCCGGGTGGTTCGGTCACGGTGTTCACCGTAGGGAACCGACGTGCTACGAATCCAACCATGATGCGCGACGTCGTGGTGGTGGGAGGGTCCTTGGCCGGCTTGCGGGCGGTCGAGGCGCTGCGGGCCGGCGGCTACGACGGGGCGATCACCGTGATCGGGGCCGAACGCCACCTGCCCTACGACCGACCGCCGCTGTCGAAGCGGCTGCTGTCGGGCGAATGGGAGCCCGAGCGCATCGCCCTGCGCCGGCCCGACGACATGGGGTCGCTGCGGGCGACCTGGCGGCTCGGCACCGCCGCCACCGGGCTCGACACCGGCGCCCGGCTGATCACCCTCGCCGACGGCGGCACCGTGGCGTACGACGGGTTGGTCATGGCGACGGGGGCCTCGCCGCGCCGGCTGCCCGGCCAAGGCGAGTTTCCGCACGCGCTGTGCCTGCGCACCCTCGACGACGCGCTCAGCCTGCGCAACCGCATCATGGACGGCGGTCATCGGGTGGTGGTGATCGGGGCGGGCTTCATCGGCCTCGAGGTCGCGGCGACGGCGCACCAACTGGGCAACTCGGTGCTCGTGCTCGAGGGCGCCCCCGCTCCGCTGATGCGTGCCTTCGGCGGCGAGATGGGTGCCGCCGTGGCCGCCGTGCACGACGACCGAGGCGTCGAGATCCGGTGCGGGGTGGCCGTCGACGGGCTCGGGCCGCGATCGGTGGTCGTCGACGGCGAGCAGATCCCGTGCGACGTCGTCGTGGTGGGCATCGGCGTCGCACCGGCGGTCGGCTGGCTGGAGGGTTCCGGGCTGCGGGTCGCCGATGGTGTGGTGTGCGGGTCCGACCTCAACGTCGGGGTACCGATGGTGTATGCGGCCGGCGACATGATGCGCTGGCACAACCCGCTCTTCGACGAGGAGATGCGCGTCGAGCACTGGACGAACGCCGCCGAGCAGGGCGCCCACGCCGGCCGGAACCTGCTGCGCGAGGCGGCCGGCGAGCCGACCGAGCCGTACGCGCCGGTGCCGTTCTTCTGGAGCGAGCAGTACGACCGTCGGATCCAGTTCCTCGGCCGGGCCGGCCCCGACGACGAGGTGCGGGTCGTCGCCGGGTCGGTCGCCGACCGTCAGTTCGCGGCGCTCTTCGGCCGGGCCGGGCGGCTGCGCGGGGTGCTCGGGCTGAACATGCCGCGCCACGTGATGCCGTTCCGCAGACCGCTGATGAACGCCGTCTCGTGGGACGAGGCACTGGCGCTCGCGGCGTCGATGTAGGCGCCGGTGACGACCGGCGACGACCGGCGCGACAGGGTGCGCGACGGGGTCGGCGCGGTGTCTAGGCTCGCGGCATGTCGAACCTCTCCAACGTCTGGTTCAAGGTGACCGATCTGCAGGTGGCGAGCGGCCGAGGTTGCCGGGTCACCACCACCGACGGGCACGAGTACCTCGATTTCGCCGCCGGCATCGCGGTCAACTCCACGGGCCACTGCCATCCGAAGGTCACCGCCGCGATCGCCGCCCAGGCCGAGCGTTTCGTGCACGCCCAGGTCAACGTGTTCACCCACGACCTGATGCAGCCGCTGGCCGCGAAACTCGACGAGATCACGCCGGCCAGCATCGACACGTTCTTCTTCGCGAACTCGGGGGCCGAGATCACCGAAGCAGCGATCAAGCTGGCCAAGCAGGTCACCAAACGCCAGAACGTGATCGTGTTCCAGGGCTCGTTCCACGGGCGCACCCATCTGGCGATGGCGATGACAACGTCGAAGACGATCTACCGGTCGGGCCATGCCCCGCTGCCCAGCGGCGTGTTCGTCGCCCCGTTCCCCGACCCGCTGGCGAGCGATCAGGACGCGACGATCAAGGCCGCGCTGCGGGCCTTCGACCGGTTGTTGCTGTCGCAGACCGCACCCGCCGAGACCGCCGCCGTGATCATGGAGCCGGTGCTCGGCGAGGGCGGCTACGTGCCGGCCCCGCAGGCGTTCGTCGAGGGCATCGTCGAGCGCTGCCGCGAGCACGGCATCATGTTCGTCGCCGACGAGGTGCAGAGCGGGTTCGGGCGTACCGGCGAATGGTTCGCCGTCGACCACCTGGGTGTCGAGCCCGACATCATCTGCATGGCCAAGGGCATCGCTTCCGGCTTCCCGTTCTCGGCGCTCGGCACCCGCCGCGAGCTCGACGACCTGTGGACGACGGGCAGCCACGGCGGCACCTACGGCGGCAACCCGATGGGATGCGCGGCGGCGCTGGCCACCATCGAGGTGATGAGCGAGCCGGGGTTCATGGACAACGTGCGCGCCCGCGGCAGCCAGTTGCGCGACGGCCTCAGTCAACTCAAGGAGCGGTACCCGGTGCTGCGGCAGGTGCGTGGCCCCGGCTTGATGGTGGCCGCCAGTTTCGAGGACCCGGCGCGTGTCGCGCCCGTGCTCGGGCACTGTCTGCGCGAGGGGCGCCTGATCCTCATGAACGCCGGCACGTTCGGCAACGTCATCCGCTGGATGCCGCCGCTGGTCGTCACGGCCGACGAGATCGACGAGGCCGTCGCGGCGTTCGCCGACGCCCTCAAGAACACCGACTGACGACTCATGCCCCGTCTCGACGCCGCCCGGGTCGTCGCCTGGCGCGAGCTGCACTCGGTCGTGACGGCGGTGGCGAGGGGGGTCGACGAAGACCTGCGGCTCGAGTGGGCGGTGCCGTTGGGCTGGTTCGAGGTGTTGGCCGCGCTGCGCGACCTCGGGGGCCGGGCCAGGCCGCAGCAGATCGCCGCCGGGTTGCGGATCCCGCCGTCGAGTCTGAGTCGTCGGCTCGACCGCCTCGAGGAGGAGGGCTGGGTCGCCAGACGCCATGACGTGCCCGGCGACGACCACCGCGCCGTCGAGGTCGAGCTCACCACGCGCGGGCGCACCCTGTGGCGCGAGATGAACGTCACCTACCGCCGCTCGGTGCAGGCCCGGTTCGCGTCGGCCCTCGCCGACGACGAGGTGGTGGCGATCACCGATCTGACGGGCCGCATCGACCCCATGTCGTGACGCCCCGCAACCGGCGCCGGTCGATCAGGCGTCGACGGGCACTCGCTCGTCGGCGTCGGGCGTCGCCGGCGATTCGAATCCGGCGTGCAACTCGGTGAGCGTGTGGCCTTCGACGTGGAGCGTGGGCACGATGCGGTCGAGCCACTTCGGGAACCACCAGTTCTTCGAACCGAGCAGCTCCATCGTGGCGGGCACCAGCAACAGGCGGACCAACGTCGCGTCGAGCAGCACGGCGAGCGCCAGGCCGGTCCCGAACAGTTTGACGATGCGGTTGTCCTCCAGCAGGAAGGCACCGAACACCACCACCATGATGGCGGCCGCGGCCGTGATCACCCTCGCCGTCGCGGCGAGGCCGTCGGCGACCGAGTTGACGGGGTCACCGGTGCGGTCGTATTCCTCCTTGACGCGCGACAGCAGGAACACCTCGTAGTCCATCGACAACCCGAACACGATCGCGAACAGCATCATCGGCACGAACGGCTCGATCGGGGCCGGCTCGATGCCGGTGAGCCCGCCCAGCCAGCCCCACTGGAAGATCGCGACGACCACGCCGTAGGCGGCCGAGATCGACAGCATGTTCATGATCACCGCCTTGAGCGGCACCAACAGCGACCGGAACACCATCATCAGCAGCAGGAACGACACCGCCAGCACCGCCCCGTAGAAGAGCGGGATGCGACCGCCGAGGTAGTCGCTGAAGTCGATGTTGGCGGGCACCGAACCGGTGAGATGGGCGACGACGCCGGTGCCGGCGACCACCGGGGGGATGACGCTGCCGCGCAGGCGCTGCACGGTGTCTTCGGTGACCTCGTCCTGCGGTGAGCTGGTGGGGATGATCCGCACGATGTAGGCCGAGCCGCCGTCGGGGTCGGAGCGCTTGCTGGCGAACGGCTCGGACACCGAGTCGACGCCCGGGTCGGCGGCGATCGTCGCCGCCAGCTGCTGCACGACCACCAGGTCGGACTGGCCGCCGGTCTCGATCGCCAGCAGGAACGGGCCGTTGAAACCGGGGCCGAACCCGTCGGCGACCAGGTCGTACGCCTTGCGGGTGGTGGTGCCGTCGGGGAAGTTGCCCTCGTCGGAGAAGCCGAGGCGCAGGCCGAGCACGGGCGCGGTGAGCACCAGCAGGATGCCTCCGGCGACCAGGACGCCGGTCCACGGCTTGGCCTGTACGACGCGGCTCCACCGGTAGGCCCACGTGTCGCGGATCGCACGCTCGCGGCGTGGCGGCACCTTGGAACGCAGTGGTCTGATGGCGAGGCTGGCGAGCAGCGTGCCGACGAAGAAGACGGCACCGATCGCCGCCAGCGCCGGGAGCTTCAGCCCGAGACCGAGCAGGGCGAGCGCCGCGAACCCGGCGGCGACCAGGCCGCGCCAGCGCGTCACCTCGATCCGGTCGTGGGCGAGCGCCAGCAGCGCCGGCAACAGGGTGATCGACGCCACCAGCGTGACGAACACGGTGGCGGCGGCGGCGATGCCGAGGCCGGCCACGAAGCGGAGGCCGATCAGCAACATGCCGAGCAACGACAGCACCACGGTGATGCCGGCGAACACGACCGCCCGGCCGGCGGTGTCCATCGCCCCGACGGTGGCCTGCTCGGGGGTCGCCCCGGCACGGGTCAGTTCGCGGTACCGGGTGACGATGAACAAGGCGTAGTCGATGCCGACGCCGAGGCCGATCATGATGCCGATCAGCGGCGCGAACTCGGGGATCGTGAACACGTTGGTGAGCAGCGAGACCAGGCCGAAGCCGCCGGCACCGACGCCGGCGACGGCGATGCCGATCGGGAGGCCCATCGCCAGCACCGATCCGAAGGCGAGGATCAGCACCACGATCGCGAACGCCAGCCCGATCAGTTCCGATTCGGGAGGAGCGAACTCGGCGAAGGCCGCGCCGCCGATCTCGATCTGGACCCCGTCGATGTCGGGGAGCTCGGCGGCGATCCGTTTCCCGATCGCCGCCGACTCGGTGTCGTCGATGCTGTTGTCGAGGTTGAGTTCGGCGAACGCGATGGTGCCGTCGGCGCTGATCTGGTCGGCGCCGAACGGCGTGTAGGGGCTGATCACGCTGACCCCGTCGATCGTCGCGAGGTCGTCGAACAGTGCCGTCATCGGCTCGGTGACCGCTGTTCGCTCGACGCCGTCGGGCGACCGGAACACGATCTGGCCGCCGAACACGCTGCTCGCACCCGGGAAGTACTCCGACACCGTCTCGAACCCGGCGCTGCTCTCGGACTCGGGGGTCTCGAACCCGCCGTCGAACGCCGCGCCGATCGCCCCACCCAGCACGTTGAGCCCGATCAACACCACGAGCCACGCACCGACGACGATCCAGCGCCGGCGGTAGCACCAACGAGCGAGTGAGCGATACATGGTTCTCCGGGGGGAAGAGGGTGCTGCAGTCGATGCAGCTACCACGTGTCTAGCTGGAGCAGGTCTGTTCCACAACGGACCCGCCCGGCGGCGGCCGCCCCCGCCGGCGCGAACGATGCTCCGGTAGCGCCCGATCATCGCCTCGCGGCCAGACTCGCCAGATGGCCACCGCGGTGATCGTCGACGCGATCAGGACGCCTCTCGGGCGTCGGAACGGCAAGCTCAAGGACTGGCACCCCGTCGACCTCGCGGCGGCCACCCTCGAGGCGCTCCAGCACCGCAACGACCTCGACCCGGCAGTGGTCGACGATGTCGTGTTCGGGTGCGTGATGCAGGTCGGCGAGCAGGCGGCCAACGTGGCCCGCAACGCGGTGCTCGCCGCCGGCTGGCCGGAATCGGTGCCCGGCACGACGGTCGACCGCCAGTGCGGGTCGAGCCAGCAGGCCGCCCATTTCGCCGCCCAGGGGGTGATCGCCGGCGCGTACGACGTGGTCGTCGCCGGTGGCGTCGAGGTGATGACCAGGGTGCCGATGGGTGCCTCGATGGCCGACGGCAAGTACGGCTACCCGTTCGGGCCGCGTATCGGCGCCCGGTATGCGCCCCACGGCGGCTTGGTCCCGCAGGGGATCTCGGCGGAGCTGATCGCCGACCGCTGGGGCATCACCCGCGACGAGATGGACGCGGTTGGCGTGGCGTCGCAGCAGCGGGCGGCCCGGGCCAGCGACGAGGGCCGGTTCGAGCAGGAGATCCTGCCGGTGCTCGGGGCCGACGGCAGACCGATGACCCGCGACGAGGGCTTGCGCGAGACGACCCTCGAGACGCTCGCCAAGCTGAAACCGTCGTTCGTGGCCGAACACGACGGAGGTCGGGTGACCGCCGGCAACTCGTCGCAGATCACCGACGGGGCGTCGGCGCTGCTGATCATGAGCGAGGAGCGGGCCCGTTCGCTGGGCCTGACCCCCCGGGCCCGGTTCGTCGAGTTCGCGTTGGCGGGCGCCGACCCCCGTTTGATGCTCACTGCGCCGATCCCGGCGACCCACCGGGTGCTCGAACGCGCCGGCTTGACGCTCGACGACATCGACCTCGTCGAGATCAACGAGGCGTTCGCCGCCGTGGTCGTCGCCTGGGCTCGCGAGCATCACCCCGACCCCGATCGGGTCAACGTCAACGGTGGTGCGATCGCGCTCGGTCACCCGCTGGGTTGCTCGGGTACCCGCTTGATGACGACGCTGGTGAACGAGCTCGAGCGCACCGGCGGACGCTACGGCTTGCAGACGATGTGCGAGGGCGGCGGGATGGCGAACGCCACGATCATCGAGCGCCTCGGCTGACGCCGTCACGGCGTGCCCGCACGGCCCGTGACGGTCGGTGGTGGCCGCCGCGGGGACCTCATCTGTCGCGTCGACCGAGCTAGAGGTGGTCGGATTTTCCTCCATCCGCGACCGGCCGATCTTGTGCACAGGGGCTGGGGATAACCCGGTAGCGTGGCGTCATGGTCGTGGCGGCATCTGTGGGCAGCGTCGTGTGGGCGCTGTTCGGGCTGGTGCTGATGGTGGTGCTGTGGAAGATCGGGATGGCGATGCTGTCGGCGCTCTCGGCGCCGCCGGCGCCGCCGCCCGAGCCCGGCGATCTCCGCAAGGTCAACATGCGTTACCGCTGCGACGTGTGCGGGGTCGAGCTGCGTCTGACGCTCGCTCCCGACGACGACCCGCCCCCGCCCAAGCACTGCCTCGAGGACATGATCGTGGTCGCCCCGCTCTACGACTGAGCGCCAGGTCGGGTCGGGTCGGTCGTGTTCACAAGGCTGTGGACAACCGTGGGTGGAATCACACCGGTGTCATCTCGCGGTGTGGACAACTTCGCGCTGACCGCGCGCAGAACCGCCGTCGGTGCTATCGCCACTTGGTGGCGGTGTACAGGCCACCCAGGATGCATCCGAGGCCCAGCAGCGTCAGCCAGTTGTTCCCGGTGAACACCAAGTTGCGCAGGATGATCACCACCATGCCGAGGATCAGCAGCGCCACCATCAGCACCGGCACCCACTGCTTGGGTGCCCGCATCTGCGACGTCACCGGAGGGGTGTAGCGCGACGAGGAGTGCACGCCGCGCTCGTTCTCGGTCGGGTTGACGAAGTGCTGTTCGCCGGGTCGGGTGCCCTTGGGCGTCGTTCGACCGCCGCCTGTCTTGCGCTTTGGAGGTGCCACGGGGTGCGAGTCTAGGGCCAATGGCGGCGCCTTGAGGTGTCTCGCGGGCTCGCTATCGTGGCGGAGTGCCGCGCATCTTGGTGATCGACTCGTACGACAGCTTCGTCTACAACCTGGTGCAGTACCTCGGCGAGCTCGGCGCCGATCCGCTGGTGCACCGCAACGACCAGCTCACCGTCGACCAGGCGCTCGACCTCGCTCCCGACGGCGTGCTGTTGTCGCCCGGCCCGGGGCGCCCCGAGGCGTCGGGCATCATCTGTGACGCGGTCACGGCGTTCGCCGCCGCCGGGGTGCCGGTGTTGGGCGTGTGTCTCGGACATCAGGCGATCGGCCACGTGTACGGCGCGGCGGTGGTGCGGGCGCCGGAACTGATGCACGGCAAGACCTCGCCGATCGAACACACCGGCCGCGGTGTGTTCGCCGGCCTGCCCTCGCCGCTCACCGCCACCCGCTACCACTCGCTCGTGCTCGACCCCGACACGATCCCCGCCTCGCTCGAGGTCACCGCCCGGTCAGCCGACGGGGTCGTGATGGGGGTCCGCCACGTCGACGTCGACGTCGAAGGCGTGCAGTTCCACCCCGAGAGCATCCTCACCGGCTGCGGTCACGACCTGTTGCGCAACTTCTTGCAGCGCACCGCCTGACGCGCCCGGCCCGGCCGGGGTCGTCAGGGCGTGGTCGTGGTGACCGCGGCGGTGGTGGGGGGCACCGTGGTGTCGGGCACCACCGTGGTCGGCACGGTCGTCGTGGTGGTGGTCGTGGTCGGGGCGACCTGTGCCTGGCCGACCACGACGCTGATCACCATCGCCAGATCGACTTCTTCGCCGCTGCGCACGCTCTGTTCGAGCACGGTGCCGTCGGCCGGGCTGCCCGGCTCGAGTTCGCGATAGGTGACCTCGATGCCGAGGCCGACCTCGTCGAGCGAGTTGCGGGCCTGGCCTTCGGTGAGGCCGACGAGCGGTGGCACCCGCACCTGGCCGGGGCCCGAGCTGACGATCAGCTGCACCGTGCTGCCCCGGGCGACGAGCATGTTGGGGGCCGGGTCGGTGCTGATCACGACACCGGCGGGGATGGTCTCGTCGACCTGTTCGAGGATCGTGACCACGAACCCGTACTGCTCCGACTCGAGCAGTTCGCGAGCCACGTCGACCGGGTCGTTGATGACCGTCGCCGGGATCGACACCTGGTCGGGGCCGCCCGACACGACGACGGTGATCACCTGTTCCTGGGGAACCTGGGACTCGGCGGCCGGTTCGGTGCGGATCACGAGGCCTTCGGCGACGGCGCTGAGTTCGGTGACCTCTTCGATCCGGAAGCCGCTGTTGCCGAGGATCGCGACGGCGTCGACGAGGCTGCGCCCCTCGACGTTGGGGACGGTCACGAGGGCCCTGGTCGGGTTGTAGTAGAGCTCGATCACCGTGCCTTCGGCGACCACGGTGCCCGCTGCCGGCACGGTGCGGTGGACGAAGTCTTCGGGAACCTGCGGGTTCTCCTCGGGGAACACCTCGTAGGGCAGCTTCAGCGCGGTGAGTGCGCCGGTGACCGACTGCAGCGGTTGGTTGGTGTAGTCGTCGAGCGTGATCGCCGTGGTGGTGGTGTCGGCCTCCTTGGTGAGGCCCTGGTAGAGCAGCACGCCACCGGCGACCAGCGCGACGAGCGCGACGAACGCGGCGAGCGCGTACCAGCCGGTGCGCGAGCTGCTGTCCTGGTAGTAGCGGGCCTCGGACGAGGCACCCGGCGGGTAGCCGGTGAGGTCGGGGCCGGGCTGGCGCGGCATCGCCGCCGTGGGCGCCCCGGCGATCGGCGGGTGGGCGGTGGTTCCTGAGGTCGGCGACGGCTGCACGATGGTGGGCGTCGTGCCGACCGGTTGGGTGGTGCCGACCGGACGCGGCGGGGTGGCGAGCGGGGGTGTCGGGCGGGCGGCGGCGGCGACCAGCGCCTGGACCTGCTCGCCGTTGCGGAACCGGCGCAGGTCGTCGCGCAGGGCGTGGGCGCTCGGGTAGCGCAGCTTGGGGTCCTTGGCGAGCAGCTTGGCGACGATCGCCTCGAACGGGCGGGGTACACCGTCGACGAGCCGGTTGAGCGGGGTCGGCTGGTCGTGTACCTGCTTGTAGGCGATGCTGACCGGGTTGTCGCCGGCGAACGGCGGTTTGCCGGCGACCATCTCGTACATCACGATGCCGAGCGAGTACAGGTCGCTGCGGGGGTCGGGCTGGGCGCCCTGGGCCTGCTCGGGCGAGAAGTACGAGGCGGTCCCCATCACCGAGCCGGCCTGGGTGAGGTTCGACTCGGTGGCCGAGTTCATCGCCCGCGCGATGCCGAAGTCGGCCACCTTCACCTGGCCGTTCGAGCCGATCAGGATGTTGGCCGGCTTGATGTCGCGGTGGGCGAGCTCGGATTCGTGGGCGAACCCGAGCGCGGCGGCGACCTCGGAGGCGATCTCGGCGGCCTGCATCGGGGTGAGCTGCTTGTTGGTCTTGAGGATCTCGGCGAGGGTGCGGCCCTGGATGTACTCCATCGCGATGAAGTAGGTGCCCTCGAACTTGCCCCAGTCGTAGACGTTGACGATGTTGGGGTGGCTCAGGTTGGCGGCCGACTGGGCCTCGCGGCGGAAGCGCTCGACGAAGTTGGGGTCGACCGCGAACTCGGGGAACAGGATCTTGATCGCCACCTGGCGGTCGAGCAGCAGGTCGCGCGCCAAGAAGACGTCGGCCATGCCGCCGCGTCCCACCCGCTTGTGGATCTGGTAGCGATCGTTGATGACGGTCGCGTCACCGCTGTTGCTCATGGTTGGTGCCTCGGCTCGGCGACACGGGACGTGCCGCTACGAACGCTGCCCGAGGTTATCGACACGTAGGTGCTGTGCACGGTCAGGGCACCGTGGTCGTGGCGGCCGGGGCACTGGTCGGCACCGGGGCGGGGGCACTGGTCGGCACCGGTGCCGGGGCGGTGGTCGGCGGCGCGGCGATCACCGGGGGGTCGATCCGGAACATCGCGTCGAGCATGCGCTTGGCGATCGGGCCCGCCAAGCGGCCGCCGGTGCCGGCGGAGATCTCGGCGTCGGTGCCCTTCAGCATCACCGCGATCGCGTACCTGGGCTGCTCGACGGGCGCGAAGGCGATGATCCAGGCGTGCGACCGTTCGGGCTGGCCCGGCCCGTTCAGCTGGGCGGTGCCGGTCTTCGCGGCCACCGGGATGCCACCGTCGAGGGCGATGCAGCAGCTGGCGGTGCCGCTCTCGGCGACGCCGACCATCAGGGCGCGCAGGATGCCGGCGGTCTGGCGGCTGATCGGTCGCTTCCACACGTCGGGTTGGGTGCGGTTCATGATGCGGCCGGCGTGGTCGAGTTCGGCGTCGACGACGAACGGTTTCAGCATCGCCCCGTCGTTGGCGACCGCCGCCGCCACCATCGCCATGTGCAGCGGCACCATCTGGTCGTCGTTCTGGCCGAACCCGCGCATCGCCAGCAGCGGCAGGTTCTGGTCGATCTCGGTGAAGTCGCCGATCGTGCTGGCGACGGCGCGGGGCAGGTCGATCGGGATCCGGTCGCCGATGCCCCAGCGGGTGATGCCGTCCTCGAAGCGCTCGGGGCCGAGTTCGATCGCGATCCGGGCGAAGGGCGTGTTGCACGACCGGCGGAACACCTCGGTGAGATCGCCGCCGCAGATCGAGCCGGCGTAGTTCTCGATCGGGTCGTCGGTCTGGGGTGGCACGTACTCGCGTTCCTCGGGCCAGACGCTCTCGAGCGAGATCACCCGCTCGTCGAGCGCGACGCCGGCGGTGAGCACCTTGAACGTCGAGCCCGGCATGTAGCGCTGCTGGTAGGCGTTCGCCAGCAGCGGGTCGCGGTCGTCGGCTTGCAGCTCGGTGACGTAGTCGAACGCCGCGTCGTAGTCGGGGTCGGCGACGAGGTTGGGGTCGTAGCTGGGATAGCTCCACATCGCGAGCACGGCCCCGGTGTCGGCCTCCATCAGCACGACCGAACCTTCGCGTTCGCCGAGCAGCTCACGCGCCAGCTCTTGCATGTCGGCGCGCAGGGTGAGGCGCACCTCGCCGGAGTTGTCGTTGTTCTGGGTCCACAGGTTCTCGAGGCCCAGCACCTGCTGGGTGAAGGTGCTGCCGGTGAGCACGTTCGACTTGGTCTGTTCGAGCTGGGTGGCGCCGAGACCGAACGTGTAGTAGCCGGTGATGTGGGCGAACAGTTCGCCGGTCGGGTAGCGGCGCTGGAACTCGACGTCGCTGGCGCCGGGGGCTTGCACCGACATCGCCACGACGACGCCGTCGGCGGTGACGATCGGGCCGCGCGGCGTGTCGAACTGGCGGATCAGGGCGCGGGTGTTGCCGGGTTCGGAGGCGAGCTCATCGGTGCGGTTGACCTGCCAGTAGTTGAGCGCTGCGAACAGCACGACGTACAACGCCATCACCGCCGCGGTGAGTTGTCGGATGGCGCGGTTCACGGCGCCTCCCGGTAGGTGGTGGGGCGGTGGCGTGGCGCGCTCATGCGACGACCTCGTGCACGTCGGTGGCGTCGGCCGCCGGCGGGGTGCTGCGCCGCAGCCGCCATGCCAGCCAGCGTTCGCGGGCGGTCGGGTCGTCGGGCAGCTCGCCGAGGCGTCGGGCGCCGCTGTCGCTGAGGCGCAGCAGCAGTGCCAGCAGCACGTAGTTCGACAGCAGCGACGAGCCGCCGTAGCTGACGAAGGGCAGTGTGATCCCGGTCAGCGGCACGACTTTGACGACGCCGCCGACGATGATGAACGCCTGGATCCCGACGATGGTGGTGAGGCCGACCGCCAGCAGCTTCTCGAAGGTTCGGTCGGTGCGGATCGCGATCCGCAGCCCGGCGCCGATCAGCAGCAGGTAGGCGATCAGCACGGCGGTCGCGCCGGCCAGCCCCAACTCTTCGCCGATCGCCGCGAAGATGAAGTCGTTCTGGGCCTCGGGCACCTTGTCGGGGCTGCCGCGGCCGAGACCGGTGCCGGCGATCCCGCCGTCGCCGAGCCCGTAGAGGGCCTGCACGATCTGGAACCCCTTGCCGTATTCGTCGGCCCACGGGTCGAGCCAGACGTCGATGCGGGTCTGGACGTGGCCGAACAGCCGTGACGAGACGAACGCCGCCAGCCCGAACAGCACGAAGCCGATCACGAGGTAGCTGACCCGTTCGGTGGCGACCCACATCATCACCACGAACAGCGTGAAGAACAGCAGCGACGAGCCGAGGTCGCGCTCGCCGACCATCACCATCACCGCGAAGCCCCAGGCCACCAGGATCGGCGCGATGTGCTGCGGCTCGGGCAGCCGCAGCGGGCCGATCTTCCAGGTCGACGCCGAGATCAGCTCGCGTCGTTCGGCGAGGTAGGCGGCGAAGAAGACGGCGAGCGCCAGTTTGGCGAACTCGCCCGGCTGGAAGTTGAGCGGGCCGAGCCGCACCCAGATCCGGGCCCCGTTGACCTCGACGCCGAGCACCGGCACCATCGGCAGCAGCAGCAGGGCGGCACCGGCGAAGAACAGCGTCCACTTGTAGCGGGCGAGGTCGCCGACGCGCGGGACGAACAGCAGCGTCGCCACGAACGCGGTGATCGCCACCAGGCTCCACAGCGACTGCAGGCCGGCGAGGCGATCGTCGAGCCGGGTGATCATGACGTAGCCGACCCCGTGCAGCAGCACGGCGACCGGCAGCAGCGTGCTGTCGGCGCCGCGGGCCAGCTTGCGCACGGCGAGGTGGGCGAGGCCGATCAGCGCCAGCAGCAGGCCGAGGAACGGGCCGATGCGGGCGGGGATGCGGGCGTTGGCGCCGAGCGATGCCAGCACGTAGGCGAGGGCGGTGATGGCGGCGGCCATCACCGTCAGCAACAGTTCGGTCGACCTGCGCCGGGCGACGAGACGAGCGGGCACCGGGTGCGCCTCGGCCGCCATCAGCCCCCCGTGGTGGTCCCGGTGCCCGAGGCCGTGGTGGTGGGACGGGTGGCTGCGGTGGTGGTCGTCACCCGCGGCAGCGTGGTGGTCGTGGTGGTGGTCGTGGTCGTCGTGGTGGTCGTCGTGGTGGTCGTGGTCGTCGTGGTGGTGGTGAGGGTTTCGGCGACGAACTGGGCGGCGCTCGCCTGCGACGAGAACTCGGGGCGCAGTTCGACCAGTTGGATCGAGGCGTCGTCGAGCTGGTCGCGGCGGTACTGGCCGGTGGCTTCACGGGTCGGCTCGAACCACAGCACGCCACCCTGGCGGCCCTGGTAGATCGCCACCTGACCGCTCTGGTCGAAGGCGACGAAGTAGCCGCTGCGGGCCCAGGCGGCGAGCACCGAGAAGCCGAGCACCAGCACGGCGGCGACCCCGAGCATCAACACGAAGCGGCTGAAGCGGCCCGTCGTGCGGGCTTGCGGCCCGCCGTCGGGGGCGGCCGGTGCGGTGTCGGCCGCCGGTGCGGTGGGTGCGGTGTCGGCGGCCGGCTCGGTGTCGGGCAGCGGATCGCTGATGATCTGGTGTTCACCGGTGTTGTCGAGGTTGCTGTCGCTCCAGACCGGGATGACGTCGATCTCCTGGGTGGGTGCGGGCGGGTCCTCGCCCTCGAGCACGTCGACGACGACCACGGTGACGTTGTCGCGGCCGCCGGCGGCGTTGGCGGCGTCGACGAGCGCCTGGGCGGCTGCCGCCGGGTCGTCGGGGTGGGCGCGCACCACTTCGGTGATCTGGTCGTCGTCGATCTCGTCGACCAGGCCGTCGCTGCACAGCACGAACCGGTCGCGCTGGAAGATCGGCATCGTCCACGAGTCGACCCGCACGGTGGGCTCGATGCCGAGCGCCCGGGTGACGATGTTGCGGCGCGGGTGGAGGCGGGCCTCGGCGCTGGTGATCGCCCCTTCGGCGACCAACTCCTGCACGAAGCTGTGGTCGACGGTGATCTGGCGCAGACGGCCGTGGCGCAGCACGTAGGCGCGGGAGTCGCCGACGTTGGCGATGCCGAACACCTCGCCGTCGATGCGGTCCTCGACGATCGCGATCGCCACGATCGTGGTGCCCATGCCGGCCTGGGTCGCGTTGTCGGTCGAACCGCGGTAGATCTCGGAGTTTGCCTCGGTCACCGCCGCGACGAGGTCGTCGAGACCGTTCGAGACACCCGCCGGCAGCCGGGTCTGCAGCCGGGTGACGGCGAGCTCGCTGGCGATCTCGCCGGCGAGGTGCCCGCCCATCCCGTCGGCGACCACGAACAGCCCCTCACCGGCGTACGCGTGGTCTTCGTTCTGGGCCCTCACCAGGCCCTGGTGCGAGGCGCTGCCCCAACGCAGGACGGCCATCAGGCGGTGCCAGTCGTCTTGCCGGGCCCGGCCGGGGTGGTCACTGGGCCTCCAGCACGGTGTAGCCGATCTGGATCCGGTCGCCGCGGTGCACCGTGTGGCGTTGCATCAGCCGGGTGCCGTTGAGGTAGGTGCCGTTGCGCGACCCGAGGTCGTCGACCACGACCTGGCCGTCGGCCCGCGAGATCAGGGTGTGACGTCCCGAGATGTAGGCGTCGTGGAGGATCACGATCGTGTTGTCGGCGTCGCGTCCGATGCCGACGTCGCCGGTGATCGCGAAGGTGGTGCCGCGGCGTTCCTTGGGTTCGAGCACGACGAGCCGCCCGGGGGTGCCGCCGCGTTTGCCGCGCGGGGGTTTCGGGGCGCGTGCCGTGACCGGTGGCTGGCCCTGCGGGGCGAAGTCGGTGATGGTGCGGGCGTCGGCCGGTGCCCGCACCTCGCTCCAGACCGCCCACAGCACGCGCGCGAAGAACAGGTACAGCAAAGCCAGCAGCAGCAGCTTGAAGATGTCGAGTACCTGGTCGGTCATGGTGGGGTCGATCGCCGCTGGGACGGGTCGTGGGGCGTCAGGATGCCTCGAACCGGAGGCTGACGGCGCCGACGGTGATGATGTCGCCGTCGGCGAGGCGGTGGCCGGCGGTGAGCTGTTCGCCGTTGACGTAGGTGCCGTTGGTCGAACCGAGGTCGCTGATGACGAACCTGCTCCCGGCGCGGTGGATCTTGGCGTGGTGGCGGCTGGTGTTGCCGTCGGACAGCACGATCGCGCAGTCGGCCAGGCGCCCGATCAGGTTGACCTCGGCGGTGAGTTCGACGCGGTCGCCCGAGGGCATCACGATCGTGCCGGGTCGCATGCCGGCTTCGGCCTGCTTGAGCTGCGACGAGATCCCGAACCGGCCGGGCTTGAGCGCGTTGTCGATCTGCAGCTCGACCGCGACGGGCCCCATGAAGTGGTAGCCCTCTTCGCGGGCGTACTCGCGGCAGGCCTCGACGAGCTCGGTGCGCAGGCTGGTCTCGATGTCGGCGAATCCGGCGTGATCGCTGGGCGAGAGCAGCACGGTGAAGTCGTTGGGCACGATCCGCTGGCCCTTCACGTCGACGGAACGGTGGTCGTCCATCTCCCGGATCAGACGTCGACCGAGCTCGATCGGCCGGATGGTGGTGCGCGAAAGTCGGAACACGCCCTCGACCATACGCTCCAGACGACGTTCCAGTGATTGCAGCCCCATCGTCTTGGCAACATTACCGGTGATGAGCGGGCCGGGGTCGGCATCGCTACCGTGCACCGCGTGACGCGTGTGCTGGTGCTCGACGGGGGGATGGGGCGGGAGTTGATGCGGATGGGGGCGCCGTTCCGTCAACCCGAATGGTCGGCGCTGGCGCTGATCGAGGCCCCCGACGCGGTGCGCGCCGCGCATGTGGCGTTCGCCCGGGCGGGCGCCGAGGTGCTGACGACGAACGCCTATGCGGTGGTGCCGTTCCACATCGGCGAGGCCCGTTTCGCGGCCGACGGCACGCGGTTGGCGGCGCTGGCGGCGGCCCTGGCGCGGTCGGTCGCCGACGAGTTCGGGGTGCGCGTGGCGGGGTCGCTGCCGCCGGCGTTGGGGTCGTACCGCCCGGATCTGTTCGTGGCCGACCGGGCCCGTCCGATCGTCGAGGTGCTGGTGGCGGCGCAGGCCGGCGACGTCGACGTGTGGCTGGCCGAGACCGTCTCGTCGGTCGCCGAGGTGCGCTTGGTGCGTGCCGTGCTCGACGACCGTGGCGACCATCGGCCGCTGTGGGTGTCGTTCACCCTCGACGACGAGCATGCCGTCGCGGGTCGTGCCGGCGACGGGCCGGCCCGGTTGCGGTCGGGGGAGCTGGTGGCCGACGCGGTCGAGGCGGCGGTCGCCCTGGGCGCCGAGATGGTGGCGTTCAACTGCAGCCAGCCCGAGGTGATGGAGGCCGCGGTGGGGGTGGCGGCGGCCGTGACCGACGTGGCGATCGGGGTGTACGCGAACGTGTTCGACCAGAACGATCACGAGCACTACGAGGGCGCCAACGCCGGGGTCTGGCACCTTCGCGGCGACGTGTCGCCGGTGCGTTACCGCGAGTTCGCCGAGCGCTGGGTGGCCGCCGGAGCGACCGTGGTGGGCGGCTGCTGCGGGGTCGGCCCGGCGCACGTGTCGGCGTTGTCGGCGCGCTGGCCGAGGGGTTAGCCTGCTCCTTCCACTCGGGCGAGTGGCGGAATGGCAGACGCGCTGGCTTCAGGTGCCAGTGAGGGCAACCTCGTGGGGGTTCAAGTCCCCCCTCGCCCACTCCGGCGCGGTCGCGATATGTGCGGCTGATATCGGGCGGTACCCGTGCCGCATACCGGCTCCTCTCTGTCAAGAGGTGGGTTCGGGATGGGCAGTTGAGGACGTCTGTGTGACCTTGCGGTCTGCCGGCGTGATCAGCTTGCGCCTCGGTGCTGATGCTTCGGTGTGGCCACATCCCGAACCCGGCAATTGATGTTAGACGGTGGTCGGTTTGAAGGGTTGTGGTCTGCCGTTCATCCGCAGCGTGTCGGGCGATCGATAGTGCTGAAGGTTGCCGCGTCGTGATGGCCAGCGCGGCCAGGACTGGTCCTGGGTCTGGTCTGGCGATCGGTCGAGCTGGAGTTGGCGCCAGACAGCATCATTGATCCGTCGCATCAAACACCGCAATGCTTCTTTGCTGCTCTTGCCGGCGGCGAGCTTGCTTCGGTAGTAGTCGCGGCCGGGTGTGTCGTTGCGGATCTGGGTGATCGCGGCGATGTAGAGCGCATGGTTGAGTTGCCGGTTCCCGGCCCGATTCAGTCGGTGGCGTTGATGATCACCTGACGAGGCGGCGACTGGGGCGGTGCCGGTGTAGCTGGCGAAGTGATCGCGTGACGGGAAACGTGAGACATCACCGACTTCACCGATGATCAGCGCAGCGTTGATCGGACCGATCCCGTAGACCCGAGTCAGTGTCGTTTCCGAGGCGTTGATCTCGGTGTGGATCCGCTTCGAGACAGCATCGATCTTCAAGTCGATACGCATGATGTCCTCGATGTGCTCGAGCGCGATCTCGATCCGCATCCGGCCCGCCGGATCGTCCGGCTTCAGACCGTTGACCAGGTCAAACGCCTTCTCCGCAGTGATCAGGCCGGGTCCACCGCCGGGGATCAACTCACGTAGCAGCCGGTGCAGACGACACACCGCCTGGGTGCGCAACCCAACGAGCTCCTTGCGGCGATCCGACAGCAACTTCAACGCAACCGTCTCGTCGTCGGCCTTCACGATGCGCAGGTGCCGGCTGTGCAACGCAGCGCGGGCGATCGCCAACGCGTCGGTGTTGTCGGTCTTGGTTCCGTGTCCAGTCGAGTACACCCGTACCCGTGTCGCCAGCTTCGCCGGCACGTCGAAGACGCGTTCATCGAAGCCAACGAGACGTTGCGCGATGCTGCGCCCCATCCCGTTCGCACCCTCGACGGCCCACACCCGATTCGGATAGTCCGCAACCGCAGCGAGCATCTCGACGAAGCCATCATCGGAGTTCTCGAAGCGTCGCTGAGTCAACAGTTTCTCGGTCAGATCCAGCACCGCGATCGTGTTCGACGCCTTGTGCGGATCCATCCCGATGATCACATCTTCATCCATTGGTCGTGTCCTTCCTCGCGTGTCGTTGATGAACAGACAAGGAAGGGCAATGCCTCTTTCAGCCGTGCAAACCTCTCTTCAGCCACGTCCCTGTCCGAGGCTCAGGCCGCATGCCGAAGGCGAGCCACACCTCGTGACGAGGAGGGCAGCCGGTTAACGAGCGAACCATCCAGAACCCCGACCCGAAGGCTGGCCGAACCCCCGAATCACCGCCAACTATGACAAGAGGCCGG
>DATCZG010000045.1:0-12211 GCA_036526035.1 Ilumatobacter sp. | reverse complement strand
ACGCCACCATCGGATACCCGACGTCGCGGGCGTTGACCTCGGCAATGTTCGGGTCGCAGATCTCGATCGCGGCGCCGCTCTCCGCCAGCCGCGCCGCGACGTGCACCGACGGGCTCTCGCGCCAGTCGCTCGTCGCCTTCTTGTAGGCCAGCCCGAGCAGCAGCACCCGGCTGCCGTTGAGCGCCTTGCGCTGGCGGTTGAGCATCGCCGTGACCCGCTCGTGCACGTAGTCGGGCATGTGCTCGTTGACGTCGTTGGCGAGCTCGACGAACCGGAACGTGTGGCCGAGGTGCTGCTTGACCCGCCACGCCAGGTAGCTCGGGTCGATCGGCAGGCAGTGGCCGCCGACGCCGGGCCCGGGTGTGAACTTCATGAAGCCGAACGGCTTGGTGGCGGCGGCGTCGATCGCCCGCCACACGTCGACGTCGAGATCGCGGGCGAACATCGCCAGCTCGTTGACGAGCGCGATGTTGACGTGCCGGAACGTGTTCTCGAGCAGCTTCACCAGCTCGGCCTCGGCGCAGCTGCCGACCGGCACGGTGCGGTCGACCAGCGCCGAGAAGAACGCGTCGACCACCGCCAATGCCGCCGGGGTGGTGCCGCTGACCACCTTGGGCGTGTTGACCAGGCCGTGGGTGGCGTTGCCCGGATCGATCCGCTCGGGCGAGTAGCCGACGAAGAAGGCGTCGTCGGCCAGCCCCGACCCTGCGGCGAGGATCGGGACGAGCAGTTCGGACGTCGTGCCCGGGTAGGTGGTGCTCTCGAGGACCACGCAGGCGCCCGGCCGCAGGTGGCGGGCCAGGTCGGCGCCGGCCATCTCGATGTACGACAGGTCGGGCGCGGCGTCGCGCAGCGGCGTCGGCACGCTGATCACGGCGACGTCGAACCCGGCGAGGTCGGCCGGGTCGGTGGTCGCCAGGTACCCGCCGTCGATCGCCCGGCGCAGCTCGTCGTCGCTCACGTCGCCGACGTAGCTCTCGCCGGCCTGCAGGGCGGCGACCCGCTCGGCCGACGAGTCGTAGCCGACCACCGCGAACCCGACCTCGGCGGCCCGCATCGCGACCGGCAACCCGACGTAGCCCTGGCCGACCACGACGACCTTGGCCGTTCGGGCCGCGATCCGTTCGATCGCCTCTCGTTCGCTCACGGTTGGTGCTTCCTTTCGATCGGGCGGGCCGGCACGCCGGCGACCGTCGCCCCTGGTTCGACGTCGGTGGTGACCACGGCTCCGGCCCCGACGAAGGCGCCGGCACCGACCGTCAGCCCGGGCAGCACGTTGGCGCCGGTGCCGACGGTGGCGCACTCGCCGAGGTGCACGTTGCCGCCGACGGTCGCCCCCGGATAGACGCTGGCGAAGTCGTCGAGCACGGCGTCGTGGCCGACCGTGGCGTTGACGTGCAGGTCGACGTGGCGACCGAGCGTGACGTTGGTCGTCACCCGGGCGCCGGCGGCCAGGATGCAGCCCGCGCCGATTCGGTTGTCGCCGCCGACGGTGGCCATCGGATGGATCAGCGTGACGGGGGAGCAGCCGCCGGCGACGAGCTTGGCGTCGAGGATGCGACGCACCTCGCCCGAGCCGATGCCGATCGCGAAGCTGCTGCCGAGGCGCACGAGTTCGTCGCTGGTGCCGAGCAAGGCGATGCCCTGACGGGCGAGCAGGTGGTGGTCGCCGGACGCGTCGTCGACGTAGCCGACCAGGTCGAGGGCGGCCCCGGCGGCGTTGAGGGCGACGACGATGTCGTGCACCTCGCGGCCGAAGCCGCCGGCACCGACGATCACCAGCGGATTCGCACGGTCGGTTCCCACGACCCGCCAAGCTACCGCGGGCGGTTGTGTCTACAGTGCTGCCCGTGGCGTCTCGGTGGTTGCACTCGCGCGGGAAGCGGGCGTTCGACCTGGCCGTCGCCGTGCCCGCCCTGGTCGTCGCGGCCCCGGTGATCGCCGTGACCGCCGTGTTGGTGCGGGCGCGACTCGGGTCACCGGTGCTGTTCCGCCAGACGCGTGCCGGGTGCGACGGGACGCCGTTCGAGGTCGTGAAGTTCCGCACGATGACCGCCGCCCGCGGACCCGACGGCGAGCTGCTGCCCGACGGCGAACGGCTGCCCCGGTTCGGTCGGCTGCTGCGCGCCGGCAGCCTCGACGAGCTGCCCCAGCTGTGGAGCGTGGTGCGCGGCGACATGAGCCTGATCGGGCCCCGCCCGCTGCCGTTGGCGTACGTCGAGCGCTATTCGCCCGAGCAGCGCCGGCGCCTGGCGGCGACCCCCGGGATCACCGGCTGGGCACAGGTCAACGGCCGCAACGACCTGGAGTGGCCCGCCAAGCTGGCCCACGACGTGTGGTACGTCGATCATGCCGGGCCGTGGCTCGACGCCCGGATCCTCGCCCGCACCATCGGAGCGCTGTTGACCCGCCGCGGGATCAGCGCCGGCGGTCACCCCACGATGCCCGAGTTCACCGGCGACGAGCCGGAGGGGGTGTGAGCCGGGCGAGACTCAGCGGGTGATCGCGGCGGCGGCCACCGTCGCCACCCGTTCGACCTGGGCGTCGGTCAGCACGCTGCCGCTGGGCAGGCACAGCCCGTGCCCGAACAGGTGCCCGCTGGTGCCGTCGACCCGGGCGGGGGCGGCGGCGAACACCGGTTGGAGGTGCATCGGTTTCCACAACGGCCGGCTCTCGGCGCCGATCGCGGCGAGGTCGGCCTGCACCCGGTCGCGCACCGCCGGATCGTCGAACGTGACGCAGGTGAGCCAGCCGTTCCAGGTGCCCCACGGTGCGACCGGCATGAACGCCAGCCCCGTCAACCCGGCGAGGTGCTGGCGGTAGAACGCGTTGATCGCCTGGCGGCGGGACACCAGCTCGGGCAGGCGGGCGAGTTGGGCGCGCCCGAGCGCCGCCAACAGGTTGCTCAACCGGTAGTTGAACCCGACTTCGGCGTGTTCGTAGTGCACCACCGGCTGGCGGGCCTGCGTGGCGAGGTGGCGCACCCGGTCGGCCGTGGCGGTGTCGGGCGACACGAACGCCCCGCCGCCCGAGGTGGTGATGATCTTGTTGCCGTTGAACGAGAACGCGCCGAACGCGCCGAGCGTTCCGGCCGGCCGGCCGCGGTGCGTGGCACCGAGCGCCTCGGCGGCGTCCTCGACCACCGGCACCCCGTGGAGGGCGCAGACCTCGGCGATCGCGTCGTGGTCGGCGCACTGGCCGTACACGTCGACCACCATGACCGCCGCCGGCAGCCGCCCCGCGGCGGCGGCGGCGGCCAGTTCGTCGGCCAGCAGGTCGGGGCTCATGTTCCACGAGGCCGTCTCGCTGTCGATGAAGCGGGGCCGGGCGCCGGCGTACACCACCGCGTTCGCCGAGGCGGCGAACGTGAACGACGACACGTACACCTCGTCGCCCGGCTGCACGCCCGCCACCAGCAACGAGAGGTGCAGCGCGGCGGTGCCGCTCGACAGTGCCACGGCACCGGGCCAGCCGGTCAGCGCCGCCAGGTCGGCCTCGAACCCGTCGAGCTCGGGGCCGGCAGGCGCCACCCAGCCGCTGTCGAACGCCCGCAGCAGCGCGGCGCGTTCGGTCTCGCCGACATCGGGCGAGCTGAGGAAGATGCGATCTGCCAAGGCGGGAGTCCGGTCGAGGTCGTCGGGTCGGGCTGAACGCAGACTACTGGTCGGGCCGGCAACCGGTTGGCCCGCTCGCCGTGGGAGCCGACCGTGGGCGCCCACGACCGGTGCCCGGGTCGCGCCCGGCGATCGCCGCGATCTCACTGCGGGATGGCACCGAACCCTGGAGGTGGGCCGGGTCGAGCGTCAGTGGGGGCACCGTGAGGTGCGAGATGAGCGGGTGCGGCCCGCCGCTGGCGGCCTCGTCGGGCGCGACCAGATCCTCGTGCAGCTTCTCGTTGGGCCGCAGACCCGTGAACACGATCTCGAGGGGCGGCCTGCGCCGGTTGGCGATTCGCCGGGCGACGTCGAGGATCCTGACCGGTTCGCCCATCTCGAGGACCAGCGTCTCGCCGGGTGCGCCGATCGCGCCGGCCTGCACGATCAGCCGGCAGGCCTCGTCGACGGTCATGAAATACCGGGTGACGTCGGGGTCGGTCACCGTGAGCGGGCCGCCCCTGGCGGCTTGGGCCTCGAACGCCGTGAGCACCGACCCCTGCGAACCCAGCACGTTGCCGAACCGCACCGACACCGCCGGCAGGCCGGCCGCCGCCGCGGCGGCGGTGAGGCGTTCGGTGATGCGCTTCGTGTGCCCCAACATGCTGATGGGATTCACCGCCTTGTCGGTGCTGACGTTGACGAAGCGCAGCACCCCGCACCGGGCGGCGGCGTCGAGCACGTGCTGGGTGCCGAGCACGTTGGTCTTCCACGCCTCGCCGGCGTGCATCTCGAGCAGCGGCAGGTGTTTGAGGGCGGCGGCATGGAACACGATCTCGGGGCGGTGCTGCTCGAAGACCTCGGCCAGCCGCGCGGGGTCGCGGATGTCGCACAGGATCAGGTTCGGGTCGTCGAGCATGCCGCGACCGTCGAGCGACAGCTGGGTGCCGTGCAGGCCGCTCTCGTCGCGGTCGAGCATCACCAGCGCCGCCGGCGCGAACGGGGCGATCTGGCGGCACAGCTCGCCGCCGATCGATCCCCCGGCGCCGGTCACCATCACCCGCCGGCCTTCGAGGTAGGCGGCGATCGCAGCCGGGTCGATCTGGGCCGGCGGACGACCGAGCAGATCGACGTCGGTGAGCGGCTTGATGTCGTCCAGGCCGAGCGCGTCCAACATGCCCCCCACGGTGGGCAGCACGAACACCTCGAGCCCGGTCGGCCCGGTGATCTCGTCGATGCGTCGCAACAGGGCGGCGCCGGCTCGCGGCACGGCGATCAGTACCCCCTGGGCGCGGGAGCGCTCGGCGACCGCCGCGAGGTCGTCGACGGCGCCCGCGACGCGTACCCCCTGGATCCGCAGGTTGGCCTTGGCGGGGTCGTCGTCGACCAGGGCGACCGGCGCGTACGGGCTGTCGGGAGACCCCAGCAGCATCTGCACCGCCCGGGCGCCCGAGTCGCCGGCGCCGACCACGACCATCGGTTTGACGAGCGGCCCGGTGGGGCGACGCTGCGCCTCGGTGTACGACCGCCAGGCGGAGCGGATCGCGAGTTGGCCGAACAGGCACACGACGGTGCTCGTCAGCGGGACCGACCTGGGGATCGCGCGGTCCCACCACAGCACGACCGACGAGACGACACCCACGGCGAGTGCCGTGAGGGCGATCATCTGCACTTCGGCGAAGCTGCCGTAGCGCCAGCGCCGGCGGTACTGGCCGAACGCGACCCCCAGCACCCCTTGCAACCCGACGGTGACGGCGATCGCCCTCAACAGCCCGGGGGTGATGTGATCGACCCCGAAGTCGTACCGGAGCCAGACCCCGACCGGGATCGCTGCCAGCCACATCGAACCGTCGAGCGCGAAGTGCACCAGCGGCAAGCGCCGCCGCAACGATTCGACGATCGGGCGTCGCCGCGGACGAACTGGCCCGGTGGTCGATGTCATGGGTCGATGTCATGGATGGTCGATCTTATGGATGGTCGATCTTATCGTTCGCTCGTCTCGCCGTCGCGGCAGCATCGCCCGGGCGCCGGCGTCGGTCCGTGGCGACGGTGCGCTCCAGGGCGGCCCTGGCCATGTTCGATGGGTCGGATCGCTGTCGTGCCCGTTGGCCGGGCCACGATTGATCGCTAGGGTGCTCGCCGATGTCGCGTCAGCCGCCTCCCCACCTGACGGCCGAATCGGCAGACGTGTCGGTGCGCGAGGTCCGCGAACGGGTCGTGCGGCGGGATGCTGCTCGCAAGCGGGTACTCGACCTGGGTGTGGGCGTTCCGGCGCTGGTCGCCTGCTTGCCCCTCGGGCTGGTGATCGCCGTACTGGTCAAACTGACGAGCCGCGGCCCGGTGTTGTTCCGCCAGGAGCGGGTCGGCTCCGGCGGCGAGTGCTTCGAGTTGATCAAGTTCCGCACCATGCGGCACGGCACGCATCGAGAGGTGTTGCAGTCCGACGAGTTGCGTGCCGCCTATGTGGCCAATGGTTTCAAACTGCGCCCCGACGACGAGCGCATCACGAAGGTCGGCAGGTTCCTGCGCAAGACGTCGCTCGACGAGCTGCCGCAGTTGGTGAACGTCGTGCGGGGCGAGATGAGCTTGGTCGGCATCCGCCCACTGTTGAAGGTCGAACTCGAGCTGCGCGACGTCAGTGATCAGGCGATCTACCAACTCATGCGCCCCGGCATGACCGGGCTGTGGCAGGTCGAGGGCCGGTCGACGGTGCACCCGGTCGATCGGCTGCGGCTCGACCGCAGGTATGTCGAGACCTGGAGCCTGTGGAACGACGTCAAGCTGTTGGCCCGCACCCCGCTCGCCGTGCTCCGCATCCATCAGGCCGACTGAGCCCCTGGCCGCCGGGGCCGTGGGGACACACCGCGACGGCCGGTCACACGTTGAAGCGGAACTCCATCACATCGCCGTCCTGGGCGACGTAGTCCTTGCCCTCGACGCGCAGTTTGCCGGCCTCCTTGGCGGCGTTCCACGAGCCGAGGTCGAGCAGCTCGTCCCACTGGATCACCTCGGCGCGGATGAACCCGCGTTGGAAGTCGCTGTGGATGCGCCCGGCGCACACCGGGGCGGTCGACCCCTCGTAGAACGTCCAGGCCCGCGACTCCTTCTCGCCGGTGGTGAAGTACGTGCGCAGCCCGAGCAGGTGGTACGCCGAGCGGACCATCCGGAACAGGGCGCCTTCGCCGAGCCCGAACCCCTCGAGCATCTCGGCCCGTTCGACCGGGTCGGTGATCGACGCCGCCTCGGCCTCGAGCTGCACGCACATCCCGATCACCTCGACGTTGTCGCCGGCGTCGTTGAACTCGGCTGTCACCCGGGCGGTGGCGGCCGGGATGTCGTCGAGCGCGTCCTCGCCGACGTTGACCACGGCGAGCACGCGGCGGTTGGTGAGCAAGAAGTAGGGGGCGAGCAGGTCGCGGTGCTCGGCGGTGAGGCCGGCGCGGTAGAGCGGGCGGCCGTCGCCGAGCGACTCGTACGCGGCGCGCAGGGCGGCGATCTCGTCGCCGAGCGTCTTGTCGAGCTTCGACTGGCGTTCGGCCTGGTGGAGCCGTTTCTCGACGGTCTCGAGGTCGGCGAGCGCCAGCTCGAGCTCGACGATGCGGAGGTGCTCGAGCGGGTCGGACGGCCCGGTGATGTCGTCGTCGACGAACGCCCGCAGCACGAACACGATCGCGTCGACCTCGCGGATGTTGGCGAGGAACTTGTTGCCGAGGCCCTCACCCTTCGAGGCGCCCTCGACCAGGCCGCCGATGTCGACCACCTCGACGCTGGCGTGGACGACCTTCCTCGACTTCGACATCGCGGCGAGCCGGTCGAGCCGGTCGTCGGGCACCCTGGCGACGCCGATGTTGGGGTCTTTGGTGGCGAAGGGGTAGGGCGCGGCGAGCGCCCCACCGCCCGTGAGCGCGTTGTAGAGCGATGACTTGCCCGCGTTGGGCAACCCGACGAGACCGAAGCGTTCCATGAGGTGGAGCAGGCTACCGAGCCGTCGCCGTGGCGGGCGGTGCCGTCGTGGCGACCGACCCGAAAACTGCCGTGGCGGGCAGCGATGCGGCCCGCCACGGTGCGATCGGCGGGGGGACCGATCGGGTGGGAATCGGAGCGCCGGTGTCAGCCGGGCTGTTCGGCCTGCTCGGCGAGCTCCTTGCGGATCTCGTCCATGTCGAGCTCGCGGACCTGGCGGACCAGGTCGTCGAGCGCCGACTTGGGCAGGGCGCCGGGCTGGCTGAACAGCTGGATGCCGTCGCGGAAGATCATCAGGGTGGGGATCGACATGATGCCGAGCGCCCCGGCGAGCTGTTGCTCGGCCTCGGTGTCGACCTTGGCGAAGG
This sequence comes from Ilumatobacter sp., assembly GCA_036526035.1. Lineage (GTDB taxonomy): Bacteria > Actinomycetota > Acidimicrobiia > Acidimicrobiales > Ilumatobacteraceae > Ilumatobacter. Next base: position 4,287 of record DATCZG010000045.1, on the reverse strand, counting down.
TGATGTCGGGGTTCTCCTCGGCAGCCTGCTCGAAGATCGGCCCGAACATCTTGCACGGCCCGCACCACTCGGCCCAGAAGTCGACGAGCGTGATGCCATCACCGGTGACGGTGGATTCGAAGTTGGTCATGTCGAGGGTGCTGGTGGCCACGGGGCGCTCCTTGCTGGATCGGTTCAGTGAGTCGAACGCCACCGGCCGGTCCGGTATTCCGCGGGGCGGTACTGTCACCGCATGCCGCCGGCCGTGCCGATGACCCCCGAGCAGGCGCTGCTGCGGGTGATCCACTGCCTCGACCGGTCGGTGGCGTCGCCGTTCAAGACCAAGGCGTTCGTGCGGGCGCTCGACGTGGTGCGCTCCACCGACCCGGTCGAGCTGGCCGAGCGGGCCAGCAACGGCCGCCTCGGCGAGCTCGCCGGCATCGGTGAGGCGACGGCCGGGGTGGTCACCGAGGCGCTCGCCGGCGTCGTGCCTGCCTATCTGGCCGAGCTCGAGGCCGAGTCGGCGGTGCCGCTCACGGTGGCGGGCGCCGCCTACCGGGCCGCCCTGCGCGGCGACTGCCACCTGCACTCGACCTGGAGCGACGGCGGCGCCTCGATCGCCGCGATGGCGGCCACCGCGATCGACCTCGGCCACGAGTACATGGTGCTCACCGACCACTCGGCGCGCCTGACGGTCGCCCACGGTCTCGACGAGGGGCGCCTCGCCGACCAGCTCGCCGAGGTCGCCCGTGTCAACGCCGAGCTCGCCGCCACCGGTCACGACTTCCGGATCCTGACCGGCATGGAGGTCGACATCCTCGAGGACGGCTCGCTCGACCTGTCGGACGCGATGCTGGCGCGGCTCGACGTCGTGGTGGCGAGCGTCCATTCGAAGCTGCGGATGGACGCTCGCCGGATGACCGAACGGATGGTGATGGCGGTCGCCAACCCGAACGTCGACATCCTCGGCCACTGCACCGGCCGCTTGATCGGCAAGCGTCCCGAGTCGACGTTCGACGCCGACTACGTGTTCGCGGCCTGCGCCCGCTTCGGCACGGCGGTCGAGATCAACTGCCGGCCCGAACGGCTCGACCCGCCGCGGGCCCTGATCGACCTGGCGGTCGAGCACGGCTGCTGGTTCTCGATCGACTCCGACGCCCACGCCACCGGTCAGCTCGAGTGGCAACCGCTGGGCTGCAACCGGGCTGCCGAGCGCAACGTGCCGATCGACCGCATCGTCAACGCGCTCCCGGCGCCCGACCTGGTCGCGTGGGCAGCCGGGTGACGGCGAACACGATGGCGACCACGATGGCGAACACGATGGCGAACACTGGCGGGTCGGCGGCCGGCCGATCGCGGCGGCCGGTTGGGGCGGCGCACCGGGCCCCGTAGGCTGGGTCACCATGTCGAAGAAGACCAAGAAGAAGAAGGCCAAGATGCGCCGCAGCAAGGCGAATCACGGCAAGCGCCCCAACATGGGTCGCTGACGAGCGCACCGCGGTCGCGACGCGCCGCCCCTCAGGGGTGGCCGCCCACCGAACTCCACACCGAACTCGACGATGCCGTCGGCGTCCGCCGGCGGCATCGTGGCGTTCGGGCACCGGTTCGGCCCCGGTGATCTTCGCCCGTGCGGGGGTCGGGCGGTACGGTTGCGCCCCATGACCCGCGACGCGGCGCCACCCTCGACGCGCCGCGAGAGCCTCGTCGACATCATCCACGGCGTCGAGGTGGCCGACCCCTACCGCTGGCTCGAGGCGGGCGACGATCCCGAGGTCGAGGAGTGGGTCACCGAGCAGAACCGGCGGACCCGCCGCGTGCTCGACGGCCTGGCGCCGCGGGCCGACTGGCACCGGCGGCTGCTCGAGCTCACCGGCCTGCCGGTCGTGCAGGCCGTGCAGGTGCGCGGCGACCGGCTGTTCCTGCTCGAGCGCGAGGCGGGCGCCGAGCAGGCCCGGCTGGTCGTGCGCCTGCTGGCCGATCCGGCCGCCGGCGCGACCGTGCTGGTCGACCCGGCGGCCGGCACCGCCGACGCGGCGATCGCGATCGACTGGTTCTTCGCCTCGCCCGACGGCTCGCTGGCCGCGGTCGGGGTGAGCGAAGGGGGCACCGAGAACTCGGTGCTGCGGGTGGTGCGCACCGGCGACGGCGAGCCGCCCGCCGACCTGATCCCCGGCTGCCGGGCCGCCAGCGTGGCGTGGGAGCCCGACGGAAGCGGCTTCTTCTACACCCGCTACCCCGAGGGCGACGAGTACCACCGCACGGTGCACCACCACACCCTCGGCGCCGACTGGCGCACCGACCCGGTCGTGTGGGCCGAGCACCCGACGCCGCAGACCTGGCCCGAGGTGCGGATCTCCCCCGGTGGGCGGTTCCTGCTCGTCGACGCCCTGGTCGGCTGGAGCCGCAGCGACCAGCACGTGCTCGACCGTTCGACCGGCGAGTGGCACACGCTGATCGCCGGCGTCGACGCGGTCCACCAGTTCGTGTTCGCCGGCGACGACGCGCTGGTGGGTGCCACGACGCTCGACGCCCCGCGGGGCCGGATCGTGACGGTGCCGCTCGACCAGGTCGCCGCCGGTGCGGCGTGCGACCCGGCCGACTGGGCCACCGTCGTGCCCGAACGCGACGTGGTGATCGGGATGCCGCGCTGGCTCGGCGACGGCTTCGTCGTCAGCGCCGGCCGGGCCGGTGTCGACCGCGTCGAATGGTGGACCGACGACGGCGCCGGTGGCCGGCGCGGCACGGTCGTCGACGGCCCCGGGCTGCGCAGCGTGGTGCAGCTCGCCACCGACCCGGCGACGTCCACGGCGCTGGCCTTGCTGGCGGGCTTCGACGCCCCGACCTCGGTGTGGCGCCTCGACCGCTCCGACGGCGCGGCGGTCGCGGTGCCGCTGCACCCGACGCTGCCCGACGCCGTCGTGCCGGTGCTGGCGGTGTCGCAGGTCGAGTACCCGTCGCTCGACGGCACGCCGATCGGGCTGTTCCTGATCCACCGGGCCGACGTCGAACCGGGCCCCGCGACACCGACGATCCTCAACGGGTACGGCGGGTTCGCGATCAGCGAGACCCCGGTGTGGTCACCGATGGTGGCCGCTTGGTGCGCGGCCGGCGGGCAGTACGCGATCGCCGGGCTGCGCGGCGGCTTCGAGCACGGCGAGGCCTGGCACCAGGCGGGCCGGCGGGCCCACAAGCAGCAGGTGTTCGACGACTTCCACGCCGCCGCCGATTGGCTGGTGGCCCACGGCCGCACGGCGCGCGAGCGGCTGGCGATCGCCGGCGGATCGAACGGCGGGCTGCTGGTGGGGGCGGCGCTGACCCAGCGGCCCGAGCTGTGCCGGGCGGTGTGGTGCGCGGTGCCGCTGCTCGACATGGTGCGTTTCCCGCAGTTCCTGATCGCCCGGCTGTGGACCGACGAGTACGGTGACCCCGACGTCGCCGACGAGTTCGGGTGGCTGTACGCCTACTCGCCGTACCACCGGGTGCGTCACGGCGTGCGCTACCCGGCGGTGCTGTTGACCACCGCCGAGGGCGACACCCGTGTCGACCCGTTGCACGCCCGCAAGATGGCGGCGATGCTGCAATGGGCGGCGGCCGACCAGCACGAGCGCCCGGTGCTGCTGCACCAGGAGGGCCGTGCCGGGCACGGCGCCGGCAAACCGGCCGGCAAGCGGGTCGACGAGCAGGCCGACGTGCTGGCGTTCTTCGCCTGGCAGCTCGGGGCGCCGGCGTGAGCGGCGCCGCGGCGCGGTTGGCGGCGATCACCGTCGGCGGCGAGGCGGCCCCGTGGGTGGCGCTCGGGTTCGGGGTCGACGACGCCGGACGCGTCGCGTTCGGCAACGGCGCGCTCGAGTTCAGCGGTGCCGGCAGCGGCCTCGCCGGACTCGCCGTCGACGGACTCGACGCCGTGCCGGCCGACCTCGAGGGGATCGCGCTCGCCGCCGGGCGGGTGCCGGCGCCGGTGGTGCACCCCAACGGCGGGTTCGAACTCGATCACGTCGTGGTGATGACGAACTCGCTCGAGCGCACCAGCGCCGCCGTCGAGGCGGCACTCGGCCTGCCGTGCAGGCGGGTGCGCGACACCGGCGCCGTCCGCCAGGCGTTCCACCGGTTCGCCGACGAGGGCGCGACCCGGGGTTGCATCGTCGAGGTGGTCGAGCGCGCCGGGGTCGACCGCACCGGGTTGTTCGGTCTGGTGATCAACGTCGCCGACCTCGACGCCGCGGTCGCCGCCGTGGTCGATCGGTGGGGGAGCGGGGCGATCGGGGCCCCGAAGCCGGCCGTGCAGCCCGGCCGCCGGATCGCGACCCT
>DATCZG010000044.1:0-16825 GCA_036526035.1 Ilumatobacter sp. | reverse complement strand
GACCGACTTCGGGATCGACGGGGTGCAGTCGTGGGTGGTGCCCAACAGCGAGTTCTACCGCATCGACACCGCCCTCGTCGTGCCACAGGTGCCGAAGGACTCCTGGCGGTTGCGGGTTCACGGGATGGTCGAACGCGAACTCGAGATCACGTTCGCCGACCTCCTCGAGCGGGACATGATCGAGCGCTACATCACGCTGTCGTGCGTGTCGAACCCGGTCGGTGGTGATCTGATCGGCAACGCCAAGTGGCAGGGCGTGCTGATGAAGGACGTGCTCGACGAAGCCGGCGTGCTGCCCGGCGCCACCCAGGTGGTCAGCCGCTCGATCGACGGCTGGTCGTGCGGCTCACCGACCTCGGCGATCACCGACGGCCGCGACGCGATGCTGGCGATCGCGATGAACGGCGAGCCGCTGCCACCCGAACACGGCTACCCGGTGCGTCTCGTGGTGCCCGGGCTGTACGGCTACGTGTCGGCCACGAAGTGGGTGACCGAGATCGAGCTGACCCGCTGGGAGGACTTCGACGGGTTCTGGATACCGCGGGGCTGGGCCAAGGAGGGTCCGGTCAAGACGCTCGCCCGGATCGACCGGCCGCGGCGGGGGTTCAAGTACGACCCGCCCGCGGACGGGACGTTCGATCTCGGCGGCCTCGCCTGGGCGGTGCACCGCGGCATCTCGAAGGTCGAGGTGTCGATCGACGACGGCGCCTGGGTCGAGTGCGAGCTGGCCGGCGTGCCCAGCGACGACACCTGGCGGCAGTGGCGCTATCGCTGGACGGCTGCGGTGCCGGGCGTCCACGACGTGCGGGTGCGGGCCTACGACGGCGCCGGGGTCGTGCAGTCGGAGGTGCCCGCCGACGTCGCCCCCGACGGCGCCCAGGGCTACCACCGGATCGTGTTCTCGATCGCCGGGTGAGCCCCGGGTGCGAACCCGGCCGCTGGTCGGGCCTCGACCTCGAGTTCAGGTAGAGGCCGGTCGCCGGGTGAGGGTCGCGGCGGTCAGGTCGTGGCCAGGGTGACCGAGGTGCGCACCACACCGGCGCGGTCGTGGCGCACCGTGACCTCGCAGGTGCCCCCGGCGGGGGCGGCGACGATCCATTCCGCGACCGCCCGGTCAGCGGTGTCGTCGGAGCCGGCACCGAACGTGCCGATGCTGCTGGTCGCCAGCGCCCGGCCCGCCAACTGCCCGAGGTCGCAACGCTCGGTCCCGGTGACCAGTGCGGCGCCCTCGGGCAGGCTGATCTCGGCCCGCAGGGGCAGCACCGCCCGCCGTTCGACCGCTCGCTGGGTGACGTTGGTGGGCAGCCAGCCCGTGTTCTCGACGACGACTCTGACCCGCCACGCACCGTCGCCGGCCGGCTCGACGAGCGTGTCGCGCCAGCGCAGCCGCGGTGAGGCGAGCGCCTGGAAGATCGCCAGCTCGGTGTGCGGTGCGACCTCGGCCTCGAGCAGGTGCGGCGGCGGGTTGCGGAACACGGCGGCCGAGTTCCAACCCCCGAGCTCGACCGGGCCGAGCTCGGGATGGTCGTAGGGGTACCAGTCGACGTAACCGTCGGTGACGTGGTCGTCGAGCCAGGCCAGCAGCTTGAGCTCGTCGTCGAGCGGGTGTTTGCGGAACCACTCGACCGGGTGGGCGTCGTCGATGCCGGCGGCCTTCATCGGGTTCCAGAACTCGGTGGTCCACGAGATCACGCCGACCTGGTCGTACGCCCAGTCGCTCCCGCTGCCGCCGATCGTCGACTTCGGGTCGTAGCGGAAGCCCTCGAGGATCGAGATCGACGGGTAGCCGGTGAACGCCGTGTACCGCTCGCCGAGCTCCTGGTAGGTCCACAGGTCGACGGTGGGGTAGGCGTCCTGCGACTGGTTGCCGTAGGGCCGCAGGTGCACCCCCGAGAACGTGTGGTAGGCGAAGTAGGCGGTGATGTTGGGCCGGGCGGTGACCCCCTCGACCACGGCGCGGACCTCGGGTTCGCTCAGCGGGTGATCACCGGCCCCGGTGGGCGCCTTGCCGGGGTAGCGCTCCCAGTCGTAGGGGAAGTTGCGGTTCGAGTCGATCCCGGCGAGCGGTGCCGCAGTCGGCACCCTTACGCCGTCGTAGCCCTGCACCCGGCCCTCGCGCAGCAGCCGGTAGTACGGGCCGGCGCCGTCCTCGTCGGGTTCGCGCGGCACGAGCAGCCGGGCGTCGCCGGTGCTCGCCTTCCAGGTGCCGTTGGCATCGGGCACCCGCATCTGCAGGATCCGGCCGTCGTGGTCGACGTCGCTGACCACCAGGCCGTCGGCCTGATCGGCGCGCGGCCACTCGCGCACGGTCGAGCGCACGACGAACGGGACCTCGCCGAGCGCCAGCTCGGCACCGTCGGGGTTGACCCGCGGCACGATGTAGAACGTGCGGGTGTCGAGGGCGCGGGTGACGCGCTCGTCGCTGCCGTGGGCCGTGCACAGCCGGTGCAACAGATGCACCAGAGCGACCGACGCCGTCGTCTCGCTGGCGTGGATGTTGCCGTCGAGCCACACGGCGGGCTTCTCGTGGTGGGGGCCGGTCGCCGTGTTGGTGACGGTGGCGATCCACAGTTCACGGCCCTCGTGCGACCGCCCGAGGGTGTCGAGCGCGACCAGCCCGGGATGGTCGGCGGCGAGCTGCTGCAGCCACTCGGTGAGTTCGGCGAAGCGGGGGGTGCGGTCGAACCGGATCTCTGCCATGGGCGGAGACTAGAGGGCGCGCCGGCGTGCGCCCACGCCGCAGCCGGAAGCGTCGGTCACCCGGTGCGCAGCTCGCGGGCCTTGGTCTCGAGCGCCGCGATCAGCTCGTCGAAGCTCTTCATGAAGGCGTCGACGCCCTCGCGTTCGAGCTGCGCGGCGACGTCGTCCATGTCGATGCCGACCCCGGCGAGCGCCTGCCATACGGCGTGGGCGCCGGGCAGATCGGCGTCGACGGTGCGGACCAGCGCGCCGTGGTCGGCGAACGCCTCGAGCGTCGGCTCGGGCAGGGTGTTGACGGTGTGCGGGCCGATCAGGCCGTCGACGTACATCACGTCGGAGTAGTCGGGGTTCTTGGTGCCGGTACTCGCCCACAGCGGGCGCTGCACACGCGCCCCACGGGCGACCAGCGCCTCCCACCGCGGCCCGCTGAACGTGGCCGCGAACCGCTCGTAGGCGAGTTGGCCTTGGGCGAGCGCGGCCTTGCCCCGCAGCGCGAGCGCGGCGGGCGTGCCGATCGCCTCGAGGCGCCGGTCGACCTCGACGTCGACGCGGCTGATGAAGAAACTGGCGACGCTGGCGACCGGCGCCAGGTCGGCGGCGGGGTCGGCGGCGAGCTCCTCGAGCCCGGCCAGGTAGGCGTCCATCACCGCCTGGTAGCGCTCGAGCGAGAAGATCAAAGTGACGTTGACGTTGCGGCCCTCGGCGATCATCCGGCGCACCGGGGCCAGGCCCGCCACCGTGGCGGGGATCTTCACCATCAGGTTGCGGCGCCGCAGCCGTTCGTGCAGATCGCGGGCGGCGGCCTCGGTGGCCGGGCCGTCGTGGGCGAGGCCCGGGTCGACCTCGACCGACACGTAGCCGTCGAGCCCGTCGGTCTCGTCGTAGACCCGCGAGAACACGTCGCACGCCCCGTGGATGTCCGACAGCACCATCGCCCAGTAGTCGTCGATGACGGGGTGGTCGTCGACGACGAGGCGGCGGAACTGTTCGTCGTAGTCGGGCGAGCCCTGGATCGCCTTCTGGAAGATCGACGGGTTGGACGTCAGCCCGCGCACGCCGCGATCGCGGATCGCCGCCAGCTCCCCGGTGGTGAGGTAGCTGCGTTTCAAGTTGTCGAGCCAGGGGCTCTGTCCGAGTTGCTGCGAGAGGGCGGTGAGACGGTTCATGTTGGCTCCTGGGTCAGTCGGCGAGCAGTGCCCTGGCGCGCTCGACCACGTGGTCGACGTTGATGCCGAGGCGGTCGAGTGCGATGTCGCCGGGGGCGCTGGCGCCGAACCGGTCGATCCCGATCACGTCGTCGGCGTAGCGGTGCCAGCCGAGCGTGACGCCGGCCTCGACCGCCAGCACGGGGACGGCGGCCGGCAGCACCGCGCCCCGGAACTCGGCGTCCTGCTGCTCGAATCGGTCCCACGAGGGCATGCTGACGACCCGGACCGACGTGCCGTCGGCGCCGAGGCGATCGGCGGCGTCGACGCACAGGGCGACCTCGCTGCCGGTGGCGACGAGCACGAGGTCGGGGTCGTCGGCGGGCACGACGATGCCGGCGCCGCGGGCGACCGCCGAGCCGTCGGTGACGACGCGCACGTTCTGGCGGGTCAGCACGAGGACGGTGGCACCGGGATGCTCGACCGTGTCGCGCCAGGCGGCGATCGTCTCGTTGGCGTCGGCGGGGCGCACCACGTGCAGGTCGGGGATCGCCCGCACCGATGCGAGCTGCTCGACGGGCTGGTGGGTCGGCCCGTCCTCGCCGACGCCGACCGAGTCGTGGGTGAACACGAAGCAGACCTTGGCGCCCGACAGCGCCGCCAGCCGCAGCGACGGTCGCATGTAGTCGACGAACACGAAGAACGTGCCGCCGACCGGCAGCACGCCGCCGTGGAGCGCCATGCCGACCATCGCCGAGCCCATCGCGTGCTCGCGGACGCCGTAGTACACCTGTCGGCCGCCGGGCTCGGCGGCCGACTGGGGGCGCTGGTGGCCGAGCTGGGTGCCGGTGTTGCCGGTGAGGTCGGCGGAACCGGCGATCAGCCCCGGGATCGTGTCCTCGCTCGCCTGCAGGGCGGCCTGGATCGCCTTGCGGGTGGCGACCTGCTCGCCGATCGCGTAGGTGGGCAGGGCATCGGCCCACCCGGCGACGACGCCGCTGCCCCAACACGCAGCCCAGTCGGCCGAGGTGACGGTGGTGGCGGTGCGCGCCTGCCACGCCGCGCGGGCCGCGGCGCCGCGCGCCCGGGCGTCGGCGCGGTAGGCGTCGACGACCGCCGCCGGAGCCCAGAACGGCTCGTCGGGCACGCCCATCACCGCCTTCGTGCGGGTGACGTCGCCGGCGTCGAACGCCAGGCCGTGGGCCTCGTGGTGGTCGGTGTGATCGGGCGACGGGTACCCGATGTGGCTGCGCAGCACCAGCAGGCTGGGGCGGTCGGTCACCGCCCGGGCGGCGACGACGGCCGCCTCGAGGGCGTCGAGGTCGTTGGCCGTTTCGCCGAGCTGTTCGACGTGCCAGCCGTACGAGCGGAACCGGGCGACGACGTCGTCGCCGTAGGTGATCGCGGTGTCACCGTCGATCGTGACGTGGTTGTCGTCGTAGATTGCGATCAGCTTGCCGAGCCCGAGGTGGCCGGCGAGCGATGCGGCCTCGTGTGACACGCCCTCCATCAAGCAGCCGTCGCCGACGATCACGTAGGTGTGGTGGTCGATCGCGTCGTGGCCGAAGCGGTCGGCGAGGGTGCGCTCGGCGATCGCCATGCCCACCGCATTGGCGAAGCCCTGCCCGAGCGGGCCGGTGGTGACCTCGACCCCGGCGGTATGTCCGGCCTCGGGGTGGCCGGGCGTCGCCGACCCCCACTGCCGGAACGCCTTGATGTCGTCGAGCTCGAGCCCGAAGCCGGCGAGGTACAGCATCGAGTACTGCAGGATCGAGGCGTGGCCGATCGACAAGATGAGGCGGTCGCGGTCGGGCCAGAGCGGGTCGGCGGGGTCGTACTTCATCACGCGGCTGTACAGCACGTGTGCCAGCGGGGCCAGCGCCATCGCGGTGCCCTGATGGCCGCTCTTGGCGGCGAGTGGCGCGTCCATCGCGAAGCCGCGGATGAGATCGACGGCTTGTCGGTCGAGGTCGGGGGAGAGCGTCATCGAGGCCGACACTAGTGAGGTCGCACCGGGTCGGACCGGCTCGGGCCCGCCGCCGGTGCGGCGCCTAGGCCCCCTCGGCCGGCGGCAGCAGCGTGAAGGGCACGATGTGCCACGGGCCGCGGCCGACCCGGCAGTACGCGAAGATCTGGCGGTAGTCGGTGAACTCGAGTTCGCCGCGCACCAACCGGTAGGTGAACTTGCCGGGCTCGACGCCGAACGGGCTCACGTTGCGCGCCAGGTGCTCGCCCGCATCGTCGGCCTCGGGGTCGCCGAGGCCGGTGCGGAACACCACCTCGAGCACGCCCTGGCCGGGCTCGTCGGGCGGGCAGAAGATCAGGGCGACGAGATGCGGGGCGATCGTGACCGGGACGGGGTCGGGGGCGACCATCGAGAACATCGCCCCCGTCAGGTCGATCCGGGTCGATGGCCCCGCTACCTGGCGGATCTCGAAGTGCTCGACGAAGAGGGCCGACACGATCTGCATGGGGGTGAGGGTACCTGCGAAGATCCCGGCATGCGTGACGATGCCGACCGGTGGGACGAGCGGTACCGCGGTCGCGTCACCGGCCCGCCGGCGATGCCGAAAGGGCTCGGTGGCCTCGAGTTGCGGCGCGGTGGACGCTGTCTCGATGTCGCCTGCGGCCTCGGTGAGCAGGCGTTGTGGGCGGCCCGACAGGGGTTCGACGTGGTGGCGCTCGACGCGTCCGGAGCGGCGATCACGGCGCTCAACTCGGCCGCTGTGCGCCTCGGGCTGCGGGACCGGATCGACACCCGGGTCGTCGATCTCGACGACGGGCTGCCGGCCGACCTCGCCGGCGAGTGCGCCCTGGTGATCTGCCAGCGCTTCCGCGACCCGGCGCTGTACGAACACCTCGTCTACATGCTGCAGCCGGGCGGCGTGCTCGTGATCACCGTGCTGTCGCGGGTCGGCCTCGACGGAACGCCGGGGCCGTTCCACGCGCCGCCCGGCGAGCTGGTGGTCGCCTTCGGGCATCTCGACGTCGACATCGTGCGCTCGATCGAGGCCGACGGCGAGGCCACCCTGGTGGCGCGCCGGCGCGCCGGCTGAGTGAACCGACCCGCCCGGTCGGCGTCAGTCGGCGAACTCGAACCGGACGCGTCGGTTGTGGCGGCCCTTGTTCTCGACCTTGGTGATCGCGATCCGGCGCGACTGGGCGGTGTTGGAGAGGTGGGTGCCGCCGCACGCCTGACGGTCGAGCCCGCGGATGTCGATCAGGCGCAGACGGCCGTCGTCGGTCGGCGGGGGAGCGACCGACATGCTGCGCACCAGACCGGGGATGCGCTGGGCGTCGGCGGCGTCGACGTAGACCTGGGCGACCTCGACACCCCGGGCGATCACGTCGTTGACCGGCCCCTCGAGTGCCCGCAGGCGATCGTTGTCGACCTCGGGGAGATCGAAGTCCATGCGACCCCGCCCGTCGCCGCCGATCTGGGCGCCGGTCACGAGGGCACCCGAGAACTCGGCGAACACGAAGGCGTTGAGCACGTGGCTCATCGTGTGCAGCGAGGCGACCCGCAGCCGGTGGTCGGCGTCGATCCGTACCGCCACCTGGCCGTCGACCTCGGCGGCGGCGTCGTCGAGCAGGTGCCACCACACGTCGCCGTCGGTCTCGATCCCGGTGATCGCGACGGTGCCGCCGGCCCAGTCGAGGGTGCCGATGTCGCCGATCTGCCCCCCGCCGCCGGGATGGAACGCCGAACGCGACAGCACCACCGCCCCCGGTCGGGCGTCGACGACGGCCGCGTCGTGTTCGTGGAGGTCGGGCTCGTCGTGGCACAGGTAGATCGCCATGGCGAGAGCGTAGGGCGCGAGCGGAGCTGGCGCGCCGTCAGCGCCGTCGACGGCCGGGGAGCCGGGCGATCACGCGGTACGACCCGTCGATCGGCACCGGCCCGAACCGGCGTGAATCGACGACGTCGGGGCCGTCGTGGTCCGAGCGCGCCTCGAACGTGGTCGGCGTGGTCGCCCCGACCCGCTTCACCAACCAGAACCCCGGACGGTCGGGGTGTTCGAAACACCTGATCTGGCCGCGCCGGACGCGGCGTGAGCGAATGGCGATGAGACCGTCGCCGGGGCGCAGCGCGGGCGACATCGATCGCTCGGACACGACGAAGCGCCGCAACCAGAGTTTCCCACCTGCCACCGCCGGCAGTGTAGGTTCGTAGTGGGTTCCCCCACCTCGCACCACTTCCCGAAGGAGACCATCCGATGTTCAGCCGCTTGTTCGCCGGCGCCACCGTCGCCCACGCCCACTGCGATCTCTACTGCGGTGTGTACGACCCCGCCCAGGCCAAGATCGAGGCACTGTCGTGCGTGAAGACCGCCCAGAAGTACCAGGATTCGACCGACGAGCACTTCCGCACCCGGTGCATCATCGTCAAAGAGCAGCGCGCCGAGGAGGTCAAGCACCACCTCATGGTGCTGTGGGCCGACTTCTTCGCCCCTGATCACTTCGCCCAGTTCCCCAACCTCCACCAGATGTTCTGGGACGCCATCCATCAGGCCGGTGAGGTGAAGAAGTCGACCGATCCGGCCGCCGGCCAGAAGCTCGTCGCCATGATCGACGCGATCGCCGACGTGTTCTGGCAGACCGAGAAGGCGAAGGGGATGGGCGTCTACCCGCCCAGCTGATCGCTGCCGGGCCGGTGGCCCGTTCAGCCCGCGCTGGCCGATCGGGCCGTCTGGCTCGGTGCCAACCGCAGTTCTTCGAAGCGCAGCTTGGCGAGATGGAGCCAGGTGAGCGGCTTGATCATGAGCCAGCCCAGGTCGATCTCGTACCAGCGGTGCGCCAGCTTGGCCGACGTCGGTGCGGCGTGGTGGTTGTTGTGCAGGCCCTCGCCGGCGGTGACGAGGGCGAGCCACTGCAGGTTGGTGGCCGAGTTGGGGTAGCGGCGGCGGCCGAAATGGTGACCGATCGCGTTCACCGCCGCCGAACCGGCCAGGTAGTAGTTGACGTGGACGAAGGTGGCCAGCAGACCGACCTGCCATCCGAACAGCAGGCACAGCAGCGCGACGCCGAGCGACAGGCCCAGCAGGGAACGGTCGAACAGGTGACGATCCCAGCGGGTGGGTGCGAGATCCCTGGCGTACTTGTCGATGTTGGCCTGGTCGTGGGCCGCCCGGCGGTACATGACGAGGTTCTTGAGCTGCACGGTCTTCCAACCGCTGATGGCGGGCGAGTGCGGGTCGTCGGGGGTGTCGGTGTGGGCGTGGTGCTTGCGGTGGACGGCCACCCATTCGCGCACCTTGATGCCCGTGCTGAGCCAGATCAGCACTTTGAACGCGGCGTGGGCGGGGCGCGAGAACGTGACGGCGCGGTGGGAGAGACCTCGGTGCAGGTACACCGTGGTGCACATGTTGGCCAGGGTGGTCACCCCGATTCCGACGACGAGAGCCAGCAGGATGGTGCGCATCGTCGTTCAGGATAGCACGGCTACCTACCGGTCGGTAGGCAGCGCGGCGGTTTCAGCTGTTAGCGTGGCGAGCCGAATGGTCAGCTCTCCACCCGCCTCCTCCCAAACCCCCGCCTCTGCCGCCACCCTGGCCTCGGCGACCGACCCGCGTTCGACGCGCGAGCAGATCCTCGACGAAGCGCTGGCGTGCTTCGCCCAGTCGGGCTACGAGGGCACGTCGCTCAACGACATCGCCGCCGGGGTCGGCATCCGGCGTCCGAGCCTGCTGCACCACTTCGCCTCGAAGGAGCTGTTGTACCAGGAGGTCTTCGAGCGTTTGCTGTCCGACTGGTTCGACCGGCTGGCGAGCGCGGTGAGCGCGCCCGAACAAGGCTGGGACAAGGTCGAACTGGTGCTGCGGGCTGGCTTCCGGTTCTTCGCCGACAATCCCGACTACGTGCGGATGGTGCGGCGCGAGGCGATCGACGGAGGCGAACACCTCGCGATCGACCTCGCCAGCGTGTTGCGCCCGATGTTCGACCTCGCCGCGGCGTATTTCGAGCGCGAGATGGAGTCCGGCCACTTCGTGCGGCAGGACCCACGACAGTTGCTGATCACCGGGTACGGGGCGTTGTTGAGCTACTTCTCCGACGAGCCGTTCCTCGAGGGCTTGCTCGACGTGCCGCCGCTGTCGAAGGAGGCGCTCGTCGAGCGGGAGGACCACATCGTGGCGTTCTTCCGGGCGGCGCTGATGCGCTGACGCCGGGGGCGCCCATGCCCCCCAACGGGCTGCGGGGTTGGTTACCGTGGGCGACGCATGAGTCGCCGCGGCACCCTGTCCGAATCGGAGTCGAAGGCGCTGCTCGCGCCGTACGGCCTGCCCACCCCGGCCGAGCGGGTGGTCGCGACTGCCGACGACGCGGTGGCGGCCGCCACCGAGATCGGGTTTCCGGTCGTCGCCAAACTCGAGGGCGATGCGATCGCCCACAAGACCGAACGCGGGCTGGTCCGCCTGGGCCTCTCCGACGCGGCGGCGGTCGAACGGGCGGCCGCCGAGCTGCTCGCCGCGGCGACCCCCGACGACGGCCAGGTGCGGGTGCTGGTGGCGCCGATGGTGCGCGGCAACCGCGAGCTGATCGTCGGGCTGGTGCGCGACGCCCAGTTCGGCCCGACCGTGATGCTCGGCGTCGGCGGCATCCTCGCCGAGGCGGTCGCCGACGTGGTGTTCCGGCCCGCCCCGCTCGATCTCGTCACCGCCCGGGGGATGATCGACGACCTGTCGACCCAACGGCTGCTGGGCGAGTTCCGCGGCGAGGCGGCGCTCGATCGCGATGCGGTGGCCGCCGTGCTGGTGGGGCTCGGTCGTCTGGCGGTCGATCGCCCCGATGTCGCCAGCGTCGACATCAACCCGCTGATCATCACCCCGGCGGGTGATCCGGTGGCGGTCGATGCCCTGGTCGAGATCGACGCGGTCGGCGTCGCCCGTCCGGCGCTGCGGTCGCGGCCCTCCGACTCGGCGTTCAGGGCACTGTTCGAGCCCCGCGGGGTGCTGATCACCGGCGCCTCGACCCACCCCGGCAAGTTCGGGTTCGTGTCGCTGCACAACCTGTTGGCGGCCGGCTACGCGGGCGGGGTGTACGCCACCAACCTGCAGGGCGAGGAGGTGCTCGGCATCCGCACGGTGGCCGACATCGCCCAGTTGCCCGACGACGCGATCGATCTCGTGTTCGTGTGCACCCCGGCAGCCACCAACCCCGACATCTTGAGGGCATGCGCGGCCAAGGGCGTGCGGGCCGCGTTCGTCACGTCGGCGGGCTACGGCGAGGCCGGCGCCGAGGGCCGCGCCGCCGAGGCCGAGCTGGTGGCGCTGGCCGACGAGCTGGGTCTCCTGCTCGCCGGCCCGAACGGGCAGGGCGTGGTGTCGACGCCGGCCAAGCTGTGCGCCCAGATCGTCGCTCCGTTCCCGCCGGTCGGTGGGATCGGGGTCGCCAGCCAGTCCGGCAACTTCGTGTCGAGCTTCCTCAACCTCTCCAGGGCGTCGGGCGTCGGCATCAGCCGGGCGGTGTCGGCCGGCAACGCCGCCGCCGTCGGCGTCGCCGACTACCTCGACTTCTACGCCGACGACCCGGCGACCTCGGTCGGGCTGGCCTACGTCGAGGGCATCACCGACGGCGAGGGCCTGATGCGGCGGCTCGGTTCGGCGGCCGCCCGCAAGCCCCTGGTGCTGTTGAAAGGTGGGGCCACCGTCGGCGGGGCGCGGGCCGCCGCCAGCCACACCGGGGCGCTCGCCGCCGACGACAAGGTGTTCGACGGCGCCTGCCGGGCCCACGGCATCACGCGGGCGATGAGCGTCGAGGAGGCCTTCGAGGCGGCCGCCACGTTCGCCACCCAGCCGCTGCCGAAGGGGCCCGACGTCGTCGTGCTGACGACCGCCGGGGGCTGGGGGGTGGTCACCGCCGACGCGATCACGCGTCACCCCGACCTGCGGTTGCTCGAGCTGCCGGCCGACCTGCGCGCCGCGATCGACGAGCACCTTCCCGCTCGGTGGAGCCACAACAACCCGGTCGACTGCGCCGGTGGCGAGACGCGCGACACGATCCCCATTGTGATGGGCCTGATCGCCGAGCATCCGGCGGTCGACGCGGTCGTCTACATCGGGCTCGGAATCCAATCGAACCAGGCGCGCATGATGCGCGAAGGCGGGTTCTTCCCGGGGCACGGGCTCGAGCGCATCGTCGAGTACCACGAGCGCCAGGACCGCCGCTTCGCCGAGGCCGCCGCCGAGTGGAGCGCCCGCACCGGCAAGCCGATCCTGGCCGCCACCGAACTGGCGGTCGCCGACCCCGACAACCCCGGCCCGGCCGCGCTGCGGGCCACCGGGCGGCTGTGCTATCCGAGCGGCGACCGTGCGGTGGCCGCCCTCGGCCACCTCTACCGGTACGCCAGACACCGCGAGCGGCACCAGGCGTGACCCGACGTCGCGATGCCGCAGCCGGCCCGGTGATCGTGCTGGTCGTGGCGGCGCTGGTGCCGGCGCTGGCACTGTTCGGGCTCTGGCGGTGGGCCGCCGACCGTGACGCCGCCGACCGTGACGCCGTGCCGGCGCCGCCGTCGACGGTCGTCGCCGCGCCACCGGCGGCGCCGGCGCTCGTCACGTCGCTGCTGTCGTGGCGGCGATCGGCCGGTGAGCTGTCGCGACGGCTCAACCGGCAGTCGTTCGCCGCCGCCGTGCAGCCGCTGCTGGCGGCGGTCGACGACCGCTCGTGCGCGGCGATCTCGCTCGACGGGGTCCCGGTCGGATCGGCCAACGCCGACCGGGCCGTGATCCCGGCCAGCAACCAGAAGCTGCTGGTGGCCGCCGTGGCGCTCGAGGTGCTCGGCGAGACGTTCACCTACACGACGCGGGTGGTCGGCCCGCCGCCCGTCGACGGGGTGGTCGCCGGTGACGTCCACCTCGTCGGCGGGGGCGATCCGCTGCTGTCGAGCGAGTGGTACCCCGACTCGAACCTCGATCGCTTCCCGGTGTTCGACATCACGTCGCTCGACCAGCTGGCGCGCCACCTCGCCGCCGCCGGCGTCGCCCGGATCGAGGGCGCCGTGCGCGGCGACGGCAGCCGGTACGACGACGAGTTCTTCGCTCCCGGGTGGGGTGGCGGTGTCGCCGGACTCGAGGCCGGCCCCTACGACGCCCTGCTGGTGAACGACGCCCGGGTGCTCGGCGACGACCAGCGCGGGAGCGAGCCGAACGAATCGGCGGCCCGCGAGTTCGTCAGGGTGCTCGCCGAGCAGGGCATCGCGGTGTCCGGCGGGTGGGGGGTCGGCGTCGCCCCGCCCGACGCGACCGAGCTGGCGTCGATCGAATCGTTGCCGTTGCCGGCGGCGGTCGGCGAGATGCTCGCCACCAGCGACAACAACAGCGCCGAGATGATGGTCAAAGAGATCGGGCGGGCGGCGTCGAACCAGGGCACCCGCCAGGCCGGCCTCGATGCGATCGTGGCGACGATCGCATCGTGGGGGATCGACACCGCCGGCCTGCAGCTCGGCGACGGCAGCGGGCTGAGCCTCGACAACCGGCTCACCTGCGGGTTGCTGCTCGGCGTGCTGCAGCACGCCGGCTACGACAGCGCGGTCGGCCGGGGGCTGCCGGTCGCCGGTCAGACGGGCACGCTGGTCGACATCTTCGGTGACACGCCGCTCGCCGGTCGGCTGCGCGGCAAGACCGGCACCCTCAACAACTTCCCGATCGACCAGGACCCGCCGGCGGTCAAGGCGCTGTCGGGTTTCGTACCGATCGACGGCGGGGGTGCGATCGAGTTCACGCTGATCCTCAACGGCCCGACGATCTCCGACCAGCGCGAATACCGGCCGGTGTGGAACGAACTCGTCGCTGCGCTCGCCTCCTATCCGTCGGCCGCCGGCCCTGCCGTGCTGGGTCCGCGATGACGCACCTGACCGATCCGCAGGCCGGCGCCACCGCCTGGCAGGTCGGCACATGAGCCCCCGTCGGGCGTCGCGCCGTGCCCAGCGCCGGGTGGTGCCGGTGCTCGTGCTGGCGATGCTGGCGACCGTGCCGGCGATCCTGTTGGCCGGGGTCTGGCAGTTCGCCGAGACCAACGTCGCGCCGCCGACGACCACCACCACGACCACGCTGCCGCCACCTCCCACCGCTGCGCTGGTGACGCCGCTGCTGTCGTTGCGCCGCCAGCCCGAGGCGGTCGCCCGCCAGATCGCGCAGGCGCAGTCACAGGTGTTGCTCGAGGCCCGGCTCGCCGAGCTGACGGCCGGGATCGGGCCCGAGAGCTGCCTGCGGGTGGTCGCCGGCGACACGGTGATCGTCGACGTGCGGCCGGATCGGGCGGTGACGCCGGCCAGCAACCAGAAGTTGTTGGTCGCCGCCGTCGCGCTCGACGTGCTGGGGCCCGGTCACCGCTTCCGGACCCGGGTCGATTCGCCGCCCCCGACCGACGGGGTCGTCGCCGGTGACCTGTACCTGATCGGCGGCGGCGATCCGCTGCTGCGCACCGACGGGGTCGTCGATCCGTTGCGCTACCCGGCGTTCAACACCACCTCGCTCGACGTGCTCGCCGACCAGGTCGCCTCGCTCGGCGTGACGACGATCGATGGTGACGTCGTGGGCGATGCCGGCCGCTACGACGACGAGTTCCGGGTGCCCGGGTGGGGTGGCGACATCACCAGCGTCGACGCCGGCCCCTACGACGCCCTGCTCGTCAACGACGGGTTGATCTCGGCGACCGACTACGGCCTCGATCCCAGCCGATCGGCGGCGCGGGCATTCCTCGATCTGCTGCTCGAGCGTGGCATCACGGTCACCGGCAGCGCCGCCTCGGGGGACCGCCCCGCCGACGCCGCCCTGACCACGCTGGCGCTGATCGAATCCGAACCGCTCACCGACGTCCTCGTCGAGATGCTCCACACCAGCGACAACAACACCGCCGAGATGCTCGTCAAGGAACTCGGGTACGCGGCGACCGGGGCCGGCACCCGCGATGCCGGTCTCGCCACGATCGCCGCCACGCTCGCCGACTGGGGGGTGCCGATGGACGGGGTCAGCCTGCACGACGGCTCGGGGTTGAGCCGCGACGACCGCGTCACATGCGCCACGATCACCGCTGTGCTGACGGCGACCCCGGTGGCGGCCGCCCTGCGCGACCTGCTGCCGGTCGCCGGCCGCGACGGCACGCTGGTGCATCAGTTCAAGGGCAGCTACGCCGAGGGTCGCCTGCAAGCGAAGACGGGCACGTTGACCGGCGTGAAGGCGCTCGCCGGCACGCTCGGTTCGCAGGGCGGCGTGCGGATCGAGTTCGCGTTGATCCTCAACGGCGCCGATGTCGACGACCCGTCGATCCACGTGCCCGTGTGGCGGCGGCTGGTCGACGTGCTGCGCGACTATCCGATCGAGGTGCTTCCCGACGTCGAGGCGGTCTCGCCGCGCTGAGCCCGCCCGGCCGGGTGCCGCCCACCGCCGGGATCTAGTGTCGGCGGCGTGGCCGTGATGCCGATGTTCCCGTTGGGGATGACCTTGTTGCCAGGTGCGTTGTTGCCGCTGCACGTGTTCGAGCCGCGTTACCGCCAGATGGTGATGGACATCCTGCGCGACGACGCCAACCCGCCCGAGTTCGGCGTCGCCATGATCGAGCGCGGCCACGAGGTGGGTGGCGGCGACGCCCGGGCCACGGTGGGTACGGTGGCCCGGATCATCGACATGCAGGTCACCCCCGACGGGCGCTACGCCGTGGTGGCGGTGGGCACCGAACGCTTCCGGGTGGTGGCGTGGCTACCCGACGACCCGTACCCGCTCGCCGACGTCGATCGGTGGCCCGACGAGGGCGATCCCCATGCGGTGTCACCCGACGAGATCGCCGCCCGGCATCGAAGGGTGCGCGAGCTCAACGAGCTCGTGCGCGCCCTCGGCGACGAGGTCCCGCCGCCCGACGCCGAGATCAGCGACGACCCGGGCCTGGCGCTCTACCACCTCGGTTCGCTGTCGCCGCTCGGCCCGGTCGACCGGCACCGGATGCTGTGTGCGCCTTCGCTGGCCGAGCGGTTGGCGGTGCTCGACGCGGCGCTCGACGACGCGGCAGCTGTGCTCGAGTTCCGCACCGCGTGATAGAAACAAGCCATGGCCAACGACTCGCCGAAAACGTCCACGCGCCACGAGGCGGCGACCGTCGGCGAGGTCGTCGACTACGTCAAGGCGTACGCGAAGCAGGAAACCATCGGGCCCCTGAAGGGCGCCGGTCGCTGGATCGGGTTCGGGGCCGCCGGCGCGATCGCGCTCGGCCTCGGGCTGTCGCTGCTGCTGCTCGGTCTGCTGCGGCTGCTGCAGAGCGAGTGGACCCGGTCGGCCACCGGCCGGCTGTCGTGGCTGTCGTACCTGATCGTGTTGGCGGCGTGCCTCACCCTGCTCGTCGTCACCGTGTCGAGGATCAACAAGACGTTCCTCGACAAGCATGACCGCTAGCCCGACCCCGAGTCGCTGAACACCCCTCACCCTGGTGTTTCGCGAAAGCGAGGGCAAGCCCGAGGAGCTCGCGGGCTTCATCTCCGCGACGCTGTTGCAGGCCGCGCCCGCAATGGTCGGCGAACCGAACGCGTTCGGCGACCGCAGGGACGTCTCCGGACCCGAGGCGGCGATGACCACGTGGGCTGATGCGGCCGATGTGGTCAGCGACGGGCTCGCCGAACGAAAGCTCGACACGTCGCTCGCTGCATGCATCGCCGGGCTCGCACACCGCACGATCGAACACGGCCCCGCCGGATGCGGCGAAGTCGGCGGCCACCACGGCGTCGGGAGCGATCGAGAAGTCGGCACTCGAGAAGATCGCCGACCTGGCGGGCACGCCGCGTCGAGGGCGCCGATCCGGCGGCCCAGCTCGTCGCTGAGCCACTCCGCCGTCAGGCCCCGGGCTGCGATCAACGTCACGACACGTCAGACCAAGCGAGAGTTCACCCGGCGCCTGCGACGTTCTACTGGGCGGCGTCCGGAACCTGGTTCCCCTTCTCCAGGCCCCGAGGTGACGACGAGGTGACCCCGACCGCCACGGCGGCACCCGACCCC
>DATCZG010000043.1:0-20571 GCA_036526035.1 Ilumatobacter sp. | reverse complement strand
CTTCTTCGGCGCAACCTTCGTCGGCGCAGCAGCCTTCGGTGCGGCAACCTTCTTCGGCGCAGCAGCCTTCGGTGCGGCAACCTTCTTCGGCGCAGCAGCCTTCGGCGCAGCCTTCTTCGGCGCAGCAGCCTTCGGTGCGGCAACCTTCTTCGGCGCAGCAGCCTTCTTCGGTGCGGCAGCCTTCTTCGGCGCAGCAGCCTTCTTCGGTGCGGCAGCCTTCTTCGGCGCAGCAGCCTTCTTCGGCGCAGCAGCCTTCTTGGCCGGCGGCTTCTCTGCCGTCGGAGTGGGGGTCTTGGTCTTCTTCGCAGCAGCCATGTCGGTGCACCTTTCGCCCGATGTGAACGCCGGACTCTAGCGGATCACCGCTGGAAACCGGGGGTTCCCGTCGAACCGGCTCACGGCGCCGGAGGCCGGGGGTTGCGCTCGACGATGCGCTGCATCAACTCGGCCTGCGACAGCGGTTCGATCTCGAACCGCTTGGTCCGCGAGCTGGCCCCGCCCACCAGGCGGACCTGGCGCGATCGCACATCGAGTTGCTCGGCGATCACCTCGACCACGGCTGCATTGGCAGCACCATCGACCGGCGGCACCGGCACCGACAGCTTCGGGATGTCGCCGTACCAGCCCGACCAGCCGGCCCGGCGCGCACCGGGCTGCACCCGCACGTGCAGCCGCGCCATCAGGGAGCGGCGCGCTCGACGGCGACCACCACGTCACCGGCGGCGGACACGTCGGCCCGGGCCGAAACGGCGAGCGTTTCCCCCATCACCAGCGGGCGATGCGACTCGAAGGCGTCGACGACGTCCTGCGGCGCGAGGATCGAGAGCGCGATCCGGTCGCTCACCTCGAGCCCGGCGTCGCGGCGGGCCTGCTGGACCTGGCGCACCAGGTCGCGCGCCACCCCTTCGGCCTCGAGCTCCGGCGTGAGGCGCGTGTCGAGCACCACCAGGCCATCGGACGACTTCAGCGTGGCGACCGCGCCCTCCCCGGCCGAGACCAGCCGGAAGTCGAACTCGCCGGGTTCGAGCACGACGCCGCCGACCACGGCCCGGTCCCCGTCGAGCGACCAGTCGCCAGCCTTGTGCGCCCCGATCACCTGCTGGGTGCGGCCACCCAGGCGGGGGCCCAGACTGCGCGGGTTCAACACCAACTCCTTGGTGCCGAAGCGGTCGACCTCGGCGGTGAGCTCGACCTCCTTCACGTTCAACTCGTCGCGCAGGATGTCGATGTGCGGCGCCAGCAGCTCGGCGTCGGGGGTCGCGACGACCGCCTTGGCGAGTGGGAGGCGAACGCGCAGCCCTTCCGCCTTGCGCAACGAGAGCAGCGTCGAGCAGGCATCGCGCACCCGGCTCATCCCGAGGTGCAGGTCGGCGTCGAACGGGAACACCACCGGATCCGGCCAATCGGTCAGGTGCACGCTGTCGGCTTCCGGCCCGCCGACGAGGCCGGCGTGGATGTGGTCGGTGACCAGGGGCAGCAACGGCGCCGCCACCTGGCACAGCGTGACCAGTGCGGTGTGCAGCGTGTCGATCGCGTCCTGGTCACCGGCCCAGAATCGATCCCGGCTGCGACGGATGTACCAGTTCGTCAACGTGTCGAGGAACGCGGCGACCGCCTCGCAGGCGCCGAACAGGTCGTAGACGTCCATGCGGTCGGTGGTGTCGTCGACGAGCGTGCGGAGCTCACCGAGCAGATACCGGTCGAGCACGTCGGTCTGATCGACGCGGACCCGGCCCGACCGGCCGGCTGCGTTCGCGTAGAGGGTGAGGAAGTAGTAGGCGTTCCAGAACGGCAAGATGACATGGCGGACGGTGTCGCGCATCCCGGTCTCGGTCACCGAGAAGTCGGCACCGCGCAGGATCGGCGACGACAGCAGGTACCACCGCATGGCGTCGGCGCCGTAGACGTCGAACATCTCGTTCGGGTCGGGATAGTTGCTGAGCGACTTCGACATCTTGCGGCCGTCGTCACCGAGCACGATGCCGTGGCTGACGCACGACGAGAACGCCGGGCGGTCGAACAGCGCAGTCGCCAGCACGTGCATCGTGTAGAACCAGCCGCGCGTCTGGCCGATGTACTCGACGATGAAGTCCCCCGGGTAGTGGTGCTCGAACCACTCGGCGTTCTCGAACGGATAGTGCACCTGGGCGAAGGGCATCGAACCCGACTCGAACCAGCAGTCGAGCACCTCGGGGACCCGGCGCATCATCGAGCGCCCCGTCGGGTCGTCGGGGTTCGGGCGCACGAGCTCGTCGACCGCCGGACGGTGCAGGTCGGTGACCTCGACGCCGAAGTCGTCGCGCAACTCGGCGAGCGACCCGTACACGTCGACGCGCGGATGAGCGGGATCGTCGCTCTTCCACACCGGGATCGGCGACCCCCAGAACCGGTTCCGGCTGATCGCCCAGTCGCGGGCGTTCTCGATCCACTTGCCGAAGCTGCCGTCCTTGATGTGCTCGGGCACCCAGCTGATCTGCTGGTTGAGTTCGACCATGCGATCGCGGAACGCGGTGACCGTGACGAACCAGGACGAGATCGCCCGGTAGACCAGCGGCTGGGCGCATCGCCAGCAGTGCGGGTACGAGTGGTCGTAGCTGTCGTGGCGGATGACGACGCCTTCGTCTTTCAGCCTGCGGATCACGTGCGGATTGGCGTCGAAGACGTGCTCGCCGGCCCAGTCCGACACCTCCGAGGTGTACCGGCCGTGCTCGTCCATCGGGCAGATCGTGGGGATGCCGACCGCGTTGCACACCGTTTGGTCGTCCTCGCCGAACCCGGGCGCCATGTGCACGACGCCGGTGCCGTCCTCGGTCGACACGAAGTCGGCGCCGAGCACCTGGAACGCGTGCGGCGTGCCCGCGAAGTAGTCGAACAGCGGCTCGTAGCGCCGGCCGACCAGGTCGGCGCCGCGCACGGTGCCGACCCGCGTCGCCGCCGCGAGTTCGCGCTCGTAGGCGCCGAGGCGCGACTCGGCCAGCAGGTATCGTTCGCCCGCCTCCTCCATGATGGCGTAGTCGATGTCGGGGCCGACGGCCAGCGCCAGGTTGGACGGCAGCGTCCAGGGCGTCGTCGTCCATGCCAGGATCCGTTCACCCGTCTCGAGCCGGAACCACACCGTGATGGCCGGGTCCTGGCGGTCTCGGTACACGTCGTCCATCCGGGTCTCGGTGTTGCTGAGCGGCGTCTCGCAGCGCCAGCAGTACGCCAGCACGCGGTACCCCTCGGTGACGAGGCCCTTGTCCCACAGCGACTTGAACGCCCACATGACGCTCTCCATGTAGTCGAGATCGAGCGTCTTGTAGTCGTGGTCGAAATCGACCCATCGGGCCTGGCGGGTGACGTAGGCCTGCCAGTCGTCGGTGTACCGCAGCACGCTCGTGCGGCACGCATCGTTGAACCGTGCGATGCCGAACGCGGCGATCTCCGGATGCCCCGAGATGCCGAGCTCCTTCTCGGCCTGCACCTCGGCGGGCAGGCCGTGGCAGTCCCATCCGAAGCGCCGTTCGACGCGCCGGCCCCGCATCGTCTGGTAGCGGGGCACGGCATCCTTCACGAACCCCGTCAACAGGTGCCCGTAGTGGGGCAGACCGTTGGCGAACGGCGGGCCGTCGTAGAAGACGAACTCGTTGTCGCCGTTGGTGCCGGCGTCCCGTCGCTCGACCGATCGTTCGAAGGTTCGTTCACGTGCCCAGCGATCGAGGACCGTGCGCTCGATCCCGGGAAGATCGGGGTGCGAGGGCACGGTCGGGTACGGATTGGCGGCGTTCACGGCGATGGCTCCTTGGATTCGTCGACCAGGGACGAGCCGGAGCCCGCGGTACCACCCTGCTTGCCGACCCCCGCAGGGGCCGACCGCTCGCCTTCGCCAGCGATCACGGGCTGGACCCGTCCGGTTCTACTGGGCAGCTCGCTGCCGTTCTTCCGGAGGCTCGGAGGTGATGGCCTCGTCAACGCCGATGGTGGTGCAGGATACCGAACCGAGGGGTCAGTCGGACGCCGAACCGGCGGTCGGCAGCTCACCGGTATCCTCGTCGTCGTCGAAATCGGCGACCAGTTCGAGCATCAGGATCGGCGTCTCGTCGTGTCCGAGCAGCTCGGGTCTCGCCTGCTGGTCGCCCGCGGCGGCCTCGGTGACATCAGCGGAGCCGGTCGCCCCGTCAGCACCGTCGTCGTCAGCACCGTCGTCGTCAGCACCGTCGTCGATGACATCTCCGACCGATCCGTCGTCGGCGTGGTCGGCGGCGTCGTCGATGGGGAACAGGTGGCCATCGCCTTGCGAGGAGTCGGCAGGGCGATCGTGACGCTCGAGCGCCTCGGTGGGCTCGTCGTCGGAGGCCGACAGCACCGGTGGGCGCACCACGCCGAGCCCCGCGGGCACCCGTTCGCAGAGCGCCTCGATCTGGCGGGCGGCGCCGCGCAGCCGTTCACGCTGATCGACGAGGAACTGCTCGAGTTGGTCGACGTCGCCGACGAGGAACTCACGGCGGGCCTTGAGCGACTGCACCTCGTTGGCCGCCTCGCGCCGTTCGCTCTCGCTGGCCTTGCGGGCCTCGGAGCGGGCCTCGTCGAGCAGACGGGCCGACAGCTCGCGGGTGGAGTCGATGGTGGACTCGGCCTCGGCCTGTGCTTCGTGCCTGATGCGCTGCGCCTCGGACTGGGCCTCGGCGATCGTGGTGTCGGCGGTGCGCTGCGCGAGCAGCAGGGTGCGCGAGATCGTCTCGGCCTGATCGGGGCTGACCCGCAGACCGCGCGACGGGGTGGGCTCGGACGGAGCCTCGGCGGCTGCCGACTCGGCCTCCGGAGCCCCGGACGACGAGGCCGTGAGTTCCTGCAGCCGGGCGATCGCGGCCCGGGCGCGGGCCTCCATCGCGGCGCCCTGCTGGAGTGCCCGCTCGAGCGAGTGCGCCGCCTCGACGAGGAAGGCGTCGACCTCGGAGGGGTCGTACCCCTTGCGGACCGTCTGGAACGACGCTGCGGAGATCTGGCCGGGGGTGAGGTCGGTCGCCACGGTCAGTCGTCGTGCTCGTGGGACCGGGGCGGGATCGGCTTGAGTAGATAGACCCCGTTGGCGACCTTTTCCATCGACCCGTCGAGCCCGTAGCAGAGCCCGCTCGCGAAATCGATCAGACGGCGCGCCACCTCACGGTTGGAACCCTCGAGGTTCATGATCACCGGCTGACCTTCCTTGAACTTGTCGGCGACCTCCTGGGCCTGGTCGAACCGCTGGGGCCGCACGGTCGCCGGTTCGGCGGTGCTGCCCGACCGCTGAGGGCGAGGCTGCACGGCCGAGTCGTCGCGATCGGGGCGCCGAACCTGCGAGGGATCGAAGTCGCGGGAGGGGAACGTCGGACGGCTGGGCAGGGTGCGCACCACGCCCTCGGCGCCCTGCTCCTCACGTCCGCCGCGAACCTGACGAACCTCCGGCTCGGGGTGGCGACGGCTGCGGGGCGCCGGCTCGTACTCCTCGTCGACGTCGTAGTCGTCGTACGCGTCGTCGGGACCGAGGCCCAGATAATCCATCGTTCGCTTCCAGAAAGACATACCGACTTCCTCCTTGACGGGAGCCTATCGCTCCTGCTCATGCGGGGCGGGGACAGGCCGCATACCGAACAGCGCGGTCCCGACCCGAATCTCGGTGCTGCCCTCCTCGACGGCGACCTCGAGATCGGTGGTCATGCCCATCGAGCAGACCGCGAGCCCGAGGCGATCCACCGCGGCGCGCACCGCGCGGAACGCCGGCCGCGCCGCTTCGGGACCGCCCTCGGTGGGGCCGACCGTCATCAGGCCACGCAGCGCGAGCCCCGACCCGACGGCCTGTTCGACGAGGTGGTCGAGGTCGGCGAGCGGGCAGCCGCCCTTGCCGGGCTCTCCGGTCGCGTCGACCTGGATCAGCACCCGGGCACCGGGGGCGCGCTTGGCGAGCTCGTTCACGAGGCTGGGACGGTCGACCGACTCGTAGACGTCGACGAGATCGACCAGCTGGCGCACCTTGTTCGTCTGCAACTGGCCGATGAAGTGCACCTCGGGTCGCGGCGTGAGCGCCTCGATCACAGCCCGCTTGTGCACCAGCTCCTGGGCGTAGTTCTCGCCGATCGCCACGCATCCAGCGGCGACGGCCGCCGCGATCACCTCGGCGGGAAACCCCTTGGTCACCGCCAGCACCGCGACGCGTTCGTCGCCACCGGCGGCGCGGATCCGATCGTGCACGGCGTCGAGCGCGACGCGGATCGCTTCGACCCGGACCGGCTCTCGATCAGAGCCGCTCACCGCAGCGCCCCCATGACCCCGCCAGACCGACACCCGCAGGGGCCGGCGGTCTGCCAGACGGCGATCACGTGGCGCCCGGCTTCGCGACGCACCCGGTGCGAGAACCCGGGGTGTCGACAACCGGTACAACCGGCGATCAGGTCGAACGGCACCGCGCCGCACACCGACCCCACGGCGGCACGGACCGCGGCCGGCACGTCGAGCGCGATGCCGCCAGCGGTCGTCGACCCCCGGACGGCGGCAGCGGTCGTACCCGCCCCGGCGGCCACGGCCTCGAGGTCGTCGGTGCCGAACTCGTAGCAGCACGGCCCGATCGTGGGCCCCAACACGGCGCGCACGACCGGTTCTCGAAACGCCGTGCACGCCGCTTGGACGACTCCACCGGCGATGCCCCGCCAACCGGCGTGCACCACGGCGAACTCCGCCTGGCGGCCGATCAGCACGAGCGGGGCGCAGTCAGCCGCCCAGCAACCGAGGACCGCGTCGTCGAGGGCGGTGATCGCCACGTCGCCGGCCACCCCGTCGGCGCCGCCAGGCGCGACGACCCGCACGACAGCGCTGCCGTGGCGCTGGTCGAGCTGGGTCCACGGCAGATCGACGAACCGGCGGCGGCGCAGTTCGAGGTGTTCGAGCGCCACCCCGGTGCGGTGGAAGTCGCCGTCGACTCGGGCCGAGCAACGAACATGCAGCGCGCGACCGGGCGACCGCTCGATGGTGACCGCCGAGCTACTTGAGGAACGACGGGACGTCGAAGTCGTCGTCGTCATCGTCGATCGGCTCGCTCGACTCGGGTTCGGCGAACAGCTCGGTGATGCGCGAGGACGTCGAAGCGCCGTTGCCGAGCCTCAGGCCGCCTCCGCTGGAGCCCGCCGAGTCGATCCGGTCGAAGCCGGCGGCGATCACGGTGACCTTGACCTCGTCGCCCATCTCGTCGTCGATCACGGTGCCGAAGATGATGTTGGCGTCTTGGTGGGCGACGCCGTGGATGATCTCGGCCGCCGCGTTCATCTCGAACAACCCCATGCTGGACGGGCCGGTGATGTTGAGCAGGACCCCGCGGGCACCGTCGATCGCCGATTCGAGCAGCGGACTGGAGATCGCCTGCTTGGCCGCCGACACCGCCCGGTCGTCACCGCTCGCCTGACCGATGCCCATCAGCGCCGAGCCCGCATTCGACAGCACCATCTTGACGTCGGCGAAGTCGGTGTTGATCAGGCCCGGGGTGGTGATCAGGTTGGTGATGCCCGACACGCCCTGCAAGAGCACCTCGTCGGCCATCTTGAACGCGTTGAGCACGCTGGTCTTTTCGTTGGCGACCGTCAGCAGGCGGTCGTTCGGGATCACGATCAGCGTGTCGACCTTCTCTTTCAGCCGCTGCACACCGTTGTCGGCCTGCACGGCGCGGCGTCGCCCTTCGAAACCGAACGGGCGGGTGACCACGCCGATCGTGAGCGCACCGGCGTTGCGGGCGATCTCGGCGATCACCGGCGCCGAGCCGGTGCCGGTGCCGCCACCCTCGCCGGCGGTGATGAACACCATGTCGGCGCCGTTGATCATCTCGTGGATCTCGTCGTCGTGAGCCTCGGCGGCCGCCCGGCCGACCTCGGGGTCGCTTCCGGCGCCGAGGCCACGGGTGAGGTCACGGCCGATGTCGAGTTTGACGTCGGCATCGCTCATCAGCAACGCCTGCGCGTCGGTGTTGACGGCGATGAACTCGACCCCCTTGAGGCCGGCATCGATCATGCGGTTGACGGCATTCACACCGCCGCCGCCGACGCCGATCACCTTGATGACGGCGAGATAGTTCTGGGGCGGGCCGGACATCAGGTGAACCTCCGTCGAATGTGGCGGTCTGTGGCTGGAGGGGTGACGAGGAGTCTGTGCATCGGGGAACTCGGTTCGGTGGACGTTAGGGACTGGGACGCGACACGAAGCTTTGCGTCATCCTGACACGCCACGCTGGTGGTCTGCGGTG
Source organism: Ilumatobacter sp. (assembly GCA_036526035.1). Taxonomy (GTDB): domain Bacteria; phylum Actinomycetota; class Acidimicrobiia; order Acidimicrobiales; family Ilumatobacteraceae; genus Ilumatobacter. Next base: position 12,329 of record DATCZG010000043.1, on the reverse strand, counting down.
ATGCTAGCGGACCGACACCCTCCCCGGGGCGGCCGCCGGGCCCCCTGGATACGGCATCGGCACCGACCGGCCGACGCTCGCGTGAGGCCGTGACGCTCACAGGGTGACCTCGCTGGTCGAGACATCGATCGTGGTGCCAGGCGGAACGTCGCCCGACGAGAGCACCGTCTCGAGTCTGACGAGCTTCTGGAACAGGTCGCGCGCCTCGCCGAACCGCACGTCGACGTCACCGTCGAGGTGCATCACCAGCCGCGAGCCGTCGGCGGTCACCTCGATCGACACGACCCGCCCACGCACCGACCCGGTGAGGTTCTTCGCCAACTCCGAGGCCGCGGCGTAGCCGCGCGGCGCGAACTCGGCGGGCTCGAGGTCGACCGGATCGGGCCCCTCGAGCAGGACGTATGCGAACGCGTAGTTCTCGATGACGTCGAGCACCCGGCCATCACGATCGAGGATCCGGAATCTGAGGTCGGGGCCGCGATAGGTGGCCATCGCGGCGCGCTCGCGGATCTCGATCGTGACCCCGTGCGGGAAGTTGGTGCGCACCCTGGCCACGTCGACCCACGGGATCTGCTCGAGCCGACGTTCGGCACCCTGGGTGTCGGCCACCAGCACCGGCGTACCGACCAGATCGTCGATCACCTCCTGGAGCATGACCGGGTCGGTGTACACGTTGCCGGTCACCCGCACCTGGTCGGCCCGGATCGCGAACAGCGACGAGCCCAGCACCGCCAGAGCGGTGACGACGACCAGGACGACCGAGGCGATCGCCACGATCCATCCCAGTCGCTTGCGGCCCGCGGCGCGCTTGACGGCGATCCGCCGCTCGCGCAGGCGCGGTTCGATCCCGCGCCGGCTGTCGCGCCCGGATTCGATCGTCAGCGCGTCGAGGGCGTCGTCGTCGGAGATGATCACGATCCCCTTCGAGCTGGAAGGAGAGAGGCTGCCTTCGACGTAGACGGCGTCGGGCAGGTCGGCGTCGTCGATGGTGATGACAGCCGGCGCCGCTCCGCTCGGCGCGTCGGGCGCCGGGTCGGCCGCGGCCCGACGATCCGGATCATCCGAACCCGCCAGATCATCGATCCGCACCACACGCGGCGACACGTCCGACACGTCCGGCACGACCGGCACGACCGGCACGTCCGGCATGTCAGGCACGTCCGGCACGTCCGGCACGTCCGACATGTCCGGCGTCGGATCGACACCGTCGGGGTCGTGGGCGGTCGCGGCCGAACCGTCGGCGACGGGTCCGGCGGCATCCAGAGTCGCCAGGGCGTCTGTCGACGCCGACGCCACCGGGCTCGTCGGCCCGCCGTCGTCGTCGGCCGGGTCGCCGGAGGACGACGAGCTGGTGTCGTCGGGCGCCTCGGGGTCGGAGAACGCGCGCTGCAGCTCGTCGAGCGCGGCGCGGTGCGGTTCGCGTTCGTGGCCGTTCGGGCGTCGGGGGGTGGTCACCTGGTCTCGACCTCCACCTCGGCGAACGAGGACGGGTCGGCGTCGTCGAACCCGACGAGGCGCACCTCGCTGCGCAACCGGTAGCCGGTGGCGTCGGCGACCTGGGCGCGCACGGCCTCGATCACGGCACGCACGTCGGCAGCCGACCCGCCATCGCCGGCCTGCACGAAGTTGGCGTGCTTCTCGGACACCCACGCGGAGCCGATCCGGAAGCCGCGCAGGCCGAGGCCGTCGATCAGGCCCCCGGCGGTGACCTCGCCGGGCACCGGGTTGACGAACACCGACCCGCAGTTCTGGCCGCCCGGTTGGTGCTCACGGCGCCACCTGACGATCTCGGCGATCTCGGCCTCGGCCGCTTCGCGGTCGCCCGGGACGAGCCGCAGGCGGGCGTCGATCACCAGCAGCGAGGGCGCCAGCGACGACGCCCGGAACCGCAGGCCGAGGCGGTCGAGCGCGAGCGTCGAGAGCGACGCCGTGTCGAGGTCGAACACGGTGACGTCGATCAGGCACTGCGCCATGTCGGACCCGTGACCACCGGCGTTCATCCGCACCGCCCCGCCGACCGAGCCCGGCACCCCGACGGCCCACTCGAACCCGCGCAGCCCGGCCGCCGCGGTACGGCGCGCCACGACGGGCAACGCCGCGCCACCGCCCGCGACGACCTCGACGTCACCCCCGCCGCCGGACGCGGCATCGACGACCGACGGCTCGGGGAGCTCGATGTGGTCGGCGAAGTCGGCCACCGAGACCACCACCCCGGCGAACCCGCCGTCGGCCACCAGCGTGTTCGATCCGCGCCCGATCACGAGCACGGGAACCCCGGTGGCCGCCCTGACCTCGGCCACGGCGACCAGGTCGGAGAGCTCGCCGACGGCGACGAACATCTCGGCCGGGCCACCGACCCGATAGGTCGTCATCGGGGCGAGCGGCACCCGCCGGCCGAGCCGCGTGCCGAGCCGGTCGGCGAGCATCGTGGCCGCCTCGGCGATCGGCCGCGCCGTGGCGTTCACCCGCTGCCCCCACGGCGGGCGGCGAGCACGTCGTCGGGCAACGACGCGATGTCGCCGCACCCCATCGAGATGCACACGTCGCCGGCGACCACGTGTTTGGCGAGGTAATCGACGAGTTGATCGCGCCGCGGCAGCCAGACGACGCGCGTCGCCGGATGGGCGTCGAGCACCGCGTTCACCACGAGCTTGCCCGTGACTCCGGGGATCGGCAGGGTGCCGGACGGATAGATGTCGGTCAGCACCACGACGTCGGCGGCGCCGAAGGCGTCGGCGTAGTCGCGCCACATCTCGGCCATGCGGTTGTAGCGGTTGGGTTGGAAGACGGCGATCGTTCGCCGCCACCCGTCACCGCTGTCGCGGGCCGCACGCAGAACGGCGTCGATCTCGGTCGGCAGATGGGCGTAGTCGTCGACGAACGTCGCCCCACCGTCGTACCCGCGGATGTCGAAGCGTCGGGCCACTCCCCCGAACTTGCCGAGCGCCTCGGCTGCAACGTGGGGATCGACGCCGAGTTCGACGGCCATCGCCAGCGCACCCGTCGCATTGACGACGTTGTGCTCGCCGCGCAACGGCAGGTGCACCGACGCCAACCTGACGCCGTCGCGCTCGACGTCGAAACGGTAGGCGCCGTGGTCGGGGCGCACGTCGACGGCGCGGACCGTCGCCGAGGGGCTCATCCCGTATGTGATCGCATCGTGCCGGGCAGCCACCCGGGCGGCGCGGGCGTCGTCGACGCAGACGACCTTCGGGCCGGGGATCTGGCCGAGGTAGCGGTCGAACGCCTGCTCGATCCCGTCGATCGAACCGTAGTGATCGAGGTGGTCGACGTCGATGTTGGTCAGGATCGTGCCGTGCAGGGGCAGTTCGAGATGGGTGCCGTCGCTCTCGTCGGCCTCGACGACGAACCACTGCCCGCCGGTCCACTGGGCGCCCGTACCCATGTCGTTGACGTCGCCGCCGATCACGAAGCTCGGCCGCTCCCCCGCTTCGGCGAGCATCAGCATCAGCATCGAGGTGGTCGTGGTCTTGCCGTGCGTGCCGGCGACGCCCACCGACTTCGCGCGCCCGCAGATCGACGCCAGCATCGCCGCCCGGCTGAGCACCGGGATCCCGAGCTTGCGGGCCTCGTCGAGTTCGTTGAGGTCGGGCGGGATCGCCGTCGACGCCGTGACCGCGTCGCACCCCGCGACGTGGCTGCGGTGGTGGCCGATGTGGACGGTGACCCCGGCGGCCCGCAACCGCTCGAGCACCTGGCGTTCCCGGATGTCGACCCCCGACACCCGGTGCCCCATCTGGGCCAGCGCCAACGCGATCGCGCTCATCCCGGGGCCGGCCGCACCCACGACGTGCAGCCGGCGCGAGGTCGACAAGTCGAGCGGCGGGAGCGGAGCGGTGAAGGGTTGGGCAACGGTGCTCACGACGACGCCCAGGCTAGTGCGGGCGGTTGCCCGGCCAGCGGCGACCCGGGTGCACCGCGCCGGTGTGCGGCACCCCCCGCCGGCCCGGCCGCCACCGCCGCCCCGGTCACCTCGCCCTGGCCACCGACTCGACCAGCCCGGCGAGTCGGCCACTGCGATGCACCTCGCCCATCTGCCGGGCTCGGCTGGCGAGCGCGGCGCGCTCGTCGGGGTGCGTCCGCAGACGGTCGAGCAGGCCGGCGAGTTCCGACAGCCGCGACTCGGCGAGATGCACCGCAGCACCCTCGTCCGACAACCAGTCGACGTTGAAGGTCTGGTGGTCCTCGGCCGAACCCGCCCAGGGCACCAGCACCGCAGGCGTCCCGGTCGCGGCGATCTCGTGCGCCGTGCTGGCGCCTCCCCGGCCGACGAACACGTCGCAGGCGGCGTAGACCGCCGGCATGTCGGACTCGAAGCCGATCGGCTGGTAGACGAGCCCGTCGGCCCGGTCGAGCGGCGGCGGCGCCTGGTCGAGGAACCGCTCGCCGACCGCGTGCCGGATCGCCAGGCCGGCATCGTCGCGGCACGATGCGACCAGGTCCCAGATCGCCCGGTTGAGCACCCCCGACCCCTGCGAGCCGCCCATCACGGCGACGACGAAGCGGTCGTCGCCGATACCGAGGCTGCGGCGGGCCGCGGCCCGGTCGCGGTTTCGGTCGACGTCGAGCACCGCCTGGCGGATCGGGGCCCCGGTCACCGTGGCGTTCGGCAGCGGCGAATTCGCGAATGCCACCGCGCACGCTGCGGCATGCCGCGCCGCCATCCGGCTGGCGCGCCCGGGCAGCCGATCGAAGCTGACCACGACGACGGGGATCCCGAGCCTCCTGGCGGCGAAGACCGCCGGCATGCTGGCGTACCCCCCGACGCTGACGACCACCTGCGGGCGCAGCCGGCGGAACATGGCGATCGCCGCCCGGCGGGCCCGCCACATCTTGGGGAGGAACGCCAGGTTGCGGTACGTGAAACTGCGCTGGAACCCGACGACGTCGAAGAAGTCGTGCGGAAACGGGGTCGGCGGCAACAGGCGCGTCTCGATCCCCCGCCGGGCCCCCAGGTAGTGGATCGACTCGGGTCGATGACCGGCCGCCACGAGACCCTCGGCCACCGCCAGGGCCGGCAGGACGTGCCCGGCGGTTCCCCCACCGGTGACGACGGCGAACACCTCGCCGGGCGGGATCCCGTCGTCGATCACCGCGACCGCGAGGGCGTCCTCGGCGCCGCCGGCACCCGGTTGCGCCGCCCGCCCGACGGCGCGGTGACGGCGCGGCGGGCCACGTTCAACAACAGCCCGGCGGCCACCATCGAGACGCACAGCGAGGTTCCGCCCGCCGAGAAGAACGGCAGGGTCAGACCGGTCACCGGCATCAGCCCGACGACGCCCCCCATGTTGATGATCGCCTGCACGCCGAACCAGGCGGCGATCCCGCCGGCGAGGATCAGCCCGAACTGGTCGGGCGCGGCCAGGGCGGTCTGGATGCCGAACCACACCAGCAGGGCGAAACCGCCGATCACGGCGAACGACCCGATGAAGCCGAGTTCGTCGGCGATCACGGCGAAGATGAAGTCGCTGTGGGCCAGCGGCAGGTAGCCGAGCTTGGAGTTGCTGCCCCCGATGCCCGAGCCGGTGATGCCGCCGTTGGCGATGCTCAACAGCCCCTGCCACGACTGCCAGGCGAGGTGCTCCTTGTTGCCCTCGATGTCGCGGAACGCCGCCAGGCGGTTGAAGCGGCGGGGATCCGAGACCACCGCGAGACCGGCGAAGGCCACACCGACCACCGACACCAGGCCGACGTGCAGGAACGGGACACCGGCGATCAGGCCGACCGCCAACACGATCGCCGCCAACACGATCGCGGCCCCGAGGTCGCCCTGCAGGAAGCTCACCCCGGCGCCCCCGAGCGCGACCAGCGCCATCGGCCACAGACCCTGCCCCGGGAGGTGCAACTCGTCCCGCCGGCGGGCGAACAGGTCGGCGAGGAAGGCGATCGACGCCAGCTTCAGCAACTCCGACGGCTGGAAGCCGTACGTGCCGAACCGCACCCACGAGTTGGCGTCGTTGATCGTCGCGCCGAGGCCCGGCACGAACGGCAGCATCATCGCACCGGCGGCCAACACCGCGCCCGGCACGACGAGCGTCCGCCATCGCTGGTACGGCACCCGCATGGCGACGACCATCCCGACCAACCCGATCAGCGCCCAGGCGAACTGGCGGTTGAAGATCGCATAGGGCGAGGCGGAGCTTCCCACGTTGCGCGCCGAGGTGGTGGACAGCACCATCACGAGACCGAGCATGACGAACATCGCGACGATCACGGCGATGACGTAGTACACCCCGGGCGGCGGGCCGAGCTGCTCGACGAGCCGCGGTGCCGGTGGGCGGACGACCCTGCGGGTCGGTTTGGCACGGTGCGTGCCGCGTCGGCCGGGGGCGTCGTGATCGTCCCGGCGCAGACGCTCGAGCGCGGCGTCACGGCGGGCCTTGATGTCGTCGCCGCCACGCAGCGCCGGCCGCACCCCGTGGGTGCGGGGCTTCATGGTGCCGGTGATGGTGCCGGTGATGGTGCCGGGTTTCATGGTGCCGGTGATGGTGCCGGGTTTCATGGTGCTGGTCATGGCGTAGCCCCCATCGATCGGGAAGGTGCCGCGGCGCGGCGGCGGGCGAGGTGTTCGAGGACGAGCCGGCGGAAGTGGTCGCCGCGCGCCGGATAGCCGGAGTACCAGTCGAAGCTGGCGCAGCCCGGCGACAACACCACTGCGTCGCCGCAGCGGGCCAGCGAGGCGGCCAGGGCGACCGCCTGTTCCATGTCATCGGCCTCGACCACCGTGGTGGTGGGGGCGAACACAGCGCTGATGTCGCCGGCGGCTTCGCCGATCGCGACGACGGCGCGCACCCGGTGGGCCTCGGCGCCCATCGGTGAGAGGTCGACACCCTTGCGGCTGCCTCCGGCGATCAGCACCAGCGAGTCGAACGCCCGGATCGCCGCCGAGGCGGCGTGCGGGGTGGTCGCCTTGGAGTCGTTGAACCATTCGACGCCGTCGGCGGCCCCGACCGGCTCGAGGCGATGGGGCGGGGCCGTGAACGTGGCGAGCGCGGTGGCGATCGCCGCCGGTTCGACCAGCCCGGCCTCGAGCACGAGCGCCGATGCCGCCAGCGCATTGGTGATGTCGTGCGGGAGTCGCCGCCGCATCACCTCCACGTCGGCGATCGGCCCGGTCGGTCCCATCAACACGTTGCCGGCGAGGTGGTAGTCGGCGCCGTCGCGCCCGAAGGTGCGCCGGTGCCCGGGCGCCTCGGACAGATGGCGCATCACGGCCGGGTCGTCGACGAACCCGATCGCCGTGTCGGACGGGGACTGGAGCCTGAACAGGTTGGCCTTCGACGCCTCGTAGGTCTCCATCGAGGCGTGCCAGTTGAGGTGGTCGGGAGCCAGGTTGAGCCAGACGGCGGCGTCGGCCCGGAACCGCTCGACGAACGCGAGCCGGAAGCTGGTGCACTCGACGACGAGCACGTCGAGGTCGGAGTCGACGGCGTCGACGAGGGGCACGTCGGTGTTGCCGAGGGCCTCGGCGCGCAGGCCGGCGGCCCGGAGGATCGCGACCGTCAGCTCGGTGGTGGTCGTCTTGCCGTCGGTGCCGGTGACCGCCAGGATCGGCCGCGGCCCGCCCGGCCGGTCGCGTTCCCACCGGTAGGCCAGTTCGATCTCGCTCCACACCGGCACCGACGCCGCCGCGGCTGCCAGGAGCAGCGGGTGGCGCTCGGGAACCCCCGGCGACGGCGACACCAGGTCGAACCCGCCGACCCAGTCGTCGAGCCGCCCCGGCAGCGACCCGATCTCGACGCCGAGCTGGGCGGCGCGTGCCTGCTTGTCGGGGTCGATGGCGTCGTCGGTGACGACCACCTCGACGCCGCGGTTGCACAGCGCCCGAACGGTGGACTGCCCGGTGATCGCGAAGCCGTGCACCAGGGCCCGCATGGTCAGCCGACCATCCTCGTGTAGTCGGCGATGAAGATCGCCAGCGCGCTGGCGACGCAGATCGCCGAGATCAGCCAGAACCGGATGATGACCGTGGTCTCCGGCCAGCCGGTGAGCTCGAAATGGTGGTGGATCGGCGACATGCGGAACAACCGCCTCGTGCGCCCCGACGCTTTGAACACGCCCATCTGGATCGCCACCGAACCGGCCTCCATCACGTTGATGCCGCAGATCAGCACCAACAGGAGGTGGGTGTTGAGCGTCAGCGCCATCAGTGCGAGGGCCGACCCGAGCGCCAGCGCCCCGACGTCACCCATGAAGATCCGCGCCGGGGCCGCGTTCCACCACAGGAAGCCGAGGCATGCCCCGGCGAACCCGGCGGCCATCACCCCGATGTCGAGCGGGTTGACCACCGCGCCGTAGATGTCGGGGTTCCGGAACGACCAGTAGCCGATGATCATGAAGGCCCCGAACCCCATCAGCGCCGAGCCGCCGGCGAGGCCGTCGAGGCCGTCGGTGACGTTGACGGCGTTGGTGGTCGCCCAGATGACGATGCCGGCCCACAGCACCCACACCACTCCCGGGACCTCGAAACCCAGGTCGCCGGACCGGACGAGCGAGATCGACTCGCTGATCCCGGTGGTCGCCACCAGCCACCATGCGAGCCCGAAGCTCATCAGCATCGTGATGTAGTTCTTCTGTTTCCAGAACACACCCCGGTTGTGGCGCTTGCGGACCTTGATCCAGTCGTCGAGCAGCCCCATCAGCGACATCGCGAGGATGCCGACCCACACGATCATCGCCTGATCGGAGAACGCGATGTCGCGGACGTGCGCGACCACCCAGCCGACGAACGCCGCCACGACGATCGCCAATCCGCCCATCGTCGGCGTGCCCTGCTTGAGCATGTGGTGCTCGGGCCCGTGATCCTCCTTGCCGAGGATCGGCTGCCCCTGACCGCGCGCCCCGAAGAAGACGATCAGATAGCGCGTGCCGAACAACGAGATGACCGTCGCGACCGCACCGGCGATCATCACCGCGATCATGAACCGACCTCCAGCGAGGAGGGGTCGGCCGCCAGGCCGGCGAGGATCTGACGGGCGACGTCGCGATCGTCGAACGGGCGCACCTCGTCGCCGACCGTCTGGGTCGTCTCGTGCCCCTTGCCGGCGATCACGACCACGTCGCCCGGCGCGGCAGCCCCGATCGCGGCGGCGATCGCGGACCGGCGGTCGGGTTCGAGCAGCACGACCTCACCGTACCGATCATCGATCCCGGCGGCGGCGGCGCGGATGATCGACATCGGATCCTCGTGTCGGGGGTTGTCGCTGGTGACGATCACCAGATCGGCGCCCTGTACGGCTGCGGCTCCCATCAGCGGGCGCTTGTCGGTGTCGCGGTCTCCGCCGCACCCGAACACCGCGATCACCCGACCGGTGCCGAGCGTCCGGGCGGCGTCGAGCACGACCGCCAGCCCGTCGGGAGTGTGGGCGTAGTCGACCACCACCGCGACCTCGTCGCGGGCGGGGTCGCTGACCATCTCGAACCGGCCGGGTACCGGCGGGCACGCCGCCAGACCGGCGACCGCGGTGTCGGTGTCGATCCCGAGCACCTCGGCAGCCGTCAGCGCGGCGAGCGAGTTCATGACGTTGAAGCGGCCCCCGATCGGGACGCGCACTCGGCGGCCGCGCCAGCCGAACGCATGGTGGTCGATGCCGACCTCGACCTCCCGGGCGTCCTCGGAACCGAAGCCGACCATCGGGATCGATGCGACGTCGAGGATCAGCCGGCCGTACGGATCGTCGATGTTGGTGACCCCCACCGTGCTGAGCTCGCCGTCGAACAGCGACGCCTTGGCCCGGAAGTACGCCTCCATCGACTCGTGCAGATCGAGGTGGTCGCGACCCAGGTTGGTGAACACGGCGACGTCGAAGTGGGCGCCGGCGACGCGGTGGAGGGCGAGGGCGTGGGAGGAGACCTCCATCGTCACGGCCTCGACGCCCTCGTCGACGAAGCCGGCGAGCGTGCGCTGCAGGTCGGGCGCCTCCGGGGTGGTGCGTGCCCCGCTCAACGTGCCGAGCCGGCGTTCGTCGGCTCCGCTCGCCCGCAGGATCGCACCCATCAGGTGGGCCGTGGTGGTCTTGCCGTTGGTACCCGTGACCCCGACCATCCGCAGCCGGCCGGACGGCCGACCGTGCACCGCGGCGGCGATCGGGCCCATCGCCCGGCGCACGTCGGTGACGACGATCTGGGGCACGTCGACCGTCAGCCGGTGGTCGACGACCAGCAGCGTGGCGCCCTGCTCGGCGGCCGCGGCGGCGAACCGGTGGCCGTCGAAGCGCTCGCCCCGGACGCAGGCGAAGGCCCAGCCGGCGCCGACCTGGCGCGAGTCGTGGGTGAGGTCGCACACCGCGACGTCGCCTCCGACGACCTCGGCGAGCAACCCCGGCGGCACCGCCGCGACGAGCTCGGACATCACGACAGCCATCGCGATCACCCGACCGGGCACGCCGTCGAGTCGGAAGGCGGCTGGATCCCGCGCTCGTGGACGATCGTCGGTGCCAGCGCCGCGAACACGGGCGCGGCAGCCGTGCCGCCGAAGCGGTTGATGTCGCCGGCCGGCGGCTCGTCGATCGACACCAGCACCGTGATCTGGGGGTCTTCGGCCGGGAAGAAGCCGACGAAGCTGGCGTAGTAGACGCGGCGGCCGCTGGCGTCGAGATAGGTGCCGTTGGGCTGCGCCTTGAGGCCGGTGCCGGTCTTGCCGGCGACGCTGAAGCTCTCGATGCCCTGCTGGGCGCGCCCGCCGGTGCCGTCCGGGTCGCACACCACCGCCCGCATCATCTGCTGCACCCGCTCGGCGACGTCGCTGCGCAACACCTCCCGGGTCGGCGAGTCGGCGGCGGGGATGAACTCACCCTCGGCATCGACCGTGCCGAGGACGAGCCGCGGCGCGATGTAGGTGCCGTCGTTGGCGATCGTGTTGACGGCCGCGGCGAGCTGGATCGACGTGCTCGCCAAGCCCTGGCCGTACGCCACGGTGACCCGCTCGGACCCCCACAGGTCGCTCCAGTGCTTGAGGATGCCGGCCGACTCGCCGGGGAAGTCGAGCGCCGTCTTGTCGCCGAGTCCGAAGTTGCGCATGTACTCCCAGTGGACCTGACGGGCGGTGTCCCAGTTCTGGTCGAGCGACTGCTGCACGTCGATCGTTCCGATGTTCGAGGACTCGATCAGGATCCGCTCGACCGTCATCTCCTCGTCGGGATGCTGGTGCGAGTCGGTGAGCAGGTCGTCGGCGTACTGGCGGCGCCACGGCACGATGAACGTCGACTCGGGGGTGACCGCGCCCTGGTTGAGGCCCGATGCGATGGTGATGACCTTGGCCACCGATCCCGGCTCGTAGGCGTTGACGGCGGCGAAGTTGCCCGAGGTCACCTCGACGACGCCGAGCTCGTTGCGCAGCACCGACGCCATCGCGTACACGTCGCCGGTCTTGGTGTCCATCACGATGATCGTCCCCGACTTCGCGCCGAGTTCGCCGACCCGCTGCTCGAGCAGGCTCTCGGATGCGTGCTGGATCGACCGATCGATCGTGAGCACCAGGTCTTGGCCCGGCACCGGCACGGCGGTCACCCGCTCGGTGCCGGGGATCGAGCGGCCCCGCGGCGCCACTTCCTTGGTCGCCTCCCCGGGAATGCCGGTCAGCAGCTCGTCGTACTGCTTCTCGAGGCCGGCGATCCCGACCCCGTCGATGTCGGTGCGCCCGATCACGCTCAGCCCCACCGTGCCGCCCGGCAGCACCCGGCGGTCCTCGGCGTCGACGTTGACCCCGAGCAGCCGCAGGTTGGCGATCTGGCGTCCGACGGAGAGGTCGACCTCGCGGCGCACGTAGACGAACCCCCGCTGCTTGGCCATGAGGGCCTCGTAGAGGGCGAGCACCTCGCCGTTGTCGAGGCCGAGGAACGACTGCAGCAGCTTGGCGGTGCCGAGCTCGTCGGTGACCAGCTTGGGGTTGACACTGATCGAGTAGGCGGGCACGGACAGTGCCAGCTCCTCGCCGTTGCGATCGAAGATCGATCCGCGGTCGGCGATCAGCGGGATGGTGCGGCTCCACTGCTCGCTGCCGGCGCTGCGCAGCGCGGCGCCACCGGTCGACTGGATCGCCCCGACCTTCACCAGCACGGCGCCCAGCACGACCAGCAGCAACACGAGCAGGATCCGCAGGCGCACCGACGACCTCGCCAGGCCCAGGAACGAGCGGCGCGGCGGGGCGCCGTGGCGCTTGACGACGATGCCGACGTCACGAACGCCCGTGACACCGCCGGCCCGACCGCCCGCAGCGTTGCCGGTGCGGTGCCGACGCCGCGCCCCGCGACGCACGGCCGGGGTCGTGATCTGGCGGCGGGCGCGTGGCGGCGCGCTGGGCCGGGCCC
>DATCZG010000042.1:0-102342 GCA_036526035.1 Ilumatobacter sp. | reverse complement strand
TCGGCGTCATCACGGCGCCGACCAGCGACCCGAACCCCGGTGCCCCCGGCAGGTGGTTGAGCGCCAGGATCTGGGTGCCGGCCGCGTCGATCGCGACGGTGATGTTGGGCGCCGCCGGGTTGATCGACCCGGGCGCCAACTCGAGGGTGACGGCGATCGCCGGGTGGTCCTGCAGCCCCTCACCCACACCGGGGGTGTCGATCCCGCTCGTCAACAACAGCGCCGGGGTGGCGAGCGCACCGGCGCACACGACGACCCGGTCGGCGAGATGCGTCGCCCCGGCGGTGGTGACGGCGCCGCGCACGACGCGGCCCTCGACCACCAGCGCCGCCACCGGCGAGTCGGTGACGACCGTCAGGTTGCTGCGCCCGAGCGCCGGACGCAGGTAGGCGTCGGCGGCCGACACCCGGCAGCCGTCGCGGCGGCTCAGCACCACCGGTGCGGCACGCCGGTCGGCGGCTGCCACCGCGGCGCCGACCGGCCCGAGCGAGCGCGGGGCCTCCATCGGCAGCAGGTGCTCGACGTCGGCATCGGCGGGGTCGACCGCCAGCACGGGGCCGTTCAGCAACGACGAACCACCCAGCCCTCTGCCCTGCCAGTAGTGCTCGGGGGCGCGGCCGGCGGCGCGCACGACCGAGACGCCGCCGTGTGAGCGACCAGGGTCGTCGAGGAACAGCCCGACGTCGGTGGCGGCGTGGCCGGGCCCGTGATCGGGACCGGCTTCGAGCACGGTGACCTGGTGGTCGGTCCGCTCCGACAGCCGCGCCGCGATCACACAGCCCGCCGCCCCTGCCCCGATCACCAGCCAGCGGGTCATCGCGGGTCGCCGCTCACTCCTCGAGCTGGTCGCTCGTGCGGGGTGTCTCGCGGGGCAGGTCGGCGAGGTGGCCGGCGTCGTTGTAGCGGATCAGGCGCCACCGTCCGGGCCGGGTCTGGACGAACTCGGTCAACGACGTGTTGATCGTGTGCAGCTCGAACCCGCCGGTGGTCGGGGCGCGCAGCACGGTGCGCATCAACACGTCGATCACCCCGCCGTGGCAGACGATCACCACCGTCGTGCCGGCGTGTTCACGCACCGCCCGCGAGAACGCGGCGCCGACCCGCAGGTCGAACTCGGCGATCGTCTCGCCGCCCGGGAACGTGATGCCGTGCGGGTCGCTCTCCCAGTCGGGCATGCCGTAGAGCTCGACGAACTGGCTGAAACCGAGGCCGTCGCAGTCGGGCCCCGGGTCGTGCTCGCCGAAGTCGGGCTCGGTTCGCACCGGCACCCCCAGCACCGGTGCGATGATCTCGGCCGTCTCGAGCGCCCGCGGGTAGGCGCTCGAGTACAGCACCGCGGCGGTGATCTCGGCGGTGGCCGCGAGGCGGTCGCGGAGCCGCTCGGCCTGCTGCACGCCCAGCTCGGAGAGGCCGCTGCACGTGCGCGGGCCGCCGACCAGACGGCGCACGGTGACCACCGACTCGCCGTGGCGGATCAGCACCACCCTGGTCCGGGGGAACTCCTCGCTCATGGGCCCTGCTTCGCGTCGGCGAACGCGACGATCGCGTCGAACTCGTCGGCGGTCAGCGGCATCACCGACAACCGGTTGCCCCTGGCGAGCAGGCGACAGTCGACCAGTTCGGGGATGCCCTTGAGCTCGTCGATCGACACGAACGTCAGCTTGCGGTCGGGAGCGACGGTGACCCAGTCCCATCTCGGGTCGTCGGGATCGGACCCCGGGTCGTAGTACTTGCTGGCCGGATCGAACTGGTTGGGGTCGGGCTCGGCCCCCTTCACGATCTTGCAGATCCCGGCGACACCCGGTGGTTTGGCGTTCGAGTGGTAGAAGATCGCCCGATCGCCGCGGCGCATCTCGCGCATGAAGTTGCGGGCCTGGTAGTTGCGCACGCCGTCCCACCCTTCGCGGCGGTTGCGGACGAGATCGTCGTAGCCGAACACGTCGGGTTCGGATTTCAGGAGCCATGTCGCCACGGTTCCGACGGTACCGCCTCGGGGGCGTGCGTCCGCAGGCCGGGCCGCGGTGACATTTCGTTCAAATCAGGTGCTCACACCGCCCGATGTCCTAAGTTCGCGGCAGTGGCCGCTCGGCATCGTCTCACCATCCGCACGATCGGCGACGATCCCCGAGTCACGGCGATCGTCGAGGCTGCCGGTCACCTCGGCATCGGTGTCGGCGATCCCGACCGGCTCTCGATCGCCGATCTGGTGTTCCTCGAGGGCCACCTCGACCAGGACGCCATGCACCGGCTGCACGGGTTCCTCGTCGATCCGCTGCTGCAGATGGGTTCGTGGAACGAGCCGTCGGCACCGGGGATCGAGGTCACCTATCTGCCCGGGGTCACCGATTCCAGCGCCGGCGCCGTGATCCAGGCGGCCCGCCAACTCGGCGTCGTCGTCACCGGCGCGGCAACCGGTCGCCGGATCGAGTTCGCCGACTCGATCGACGTCGACCACGCCGAACAGATCGTCTCCCGGCTGGTCGCCAACCCGGTGATCGAACGCTGGACCGCCGGCTGCATCGAGCCGACGTTCCACACCGCCGGTGAGGGCACCGGTGTCGCCGAGACCGTCGCCATCGCCGGCCTCGACCGCGAACGGTTGATCGAGATCGGGCACGCCCGCAAGCTGGCGCTCGATCCCGAGGAGCTGCTGGTGATCCAGCGCCACTTCGAGGCCCTCGGCCGCCCACCCACCGACGTCGAACTCGAAACGTTGGCGCAGACGTGGAGCGAGCACTGCGCCCACAAGACCTTCCGGGCCGACATCGCGACCGACGACGGCGAAGAGCGGGCACCCCTGATCGAGATGTTGCGGCAGTGCACCGACGCGATCGCCGCGCCGTTCGTCAAGTCGGCGTTCGTCGGCAACGCCGGCATCGTCGGCTTCCACCACGACGTCACGTTGGCCCTCAAGGCCGAAACCCACAACCATCCGTCGGCGATCGAACCGTTCGGCGGCGCCAACACCGGCGTCGGCGGGGTGATCCGCGACGTGTTGGGCATCGCCCACCGGCCGATCGCGATCACCGACATCTTGTGCTTCGGCTCACCCGAGCAGCCCCTCGCCGACATCCCCGCCGGGGCGCTGCACCCGCGCCGCATCCGCGACGGCGTGATCGACGGCATCGCCGACTACGGCAACAAGATCGGCCTGCCCACGGTGGCCGGGGCGATCCTCTACGACCCCGGCTACACCACGAACCCGTTGGTGTTCGCCGGGTGCATCGGCTCGGCCGTCGGTTGGACCCAGCACCCCGGGCCGTTCCCCGGCGACCACGTGATCGTGCTGGGCGGGCGCACCGGCCGCGACGGCATCCGGGGCGCGACGTTCTCGTCGCTGACGATGGACGCCACGACGGGTTCGGTGGCCGGCGCCAGCGTGCAGATCGGCGACCCGATCGTCGAGAAGCTGCTGATCGACGTGCTCGTCGGGGCCGAGCAGCTCTACACCGCCATCACCGACTGCGGGGCGGGTGGACTGTCGTCGGCGGTCGGCGAGATGGCCGAAGGGGTCGGCGCCGACGTCGAACTCGACCGGGTGCCGCTCAAGTACCCCGGCCTCGAGCCGTGGGAGGTGTGGCTCTCCGAGGCCCAGGAGCGCATGGTGGTGGCGGTCCCCCCGGAGCGCATCGAAGAGCTCGAGGACCGCTGCGCCTACTACGGGGTCGAGCTGGCCGACATCGGGGTGTTCACCGGTGACGGCGTGCTCACCGTGCGCAGCCGCGGCGAGGTCGTGCTCGAGATGTCGACCGAGTTCCTGCACGACGGCCGGCCGCAGCGGTCGCTGACGGCGACGATGCCGCGCCCGGTCAGGGGCAAGTACATCAGCCGTACGATCGACGACCCGCGCCAGGCCCTGCTGCGTCTGCTGTCGCACCGCAACATCGCCTCCAAGGCCGACACGATCCACCGCTACGACCACGAGATCCTCGGCGCCACGGCCGTGCGGCCGCTGATCGGGCGCCACGCCGACGCCCCCGCCGACGGCGTCGTGATCGCCGAGCCGATCGACCGCGAAGGGTTCGCGATCGGCATCGGCGTCAACCCGTGGTGGGGCCTGCACGACCCGGAGGCGATGGCCTACGGCGCCGTCGACGAAGCGATTCGCAATGTGGTGGCGGTCGGCGCCGACCCGACCAAGGTGGCGCTGCTCGACAACTTCTCGTGGGGCGACCCGCGGCGGCCGTCGACCCTCGGGGCGCTCGTCGCCGCCGTCGACGGGTGCTGCGCCGCGTCGATGGCACACCGCGCCCCGTTCGTGTCGGGCAAGGACTCGCTGAACAACGAGTACGACGGCGTCGATGGAGAGCGTCACTCGGTCCCGCCCACGCTGGTGATCACCGCCGTCGCCCACGTACCCGACATCGACGCCGTCGTCACCCCCGAGTTCGCCCAGCCCGGCAACGCGATCGTGCTGCTCGGCACCACCAGCCGCGAGTTCGCCGGCAGCCATGTCGACCTGATCTACGGGGAACCCGCTGAGCTCGGCTGTGTGCCGGCGCCCGACCCCGACGCGCCGACGCGCTATCAGCGTCTCCATCAGGCGATCCGCGGGGGGCTGGTGTGGTCGTGCCACGACCTCAGCGAGGGCGGGCTCGCCGTCGCCCTCGCCGAGATGTGCATCGCCGGCCGGCTCGGGGCCGAGATCACCGAGCTGCCCCACGAGAACCTGATCGCCTCGCTGTTCGGCGAGTCGCAGAGCCGGCTGCTCGTCGAGGTCGGCCAAGCCGACCTCGACAGGTTCGGCGACGTGATGCACGGCAAGATCCAGGTCATCGGCCGGGTCACCGACGGGGAGCACCTGGTGTTTCCCGGTGTCGAGCCGATCCACGTGGAAGACCTCGCCGACGCCTTCCATCGCGTCGGTACGCCCCCGGCCGACCCGACAGGCGTCCCGCCCACCGCACGCGCCGAGGACCGCCGGCGATGACCGCCCCTCCCGCCCTGGTGATCGCCGGCCCCGGCACCAACCGTGACCGCGACCTGGCGTTCGCCCTCGAGTTGGCGGGCGCCGACCCCACGATCGTGCTCGCCACCGAGTTGGTCGCCCATCCCCGTCTGCTCACCCGCGCCAAGCTCGTCGCGATCGCCGGCGGGTTCTCGTACGGCGACGCGCTCGGCGCCGGCCGCATGCTGGCGCTCGACTTGACGACCGGGCTCGGCGACCCGCTCCGGGAGTTCGTCGCCTCCGGCCGCCCGGTGATCGGGATCTGCAACGGATTCCAGGTGCTCGCCCGCACCAAGCTGTTGCCGGGGGCACTCGGCCACAACGTGCACGGCCGCTTCGAGTGCCGGTGGGTGGTGCTCGACCCGCAGCCGACGTCGCGTTGCCTGTGGACCAAGGGCATCGACCAAGCCATCCACTGTCCGATCGCCCACGGCGAGGGCCGCTACGTGCATCCCGACCCCGACTCGCTCGCCGAGGCCGGGCAGATCGCCCTGCGGTACCGCAGCCCCAACCCCAACGGATCGGTCGCCGACATCGCCGGCGTGTGCAACCCGGCCGGCAACGTGCTCGGCCTGATGCCGCATCCCGAGAACTTCGTCGTCCCCCGTCAACACCCGCAGCATCGGCGGATCGACGCTCGCCGGCACCTCGGTCTGCAGCTGTTCGAGAACGGTGTCGCCGCCGCGGCGGCGATGTAGGGGCGATCGATGCGCGTCAGCTTGTTCGAGCCGTTCGTCGAGGTCGATCTGCCACTGCCCGACCGGCGCGACGGCAAGGTGCGCGCCTCGTGGGGGTGCGGCGACGGGCAGCGGCTGATCGTCACCACCGACCGCCTGTCGGCGTTCGACCGCATCCTCGCCGGGGTTCCGTTCAAGGGCCAGGTCCTCAACCAGCTGGCGGCCTGGTGGTTCGCGCAGGTCGCCGACCTCACCGAGCACCACGTGCTGTCGGTGCCCGACCCGAATGCGGTGCTGGCCCGCGCCGCCCGCCCGTTGCCGGTCGAGGTGGTCGTGCGTGGCCACATCACCGGGGTCACCGACACCTCGTTGTGGGGCATGTACAGCGAGGGTGCCCGATCGATGTACGGCTACTCGTTCCCCGACGGGCTCGGCAAGAACACCGCCCTGCCCGCTCACATCGTCACCCCGACCACCAAGGCCTCCCACGGCGGGCACGACGAGCCGCTGTCGTGCGCGGAGGTGGTCGACCGCGGGCTGCTGTCCGCCGGGTTGTGGGATCGCGTCATGCAGGTCGCGCTCGCCGTGTTCGCGCGGGGCGTCGAGGTCGGCGCCGCGGCCGGGCTGATCCTCGCCGACACCAAGTACGAGTTCGGGCTCACCGCCGACGATCGGTTGATCCTGATCGACGAGGTGCACACCCCCGACTCGTCACGCTGGTGGTTGGCCGACAGCTACGAAGCCCGGCTGGCGCACGGCGACGAGCCGGAGAGCCTCGACAAAGAGGTCGTGCGCAGGGCCTTCGCGGAACTCGGTTACCGCGGCGACGGGCCGGTGCCCGCCGTCTCACCGGACGTCTGGTCGGCCACGACGGCCCGCTACATCATCGCCTACGAACGCCTCACCGGGCTGCCCTTCGAACCCGGCGCCTACCCGGTTCAAGAGCGGCTCGTCGAGAACCTCACGAAAGCAGGCCTGCTGTGAACCACGTCCCGGTCCACCTCACCCGCCGGGCGCCACGCCCCACCGCCGGCGACCGATTCGGCGACGATGCGCCGCACGACGAGTGCGGCGTGATCGGCATCTCGACACCCCACGGCGACGGGGTCGCGGAACTGACCTTCTTCGGCTTGTTCGCGCTGCAGCACCGCGGTCAGGAGGCGGCGGGCATCGCGGTGAGCGACGGACAGCGGGCCCGACTGCACAAGGACGCCGGGCTCGTGGCGAACGTGTTCACCCCCGAGGCGATCGCCCGTCTCGCCGGCTACCACTCGATCGGCCACACGCGGTACTCGACCACCGGCTCCAACGCCCAGCGCAACATCCAGCCGTTCCTCGTCGAGACGATGCACGGCCCGCTCGCCGTGGCCCACAACGGCAACATCGTCAACGCCCCGGCGCTGCGCGAAGAGTTGCTGTCGCGAGGTTTCGGCCTGACCGCCACCAGCGACACCGAGGTGATGGCGCTGATGCTGGCTGCCGCCGGGGGTCGCAGTTGGCACGAGCGCCTCGAGCGCACGCTGCCGGCATGGAAAGGGGCGTTCTCGCTGGTGTTGCTGGCCGCCGACGGGGTGATCGCGGCCCGCGACCCGTGGGGGTTCCGGCCGCTGTCGCTCGGCCGTCTGCCCCAGGGCGGGTACGCGGTCGCCAGCGAGACCTGTGCCCTCGCGACGCTGGGATGCACCGAGGTCGACGAGGTCCGTCCCGGCGAGGTCGTCACGCTGAGCGGGGCCGAGATGCACCGTCACCAGGCGCTCGCCCCTGCCGCCCGCCGGGCGCAGTGCACCTTCGAGTTCGTCTACTTCTCGCGCCCCGATTCGGTGTGGGACGGCCACAACGTGCATCACGTACGGCAACGCCTCGGCCGCGAGTTGGCGCGCGAATCGGGGGTCGACGCCGATGTCGTGATCCCCGTCCCCGACTCGTCGATACCGGCTGCCATCGGGTTCTCGAACGAGTCGGGGATCCCGCACAACGACGGGCTCATCAAGAACCGCTACATCGGGCGCACGTTCATCGAGCCGACGCAGTCGATGCGCGAGCGCGGTGTGGCGTTGAAGTTCAACGCGCTCACCGAGAACCTCGCCGGCAAGCGGGTCGTCATGATCGACGACTCGCTGGTGCGCGGCACCACCGCCGGCCCGCTCGTCAAGCTGGTGCGCGATGCCGGCGCCACCGAGGTGCACGTGCGGATCACCTGTCCGCCGATCACCCACGCCTGCCACTTCGGCGTCGACATGGGTCACGACGGCGACTTGATCGCGGCGCACCAGACGGTGGCCGAGATGCAGCAGCACATCGGCGCCGACAGCCTCGCCTTCTTGTCGCTCGACGGCATGATGCGCGCCGTCGGGTCCGACCACGGCTACTGCAACGCGTGCTTCACCGGCGACTACCCGTTGCCGGTCCAGGAGGCGCAAGCCAAGCTCTCGTTCGAGGGGGTGATCGCCTGATGCGCGTGTTGGTGGTCGGGGTCGGCGGGCGCGAGCACGCCATCGCCTGGGCGTGCGAGCAGCACGGGCACACGGTCGCGCTGCGCGGCGAACTGGGCGACGTCACCGCCGACGACGTCGACCTCGTGCTCCCCGGCCCCGAATCGGTGCTCGTCGCCGGTCTCGCCGACGAGTGCGCGTTCCGCAAGATCCCGTGCTTCGGCCCGACGTCGAAGCAGGCCCGGATCGAGTCGTCGAAGGGCTACAGCCGCCACCTCGCCGCGTCGCTGGGCGTGCCGGGCCCGATCTACGCGCGCTTCGAGGAGAACGACGACCAAGGGGCGCTCGCCTGGTGGCGCGAGTTCGGCCGCCCGGTGGTGGTGAAGCTCGACGGGCTGGCCGCCGGCAAGGGGGTGCTCGTCCCCGACGGCGACGCCGACACCGAGGCGGCGATCCGCTCCATCGCGATCCTCGGTCCGTTCGTGCTCGAGGAACGGCTGAGTGGCCCCGAATGCTCGCTGCTGGCGTTGTGCGACGGCACCACCGCCGTGGCGCTTCCGATCGCCCAGGATCACAAGCGCATCGGCGAAGGCGACACCGGCCCCAACACGGGCGGGATGGGAGCGTTCGCCCCTGCCCCGGTGCCCTACACCGCCGACGAGTTGCTGCGCACCTTCGTGCAGCCGGTCATCGACTACTTCGCGAAGGCCGCAACGCCCTACGTCGGGGTGCTCTACGCCGGGCTGATGCTCACCGGTGACGGCCCCCGGCTGATCGAGTACAACTGCCGGTTCGGCGACCCCGAGACGCAGGCCGTGCTGCCGCTGCTGCGCAGCGACCTCGCCGAGCTCGCCCTGGCGTGCACCGCGGGTGCGATCGGCGGTCGCACGATCGAGCTGCGGGAGGGTTCGGCGTGCACGGTGGTCGCCGCGGCGCCCGGGTATCCGGACGACCCGCACGTCGGCGCGATGATCGATCTCACCGGGTTCTCGACCACCGAATGGGCGAACGCGTCCACGATCGTGCCCGAGGCGACCCTGTTCCCGGCCGGCGTCGCGAACGGCAGAACCGCAGGTGGCCGGGTGCTGGCGGTCACCGGGGTCGGGCCCGACCTGGCCGCCGCCCGCTCGGCCGCCTATCGCGGTATGGATGGGGTGCGCTTCGCCAACATGCAGGTGCGCCGCGACATCGGGTGGCGCGCCCCGGGCGCGCTGTTGACGTCGTACGCGTCGACGGGCGTCGACATCGACGAGGGCAACCGGGCGGTGGAGCGCATGAAGGCATCGGTGGAACGCACGCTCGGCCCCGACGTGCTGCGTGGGGTCGGCAGCTTCGGCGGGGTGATGTCGGCGCGCCGGATCCTCGAGCTCGCCGATCCGGTGCTGGTGGCGTCGGCCGACGGCGTCGGCACCAAGGTCGAGTTGGCGGCGAGGTTGGGCAAGGTGCGCGGCGTCGGTATCGACATCGTCAACCACTGCATCGACGACGTGCTCGTGCAGTCGGCGCGGCCACTGTTCTTCCTCGACTACATCGCCGCCGGCAAACTCGACGCCGACCTCGTCGCCGAGGTGGTCACCGGCATGGCCGAGGCCTGCGAGGCGTCCGGTTGCGTGCTGCTGGGCGGCGAGACCGCCGAGATGCCCGGGGTCTACGCCCCCGGCGCCTTCGACGTGGCCGGCACCTTGATCGGCATCGCCGAGCGCGGCGAACTGCTGCCACGCGACGACGTCGCCCCCGGCGACGTGCTGATCGGGGTGGCCTCCAGCGGGCCGCACACCAACGGTTTCTCGTTCCTGCGCAAGCTGTTCGACTGGGCGCCGATGGACATGAAGCCGCCGGGTTTCGACGTGTCACTGGGTGATGCGCTGCTGCAACCGCACCGCTCGTATCTGCCGGTGCTCGAGGCGGCGCTCGCCACCGGCAGGATCAAGGCGCTCGCACACATCACCGGTGGCGGGCTGCCCGAGAACCTGCCGCGGGTGCTGCCCGACGGTGTCGACGCCGAGATCGACCTGCGCAGCTGGCCGCGCGGCCCGCTGTTCGACCTCGTCGCCGAGTTGGCGACCGGGGTCGACACCCACGAACTGCATCGCATGCTCAACATGGGGATCGGAATGGTGATCGTCGTGGCACCCGACGACGCCGCCGCGGTGCAGGCCGCGATCTCCGAGACCACGTGGCGGATCGGCACGCTCGTCAGCGGCTGCCAGGGCTCGCGCACGGTTCACCTGATCTGACGCGTCCCGGCGGCGGCGCTTCAGCCGTCGACGCCGACGGTCTGGATCTCGTAGACCGCGTAGGGCATCACGGTGGTCACTGCGATGTCGGGTGCGGTGCCGCTCGAGCCGTCCGAGAGCCGCCAGGTGACCGACCAGGTGGACGTGATCGTCATCGCCAACGGCACGCCGTCGGTGTCGGAGGTGTAGGTGTACCCGCACGGGCCCTCGTCGACGGTGCCCAGACGATCGGCGGGGATCGGGGTGCCGTTGCCGGCGCACACCACCGCCCGGTCGCCGGTGCCCGGGTCGAAGCTGGTGAAGGCCATCGTCGCGGTCGTCTCGGCCCACAGCGGCCCGAGGGACGCCCGCACGCTGATCGGACCGGCCGGTTCGACCGCCAGCCAGAGGCCGAGGTTGACCGCACTGCGGTCGG
Source organism: Ilumatobacter sp. (assembly GCA_036526035.1). GTDB lineage: Bacteria > Actinomycetota > Acidimicrobiia > Acidimicrobiales > Ilumatobacteraceae > Ilumatobacter. Next base: position 91,633 of record DATCZG010000042.1, on the reverse strand, counting down.
GTGGACTGACCAGCGGCACCGGGAGTGTGATCGGCCGGGTCGCCCGATCGGTCGCCGCCGGCAGGAGGATCAGCGGGCTCGGTGCCGCCACCGTCACCCACCTCGTGTCGCCCGTGCTGACCCCGTTCGGGGCGGTCGCACCGGTGCAGTCGGCGTACTGGTGCCGCTGGAACTCGCCCGCGACGTCGCTCCACCGGTGCAGCCAACCCCGATCGCTGTAGTAGGTGATCGTGATCCGGAGACCCCCGGTCACGAACGGGTCGAGCACCTCGATGATCTCGGCGGTGACCTGGTTGTACCGGTCGGCGAGGGCGTCGTCGGCGATGTGGTTGTACCAGTAGCAGGGGATCTCCACGAACATCGTCGTCGTGGTGCTCGGCACGACGGTCCCCCCAGGATCCGTCACCACCGCAGTGATCACCGGCACCACCGTCGTCGGTACACCTCCGATGTCGGCATTTCCGTCCGCGCTGACCTCTCTCACCTGGAGTACTACCAACGGCGAGAACAAGGCCAATACAACAAGCATCAGACGTCGAGTCAGCATGAGAGTTCCCCCTCGAACTTGGCAAGGGTCGTTCCGTCAACTTTCAACCAAGACCCAGCAACAAAGATGAACTCGTCCCGCACGAGATACGAGTTGATCGAGTCGTCCAGGATCAGGTCAGTTCCCCCCTGGCCACTCCCGATCTCGACCCAGACGTTCGAGCCAAGCCGGCAATACTCAACTGTCCCTCTACCCGAAGCACGGTCCCAGGTGATCGAGGACGTCTCCACGTCGATCTGGGCAGGAAAGCGCTCATTCGTCTTCTCCACCTGACCCTCGACTCGGTACTGCGAGACAACCTCAATGGCATGGTCCAAAGCTCGTCCGGCGCGCGTCGATGCAACCGCCTTCAGTCGCTCGTCGTTGGTCGGATCGAGCAGCAACTCGTTGAAGGCAAGCCAACTCGCGATTGCAGCGTCGGAGAGGTCGAGACGCAACTCGTCGTCATCTGCGGGCAGGGTCGGGGTGATGTCGGGGGACGTGGTCGGTTCGGCTGTCTGGGTCGACGCGGCGCCACCCGCGGCAACCACACCATCGGGCTCGACCGCTGTCGAGGTCGACGAGTCGGCACGCACGGTGGAGGTCGGGCCGGGTGTCGCCGTGGTGGGGGCGGCTTCGCCGGGTGAGCAGGCGGCGCAGCACGCGACGAGCACGACCATCGGGACGTCGCCACGCCTCCTCGAGACGTGGCCCGATCGCGGGGCACCTCGTCGAATGATGCGTCGATCGTAACCACTTCTCCGAGCCCGCTGAACGGGCACCTCTCCCCATCGTTCGACCCCCGTCGCGACGGGCCCGGTGTGCCTGACTTTTCGTTCAGGCGCACCGGTGTGCCGTGGTCGCGCGCCTACCTTCGTGTCATGCAGGCACCCCGTCGCAGCGCCACCCGCCTGGTCGTGCTGGCGTCCGGCAACGGCAGCAACCTGCAGGCCCTGCTCGACGCCTGCGGTGCCGGTGAGCTGCCGGCCGAGGTGGTCGCCGTGGTGTCCGACCGTCCCTCCGCCCACGCCCTGCGACGTGCCGCGGCGGGCGGCGTCCCGTCGGTGCACGTCGGCGTCCAGCCCGGCGAGCAGCGGGGCGACTACGACGCCCGGCTGGCCGACGTCGTGGCGGGGTTCGCTCCCGACCTGGTCGTGTTGGCCGGGTGGATGCGGATCCTCACCACCGCCTTCCTGGGCTGGTTCCCCGGACGGGTCGTCAACCTCCACCCGGCGCTGCCGGGCGACCTGCCGGGCACCCACGCCATCGAACGCGCCTGGCACGAAGCGCTCGCCGGCGACCGCACCGAGACCGGGGTGATGGTGCACCTCGTGCCCGACGAGGGCGTCGACGACGGACCGGTGCTGGCCACCGAGCGGGTGCCGATCCTGCCCGACGACACGCTCGAGCGACTCGAGCAACGCGTCCACGCCGTCGAGCACCGCCTGTTGGTGGCCACCGTGGGCTCGCTCTGCCGCCAGGTGCCCGCCACCTCCACCACGAACGGCGCCCGATGACGCCAGCGAGCCACCACACCGCTTCGATCACTGCAACCGGATGAACACGGAGATCAACCCATGAGCCGCCTCAACGACCAACTCTTCGACCGCTACGAAGCCCTCACGTTCGACGACGTCGTCGTGGTCCCCGGCTACTCCGAGGCGTTGCCCGACACCGTCGACACCAGCGCCGTGTTCGCCCGCGACATCGAGCTCAGCGTGCCGCTCGTGTCGGCCGCGATGGACAAGGTCACCGAGGGGCGCATGGCGATCGCGATGGCCCGCCACGGTGGTATCGGGGTGATCCACCGCAACATGCCGATCGACCAACAGGCCGCCGAGGTGCAAAAGGTCAAGCGCAGCCAGAGCGGCATGATCTCCGACCCGGTCACCCTGACCAAGGACGCCAAGCTGTACGAGGCCGAAGAGCTGATGAACCGCTTCAAGTTCTCGGGGGTGCCGATCACCAACGCGGCAGGCGAGCTGGTCGGCATCCTGACCAACCGCGACATCCGGTTCTGCGAGGGCAGCGACTACGACCGCCCGATCAGCGACTTCATGACCAGCGAGAACCTGGTCACCGGCAAGGTCGGCACCTCGCTCGACGAGGCGAAGTTGCTGTTGCAGAAGCACCGCATCGAGAAGCTGCCGCTCGTCGACGACCACGGCCGCCTCGCCGGGCTGATCACGGTGAAGGACATCCAGAAGCGCCTCGACTACCCCCATGCGTCGCGCGACAGCCGGGGCCGACTGCGGTGTGCGGCGGCGTGCGGGGTGGGCGACGACGTCGAGGCGCGGGTCGAGGCCCTCGTCGAGATGGGGGTCGACGCGATCGCCATCGACACCGCCCACGGCCACTCGGCCGGCGTGATCAAGACGATCGAGCGCATCAAGGGCTCGTGGCCCGAACTCGCCGTCACGGCCGGCAACGTCGTCACCGAGGAAGGCGTCGAGGCGCTCGCCCGGGCGGGGGCCGATGCGGTCAAGGTCGGCGTCGGCGCCGGATCGATCTGCACCACCCGGATCATCTCGGGTGCCGGGATGCCGCAGCTGTCGGCGATCTACTTCGCCGCCAAGAAGGCCCGCCAGATCGGCGTGCCGATCATCGGCGACGGCGGCATCACCTATTCGGGCGACATCGTCAAGGCGATCGCCGCCGGAGCGACCACCGTCATGCTCGGTTCGTTGCTGGCCGGCACCGAGGAGAGCCCGGGCGAGACCGAGTTGTTCGAGGGCCGGCGGTTCAAGAGCTACCGCGGCATGGGGTCGCTGGGCGCGATGCAGGGCCTCGGCGCCGACCGCTACGCGACCGCCCAGACGGAACCGGGGTCGGAGCGAACCCAGAGCGACCTGGCGGCCACCAGCCGCAAGCTGGTCCCCGAGGGGATCGAAGGTCGGGTGCCCTACGCCGGCCCGCTGGCCGACACCGTGTACCAACTGGTGGGCGGGCTGCGGTCGGGTATGGGCTACGCCGGGGCGGCAGATCTCGAGGCCCTCCGCACGGGGGCGCGCTTCATGCGGGTCACCACCGCCGGGCGCGAGGAGAGCCACCCCCACGACGTCACGATCACCAGGGAAGCGCCCAACTACCAGCGCAGCTGACGCCGCCCGGGCGTCGCGATCACACCTGCTGGGACAACAGCACGTCGGGGTTGACCAAGCTGACCGTCACGGCGGTGAGCCGCACGGGCACCAGGCAGACCCGGGCCCGCGTCGGGCGGTCGAGGGTGATCGTGACCAGGCCCTGCGACGACCCGTTCACCAGCCAGTGCCGGCGCCAGCCGTGCACGCCCCAACCGAACACGCGTCGTTCCGTGGCGGCCATCGACGCGATGCGGGTACGCGGGATGTCGACGGTGAACGCCCACCCCATGCGGATGCGGATCTCCTCGTTGCTCAACACGAGGCAGCTGCGCCGCCGCCCCAGGCCCAGCAGGCCCAGCAGCGGACCGACCCAACGGTCGTACCTGAACTGGAGCCGGATGCCGTCCATCGATCCACCGTAGCGGTCCGTCGACCGCGCTCCTCGGGGACACCGCGCCGGGCCCACCCGACAGGCACCGGGCACGGTCGGCCTAGAATCGTGGCGCTTGACCTCCGAGAGCTTCCCCACCCCTGGCGAACCCGCCTACGAGTTCCCCTATCCGGCACCGGAGCTGGCGGCCCGCCACCCGTTCGTGCCACTCGACTTCCACCGCTACCCGCTCGACGAGATGCGCCGGCGCGCCGAGCAGTTCCGGGCCGAGATGGCCCGCCGGCGGTCGGTGCGCATGCTGTCCGCCGAAGCGGTGCCGCTCGACCTCATCGAGCAGGCGATCGCTGCTGCCAGCACCGCCCCGTCGGGCGCCCACCAGCAGCCCTGGCGGTTCGTCGTCACCGGCGACCCGCTCGTGAAGCGGCAGATCCGCGAGGCCGCCGAGGCCGAGGAACGCATCAACTACGAGGCGGGGCGGATCAACGACGAGTGGCGTCAGGCGCTCGAACCGCTGGGCACCGACTGGCACAAGGAGTTCCTCGAGGTCGCCCCCTGGATCGTCGTGCTGTTCGAGCAGCGCTACGGGGTCGCCGACGACGGCGGTCGGCGCCACCACTACTACGTGAAGGAGTCGTGCGGCATCGCCGCCGGGCTGTTCGTCACCGCCCTGCACCACATGGGCCTGGCGACGCTCACTCACACCCCGAGCCCGATGGCGTTCCTGACCGAAGTGCTCGGGCGACCCGCCAACGAGCGCCCGTTCGTGCTGTTCCCGGTCGGCTACCCGCTCGACGGCTGCCTGGTGCCCGAGCTCACCCGCAAAGCGCTCGCCGACGTGATGACCGTGGTCGGCGAGCTGCCATCGCGCTGACCGGCGCCCACCGGCGTCAGGCCAGCTTCTCGACGAACGCCTCGAGTTGGCGCAGGTTGCGGCACTCGTAGACCCCGTCGGTGTGGTTGCCGTAGTCGCCCACGATCGAGTCACCCGTGTTCCAGTACGACCTCGGCTCGGGGTTGAGCCAGTAGACGTGGCGGGCCTTCTGGCGGATCTCCTTCACCACCCACGACTGGCTGGCGTGGTAGTTGTTGCGGGCGTCGCCGAGCAGCAGCACCGTGGTCTTCGGGCCGACGTCCTTGCCGTACCGCTCCCAGAACACCTCGAACGCGTGGCCGTAGTCGCTGTGCCCGTCGACCCACACCACGTCGGCCTCGGTGTTGACCCGGTGGATCGCCACCTGGATGTCCTCGGTGGACTTGAAGTAGTCGGTCACCTCGTCGATGCCGTCGATGAAGACGAACGAACGCACCTTCGAGAACTGGCCGCTGATCGCATAGACCAGCATCAGCGTGAAGCGGGCGAACGCCGCCACCGAACCGGAGATGTCGGCCACCACCATCAGCTCGGGTTTGGCCGGACGCGGGTACTTGAACTTCGGTTCGGCCGGAACGCCGCCGTAGCTGAGCGAGTGGCGCACGGTGTTGCGGAAGTCGAGCGGGCCCTTGCGTCCGTGACGCCGTTTGCGCGCCAGGCGGGCGGCCAGCTTGCGGGTCAGGGGTTGCAGCGCCTTCTTGAGGCTCTGCATCTCGTCGCGTGAGGCGTGCATGAACTCGACGTCTTCGGGCAACGGCTTGCGGAGGGTCTTGGCCATCGCCTCGACGCCGCGGTCGGCGACGAGCCGGCGCCGGATCTCGGCCTCGATCTCCTGCTTGAACTGCTCGATGCGGTGCTCGAACTCGTCGTGTTCGAGGCGTTGCTCGAGCGCGGTGAGCTCACCCCCCTCGGCCTGCTGGGCGCTCTGCTGCATCAGCTTGTCGAGCATCCCGTCGAGGTCGAGGTTCCGCAGCGTGCGGTACAGGTAGTAGGTGCCACCGACCGGTCGGCCCGGCTCCATGCCGGCGAAGCGCTGCACCGCCTGCTTGGCGAGGGCCCGCATCAACGCCTGGTCGCCGTTGAGCAGCGCTTGCATGAGCATCTGGGCGATCTCTTCGGGGGTGAGCGCGTCCATCGCGCCGCCACCCCGGCCGCCCTCGCCGTCTTTGGCCTGCTCTTGCATCTCGCGCCACAGCTCGTCGAGATCGTCCTCGTCGCCTCCGGCCAGCTTGTACTCGGGGCCGCGCAGCGAGAAGTACACCTCGAACACGGTCTCGAACGCCCGCCAGTGGGCGTTGCTCTTGATCAGCGTCGCGCCGAGCGCGTACTTGAACGCGTCGCGGTCCTCGATCGGGATGTGCTGGATCGCCTCCATCGCGTCGAGGTTCTCGGTGAGGCTGACGGGCAGACCCGCGTTGCGCAACTCCTGCACGAACCCGCTCAGCAGGTCGAGCATCGAACCCCGCGACCCGCCGGTGATCGTGGACGCGTCACTCATCGGATCAGCACCGGCCGGCCATCACTCGACCGACAGTTCCTTGGCGGCCTTGGCGATGTCGGTCTGGTACTTCAACAGGATGTGGAGGGTCTCTTTGGCGGTGGCCTCGTCGATCGTGTCGATGTTGAGCAGCAGCAGCGTCCGCGCCCAGTCGAGGGTCTCCGAGACGCTGGGCGCCTTCTTGAGGTCGAGCATCCGGATCGAACGCACGATGCGAGCGACCTGGTCGGCGAGGTGTTCGGTGATGCCCTCGACCTTGGTGAGCACGATCTCTTTTTCGCGCTCCAACGTCGGGTAGTCGACGTGCAGGTAGAGGCACCGGCGCTTGAGGGCCTCGCTCAGCTCGCGGGTGTTGTTGGAGGTGAGGAACACCAGCGGGATCTGGGTCGCCTCGATCGTGCCCAGCTCGGGGATCGACACCTGGTAGTCGGAGAGGATCTCGAGCAGCAGCGCCTCGGTCTCGACCTCGACCCGGTCGACCTCGTCGATCAGGAGCACGACGGGGTCGGGGGCGCTGATCGCTTCGAGCAGCGGACGGGTCAGCAGGAACTCGTCGGAGAAGATGTCGTCGTGGACCTCGTCCCACGAGTCGCTGTTCTTGTCGGCCTGGATACGCAGCAACTGCTTCTTGTAGTTCCACTCGTAGAGCGCCTTGCTCTCGTCGAGGCCCTCGTAGCACTGCAGGCGGATCAGCCGGGCGCCGGTCATTTCGGCGATCGACTTGGCCAGCTGGGTCTTGCCGGTACCGGCCGGGCCCTCGATCAGGACCGGTTTGCCGAGGCGGTCGGCGAGGAACGCGACCCCCGAGATGCCGTCGTCGGCCAGGTAGTTGACGGACTTCAAGCCGTCTCTGACCTGCTGGACACTCTCGAAGCGGTTCGACACCTCTGCTGCCATGGCGTTGAACGCTACATGGCAACTTGACCCGACGGTCAATCGGGTCGCAGCACGCGCACGACCGGCCGCGCGGACGCCCCGGCAGGGTCCATCGGCCCTGGCCGGGGGGTCCCCCGGTTTCCTACCGTGGCGCACAACGGAGGTGACGATGGAGTTCCAGGTGTCCGATCAGATGGCGACCATGCTGGCGATGATCCGCGAGTTCATGGACCGCGAGGTGATCCCGCTCGAGAACGAGATGCTGTTCGGCGACCCCGACAGCCTCGCCATCGGCGTCGCCGCCGCCCAGCAGAAGGTGAAGCAGATGGGCCTGTGGGCGCCCAACCACCCGGTCGAGTTCGGCGGCCTCGGGCTCTCGATGGTCGATCACGGCCTGTTCGCGGAGGCGGTCGGCCGCAGCCCGCTCGGCATGACGGTGTTCGGCACACAGGCCCCCGATGCCGGCAACATCGAGATCCTCCACAAGTACGGCACCCCCGAGCAGCAAGAGGTCTGGATGCGGCCGTTGATCGAGGGCCGCATCCGCAGCTGCTTCTCGATGACCGAGCCCGAGACCGCCGGCTCCAACCCCGTGCTGCTGGCGACCACCGCCGTGCCCGACGGCGACGACTACGTGCTCAACGGCCAGAAGTGGTTCACCTCGTCGGCCGACGGCGCCGAGGTGGCGATCGTGATGGCGGTGACCGACCCCGACGCTCCCCCGCATCGCCGCGCCAGCATGATCCTCGTCCCGACCGACACCCCGGGCTTCCACCTCGTGCGCAACGTCAGCGTGATGGGGCACGCCGGATCGGGCCACGCCAGCCACGGCGAGGTCATCTACGAGGGGTGCCGGGTGCCGAAATCGAACCTGCTCGGCCCGGAGGGCCACGGCTTCGTCATCGCCCAGGACCGTCTGGGGCCGGGCCGCATCCACCACTGCATGCGCTGGCTCGGCATCGCGGCCCGCGCCTTCGACATGATGTGCGAGCGGGCGAACAGCCGGGTGGTCGACCTCGACGGCGGCACCCTCGCCGACAAACAGGTGATCCAGCACTGGGCCGCCGAACTCGACGCCGAGATCCGCGGCGCCCGGCTGCAGGTGCTGCACGCCGCCTGGATGATCGACCAGCACGGCGCCAAGGCGGCGCGCGACCAGATCTCGGCGATCAAGTTCGTGGTCGCCAACACGATGCTCAAGGCGGTCGACACCGCGATCCAGGTGCACGGGGCGTTGGGCGTCACCGACGACACCTTGCTCGCCTACTGGTACCGGCACGAGCGGGCGGCGCGCATCTACGACGGCGCCGACGAGGTACACAAGACCAGCCTCGGCCGCCGAATCCTGCGTCGTTACGCGACCGCCGCCGCGCCGGCCCGCTGACCGGCCCGTCGGCCTCCCTCTCGTCCCGGCCGCCGCTGGGTTAGCGTGCTCGTCGAGATGGGGTTCCGAGATCGGTTCTACACGCCGGCGACGGCCGCAGCGATCCTGTCGTGGCGCCTTCTGCTCGGCCTCGCGGCCGGCGTCGTCGGCACGGTCGCCGGACTGCCGCTCGTCGCGGCCGCCGCCCTCGGCCTGATCGTCTACGCGGTGGCGGTCGCGCTGGCGATGCCGCGCCCCGCGAGACCGCCGACGATCGACCCGTTCGTGTTGAGCGAGCCGTGGCGCCAGCTCATGCAGCAGGCCGAGGCGTCGGGGCGCAAGATGCGCTCCACGGTGGCCGACATGGCGGCCGGTCCGCTCCGCCAGACCCTGCACGACATCGCCGACCAGCTCGAACACGGGCTGCGCGAGGCGTGGGCGATCGCGAAACGCGGCGACGAGGTCGACGACGCGGTACGCCGGCTCGACCCGACGGCCCTGCGCTCGCGGCTGGCGGCGCTGCGACAGCGCGCCACGGCCGACCCGTCGCCCGACGCCGACGCGGCCGTCGAGTCGGTCGAACGTCAGCTCGCCGCCGCCGACCGCCTCCGGCGACAGTCGGCCGAGACCGCGGCCTCGTTGCGCCTCGCCCAGACCCACCTCGACGAGTTGGTCGCCCGAGCCGCGGAGGTTCGCGTCGGTTCCTTCGACCCCGCCGGCTACGGGCGCGAGGTCGACGACCTGGTGGTCCGGCTCGAGGCGTTGCACCAGGCGATCGCGGAGACCCCACGGTCATGATCGGTGCCCCGCCGCCCACCGCGGCGTCCGTTCCGAACGCGGGCGGCGGCCCGCCGGCCGATCGGCGCTCATCGGTGGGCGCACCATGAGCAGCCTGGTGCGGTCGAACCTGACGGTGGCGACGGGCACCGCCCTGTCACGGGTGACCGGCCTGTTGCGGATCATGGTGTTCGGCTGGGTGCTCGGCCAGACCGCCCTCAGCGACGCCTACCTGATCGCCAACGAGACCCCGAACATCGTCTACGACCTGCTGCTCGGCGGCGTGCTCTCGGCCACGCTGGTGCCGCTGTTCTCGGCGTTCATCGAGAGCGACGACGACGAGGCCACCGACGTGGTGATCACGATCTCGGCCACCTTGATGGTCGCCCTGACGGTGCTGGCGGTGGTCGCCGCACCGTTGATCTTCCGTCTCTACACGCTCACTCCGTCCTCCGACGTCGATCCGGAGGTGCTGCAGCAGGTCGGCACCATGCTGGCGCGGATCTTCCTGGTGCAGATCCTCTTCTACGGGCTGAGCGGGTTGGCGAACGCCCTGCTCAACAGCCGTCGCCGGTTCTTCGCCGCGGCCTGGAGCCCGGTGGCGTCCAACCTCGTCATCATTCTCACCCTGCTCACCCTGCGTGATCGCACCTGGGAACTCGGCGACGTCGTCACCGACGGGCGCCTGCGTTGGACGCTCGGCCTGGGCGCCACCGGGGGCATCGCCGTGATGGCGGTCATCGTGGTCGCCGCCGCGGCCCGCAGCCGGGTGCGGTTCCGGCCGCGTTGGAACTGGCGGCATCGGGTCGTGCGCAAGCTGCTGCACCTGTCGGCGTGGACCCTCGGGTTCGTCATCGCCAACCAGGTCGCGCTGGTGTTCATTCGCAACCTCGCCCAGCCGGGTTCGAGCGACGCCACCGCCTACTTCACGGCGTTCACGTTCTTCGTCCTGCCCCACGGCCTGCTGGCGGTCTCGATCTCCACCACCTTCCAACCCGAGATGGCCCGCGCCGTCGCCCGCAAGGACCGCGCTGCGTTCGTCGCGCAGGCCTCGCTGGGCGTGCGCCTGATCGGCCTGCTCACCCTGCCCGCCGGGTTCGGCATCTTCGTGCTGCGCAACCCGATCGTGGGCGGGTTGCTCGAGTACCGCAACTTCTCCGCCGAGGCCGCCGCCAACACCGCCGACGCCCTGGCGGGCTTCTCGCTGGGACTCGTCGGGTTCTCGGTGTACCTGTTCGTGCTGCGCGGGTTCTACGCCCACCACGACACCCGCACCCCGTGCCTCGTCAACATCGGCGAGAACGCCCTCAACATCGCCTTGGCCTTCGTGCTGGTCGGCCCGTTCGGGGTGCTCGGACTCGGCCTCGCGTTCGCCCTCGCCTATCTGGTGGCGGCGGTGTGGGCGCTGCGGATCCTCTCCTACAAGGTGCGCGGCTTCGACCTGGCGCCGATCGTCGCCAGCTTCACGCGGATCGGCGTGGCGGCGGCGGTGATGGCCCTCGCGGTGTGGCTGATCACCCGCGACGTCACCCCCGACTCGGGTTGGCAGGCGCTCATCCAGTTGGCCGTCGGCAGCGCCGTCGGCATCGTCGTCTACGCCTGCGCGCTGCTCGCGTTGCGGGCACCCGAGATCGACGCCGTGCGACGCCGGCTCCCCGCCCCGCTCGGCAACCGGTGAGCCCGGCCCGGGCGAACAGCCCCTCGGTTATGCTCGAATCATGCTGAAGCTCGCCAAGAAGTGGTGGAAGTACCTGACCGCCAAGCTCACCAGTCGGTTCAACCAGAACGCCGACCCGAAGGTGCAGCTCGAACAAGCGATCGCCGAGGCGCAGACACAACACCAACGGTTGCGCGAGCAGGCGGTCAACGTGATCGCCGGCCAGAAACAGGCCGAGATCCGCCTCAACGCCAAGATGGCCGAACTCGAGAAGCTCAACGGCAACGCCCGCCAGGCGCTGATCATGGCCGCCGACGCCCAGCAGGCCGGCAACGCCGACAAGGCCACCCAGTACAACGCCGCCGCCGAGGCGATCGCCGGGCAGCTGATCCAGGTCGAAAAAGACATCGAGAGCCTCAAGGCGATGGTGCTCGACAGCACGAAGGCCGCCGACCAGGCCAAAGCTGCCGTCGCCCAGAACAGCCGCCTGCTGCAGGACAAGATCGCCGAGAAGTCGAAACTGCTCAGCCAACTCGAGCAGGCGAAGATGCACGAGGAGATGAACGCCGCGATGGCGCAGCTCAACGAGTCGGTCGGCGAGGACGTGCCGACGCTGCGCGAGGTCGAAGAGAAGATCCAGGCCCGTTACGCCAAGGCCAGGGCGTCGGCCGAGTTGACCGAGTCGTCGGTGCAGTCGCGGGTGCTCGAGGTCGAGCAGGCCACCGTCAATGTCGAGGCGCAGGGTCGCCTCAGCGAACTGCGGGCCGAGCTCGGTCTCGACGGACCCCCGGCGATCGACAGCGGCACCGCCTGACCGCAGGCGCGCCGGCCGCCGCCGATCAGTCCGGCAGCACCACCAGGTCGTCGCGATGGATCACCTCGTGGACCATGCCCTCGGGCAGGTCCTTGGTGTGACGGCCCACCACCGGTCGCAGGTCGGCGGCCGCGACGAACGTCATCCCGCGGGCGAACGGCACCCCGTCGAGGCCGCACACCTCGACGGTGTCACCTTCGCCGAAGTTGCCGGTGACGGCGCGCACCCCGGCCGGCAACAAGCTGGTCGACCGTGTCGTGAGCGCGTGACGGGCACCGTCGTCGACGGTGATCGAGCCGGCCGTCTCGGCGGCGAACGCGATCCACAGCTTGCGCGCCGGCAGGCGCCGGTCGCGGCCGGCGAACGTGGTGCCGATCGACTCCCCCTCGACGGCGGCGGGCAGCACGCCGGGGCGGGCCGCCCTGGCGATCACCGTGCGCACCCCCGACCACGAGGCGATGCGCGCCGCCGCCAGCTTGCTGGCCATGCCACCGCTGCCGCGCCCGCTGCCATCGGCACTCGCCTGGATCGACAACAACGGGTCGCTGACGTCGACGTACCGCACCAGTTCGGCACTCGGATCGCGGCGGGGGTCGGCGGTGTACAAGCCTTCGAGATCGGTGAGCAACACGAGCACGTCGGCGTGCACCGAGTGGGCGACGAGTGCGGCGATGCGGTCGTTGTCGCCGTAGCGCAGCTCGTCGTTGGCGATGGCGTCGTTCTCGTTGATGACCGGCACACAGCCGAGCTCGAGCAGCCGGACCAGGGTTTCGCGGGCGTGCAGATACTGGGTGCGGTTGAAGAAGTCGTGGGGGTCGATCAGCACCTGGGCACCGACGATGCCGAACCCGGCGAGCTCGTCGTTGTAGACCCGCATCATGCGACTCTGGCCGACGGCCGAGACGGCCTGCAGGGTGCGCATGTCGGCGGGCCGCGCCGCGAAACCCAACGCCGACACCCCGGCGGCGACGGCGCCCGACGACACGAGCAGCACCTCGTGGCCCGCCCCCCGCAGGGCGGCGACCTCACCGGTCAGCTTGGCGATCGCGGCGCGGTCGATCGCACCCGAATCGTCGGTGACCGACGACGTGCCGATCTTGGCGACGACCCTCATGTCGGGACCTCGACGGGCGTGGCTGCGCTGTCCATCACAGATCGGGCTGGTACTCGAAGCTGAAGGCGCCGATCCACACGATGTCGCCCTCGATGGCGCCCGCCCTGGCGAGCATCTTGTGCACACCCATCCGGTTGAGCTGGTAGTCGATGTAGTTGAGGGCGGTCACGGTGGTGACGTCGTTCAGCGCCACCACCCGCTCGACATCGCGCCCGACCAGGCGGAACTCGCCGTCGTCGAGCCGTTCGACGACCGCGCCCGTCACCTCGGGCCGGATCACGACGAGGCCCTCGGGTTGCGGGGAGTTCTCGCGCGCCTCGTGCACCAGCGCCGCCATCCGGCCCACCAGGTCGCGCACGCCCTGGCCCGTGACCGCCGAGATGACGGGGTGGCCCCATCCCATCGCGGTGAGCTCTTCGGGCTGCACCGCGTCGGCTTTGGTGCCCACGATCAGGCGCGGCCGCTCGAGCAACTCGGGCCGGTACTCGCCCAGCTCGTGCAACAGCACGGCCTCCTGCTCGTCGGGCGGGGTGCCGTCCATCGGCTGCAGGTCGATCATCAGACACAGCACCCGGGCCCGTTCGACGTGCCGGAGGAACTGGTGGCCGAGGCCGCGGCCCTCGCTGGCCCCCTCGATCAGGCCGGGGATGTCGGCGACGACGAAGTTGGTCTCGTCGTCGACGCTGACCACACCGAGATTGGGCTCGAGGGTGGTGAACGGGTAGTCGGCGATCTTCGGCTTGGCGGCCGAGATGACGCTGATCAGTGTGCTCTTGCCGGCGTTGGGGAACCCGACGAGCGCGACATCGGCCATGAGCTGGATCTCGAGCTTGAGCCAGCGTTCCTCACCGTGCTCGCCCTGCTCGGCGAAGGTCGGCTCGCGGCGCCGGTTGGACAGGAACTTGGCGTTGCCGCGGCCGCCTCGACCCCCGGCGGCGGCGAGGAACCGGTCGCCGTGGCGATACAGCTCGGCGATCACCTCCCCGGTGTACAGGTCCTTCACGACGGTGCCCTCGGGGACCGCGACCTCGAGCGACTCGCCACGTTTGCCGTGCATGTCCTTGCCCTTGCCGTGCACGCCGTCCTCGGCCCGGCGGTGGGGGTGATCGCGGAACGCGAGCAGCGAGGCGACGTTGTGGTCGGCGACCAGCCACACGTCGCCACCCTTGCCACCGTCGCCGCCGTTGGGGCCGCCCAGCACGACCGGGCCCTCGCGCCGGAACGACACGCAGCCCGCGCCGCCGTCGCCGCCGCGCGCGTTCAGTTGGCATTCGTCGACGAACTGGGACATCACGGTGAGCCTACCGACCTCGGTCGCGAGCCGGGAGCGCGTTGCCGAGCGGCCGAACGGCCGTAGTGTGGCCGACATGGCCCAGGTCGAACATCCCGGCGACGCCGCCATGTCCGAGCGCGCCGAGCGATGGGTGGCGACGATGCGGGGGCACCAGGCCGGTGAGGTGGCGCTCGCCCACGCCGACTCGTGGGCCGGCCCGGGCGGCACCGGCACGCTCGCCCGGCAGGCCCGCGAGCACGACGAGCACGAGCAGTTGGCACCGCTCGCCACCAAGTCGTCGGGTGCCGGCGACCGGGTTGCCGACGAGGCCCCCGACCCGTACCGCACCTGTTTCGAACGCGATCGCGACCGCATCCTCCACGCCACGGCGTTCCGGCGGCTGGCCGGCAAGACCCAGGTGTTCGTGTTCCCCGACGACCATCAGCGCACCCGTTTGACGCACGCGCTCGAGGTCGCCCAGGTGGCCCGCTCGGTGGCCCAGGCGATCGGGCTCAACGTCGCGCTCACCGAGGCGATCGCCCTCGGTCACGACTGCGGCCACGGGCCGGGTGGCCACGCCAGCGAAGACGCCCTCACCCCGTACGTCGAGGGCGGGTACGACCACGCCGTGTGGGGCGCCGACGTGACGCTGCTGCCGCTCAACTTGTGCTCGGAGACGCTCGACGGCATTCGCAACCACTCCTGGAGCCGCCCGGCCCCCGCCACACCCGAGGGCGAGGTGGTGTCGTGGGCCGATCGCATCGCCTATGTGTGCCACGACTTCGAGGACGCCGTCGCCGCCGGCATCGTGTCACCCGACATGCTGCCCGGCATCGTGAGCGGCCGAATCGGCACCGAGCGCTCGCCGCAGCTGGGCACGCTGGTGCGCGCCATGATCGAGGCGACGGCCGAGACCGCCCGAATCGGGATGGTCACCCCGATCGCCGAGGCGCTCGCTGAGTTCCGGCGCTTCAACTACGAGCACGTCTACCTGCGCCCGGCGAGCCGAGCTCAGGCCGACGCCGTGATCGCCCTGCTGCGGGCACTCGTCGAGCACTACGCCGACCGCCCCAACCTGCTGCCCGACGCGCACGGCATCGACGCCGGTTCGAGCGAGGCGTTACGGCAGGCGGTCACCTACGTGGGCGGCATGACCGACCGTTTCGCGTGCCGCCAGGCGATGGGCCTGCTGGGCTGGGAGCGCGATCGCCTGCCCGTGGGCATCGATGTCTGAACGCTCCGGGCCCTGACGCGACGACGGCGGGGCGCCGCAGCGCCCCGCCGTCGTCGACGAACGTGTGGTGCGTCAGCCCTGGGGGATGACGTCGATCACCTTGCGGCCCTTGCGGGTACCGAACTCGACCGAACCGTCGACGAGCGCGAACAACGTGTCGTCGCCGCCCTGACCGACGTTCTTGCCGGGATGGAACTTGGTGCCGCGCTGGCGGATGAGGATCGTGCCGGCGGTGATCTGGGTACCGCCGAACGCCTTCACACCCAGGCGCTGAGCGTTGGAGTCACGGCCGTTGCGGGTTGAACCGCCGCCCTTGGTCTTCGACATGTCAGGCCCTCAGCTCTTCTTGATCGACGTGATCTCGACCATCGTGTACTGCTGACGGTGGCCGTAGCGGCGGCGTTGGTTGGTGCGGCGCTTGTAGGTGAACCCGTTGATCTTCGGGCCCTTCGTGGTGCCGACGATCCTGCCGGTCACCGAGGCACCCGCGAGGGCGTCGGCGCCGGCGATCACGGTCTCTCCGTCGACGACGAGGACCGGCGTGAGCGAAACCTCGCTGCCCTCCTCACCATCGAGCAGTTCGAGCGCGACCTGCTGACCTTCGGTCACTTTTTCCTGCTTGCCGCCGGAGGCGATCACTGCGTACATAGCTCATGGGATGCTAGCGACCCGGAGCAACGCTCCCAACCGGCAGCGCCGATGATCCGGCGCCGATTCCCTCAGAGCGAGATCGACAGGCCGCCGTCGACCACCAGCACCTGCCCGTTCACGTACGACGCCTCGTCGGACGCGAGGAACAGCGCCGCGGCCGCGATCTCGGCCGGTCGGCCCCACCGCGCTGCCGGTGTGCGGTTCACCACCATCGCGTTGAACGCCGGGTCGTTCACCAGCGCCTCGTTCATCTCGGTCGCCACGTAGCCGGGGCCGATCGCGTTGACGGTGATGCCGTACGGCGCGAGTTCGACCGCCAGCGCCCGGGTGAGTCCGGCGATGCCGCTCTTGCTGGCCACGTACGCCGGGATCGTCGGCCGGGCGAGATGGCCCATGATCGACCCCGTGTTGACGATCCGGCCGCGGCCGGCGGCGATCATGTGTCCGCTGGCGGCGCGGGCCAACGCGAAGGGCGCGTCGAGGTTGACCTGCAGCACGCGCCGCCACTCGGCCTGGTCGAACTCGACCAACGGCGATCGGTGCTGGACCCCGGCGTTGTTGACCAGGATGTCGATCGAACCGTGGCGTTCGACGACCGTGTCGACGGCCGCCACGGCGGCGGCCGTGTCACCGACGTCGAACGCGATGCCCGATGCCCGACCACCCGCGTCCGAGAGCGCGCCGGCGGCTGCAGCGACGTCGGCCTCGTGTCGGCCGTTGACGACGACGTGGGCCCCGGCGGACGCCATCGCCTCGGCGATCGCCCGGCCGATGCCGCGCGTGCTGCCGGTGACCAACGCCACCTTGCCGTCCAGTCGGAACATCTAGCACACCTCGCTTTCACCCGGGCTCGGCCGGCGCTCGTCGGCCAGTTCGACGACGAGATTCTTGACGAATCGCCCCCGGGTGGCGATCCGCATTCGCGACACCATGCCCGACAGCACCGGCGACACCAGGATCCGGAAGTCGGGGTGTCGAACCCGCGTGTAGGGGGCGAGGTTCTTGTTGACGGTGTTGGTGTCGACCGACACCTCAGCGACCTTGCCTCAACCGGTCGGGCGGATGAAGTCGATGGTCATCGTGCCGCCGCGCCTGGCCAGCAGTTCTTTGGCCTCGTCGGTGATGTCGATCTTCACGTCGGTCCTCCGGGGGCAGGCGAGTGGGTGCGGCGCAGCGGGTGTCGGGGGGTCAGTCGAGCAGCGTGTGGTCGATCAGCACACCGCGCCCCTCGCAGTCGGGGCAGATCTGTGAGAACTCGGTGAGCAACCCCTCGCCGATGCGCTTGCGGGTCATCTCGACCAGGCCGAGATCGGAGATGTCGAACACCTGGGTGCGGGTCTTGTCGCGGGCCAAGGCGTCACGGAACGCCGCCACCACCTTGGCCCGGTTGTCGCGGATCTCCATGTCGATGAAGTCGATCACGATGATGCCGCCGATGTCGCGCAGACGCAGCTGCTTGGCGATCTCCTCCGCCGCCTCCATGTTGTTGTGGTACACGGTCTCTTCGAGGTTCGACTTGCCGACGTTCTTGCCGGTGTTGACATCGATGACCGTCAGCGCCTCGGTGTGCTCGATGATCAGCGAACCACCCGACGGCAACCACACCTTGCGGTCGAGCGCCTTGTGCACCTGCTCGTGGACATGGAACCGTTCGAACACCGAGAGCCCCTCGGCGGCCGAGTCGTAGAACTCGATGCGATCGGCGAGCTCGGGGTTGAACGCCTGCACGTAGTCGCGGACCTCCTCGTAGAGGCGTTGATCGTCGATCACCACGCCGCGATAGTCGGAGTTGAACTCCTCGCGGATCACCCGCACCGCCAGTTCGGGCTCGCGGTACAGCAGCGCCGGACGGTTCGCCTTCTCGGCGTTGCGTTCGATCTGGCCCCACTGCTTGAGCAGCACGTTCATGTCGGCCTCGAGGTCGGCCTCGGTGGCGTGCTCGGCGGCGGTGCGCACGATCAGGCCGTGCTGTTCGGGCTTCACCCGGTCGAGGATGTTGCGCAGCCGCTTGCGGGTGTCGTCGGGCAGCCGCTTCGAGATCCCGTAGGTCTTCGAGTTCGGGATCAGCACCACGAACCTGCCGGGCAACGACACCTCCTGGGTGAGGCGTGCCCCCTTCGCCCCGATCGGGTTCTTGGTGACCTGGCACATGATCATCTGACGCGCCTTGAGGATGTCCTCGATCCGGGCGTTCTTGCCCCGCTCCTCGATGTCTTCGGCGTCGTATTGCACGTCACCGCGATACAGCACGGCGTTCTTGGGGGTCGCGATGTCGACGAACGCGGCTTCCATCCCGGGCAGCACGTTCTGCACACGCCCGAGGTAGATGTTGCCGTGGATCTGGCTGACGTCGTCGGCCGGGCGCGACACGTAGTGCTCGATCAGGTTGCGCCCCTCGAGCACGGCCACCTGCGCCATCCCCGGACGAACCTGCACACACATGAAGTAGCGGCCGATCGGCTTGCCGTTGCGCTCGCGACCCTTGCGCTGCTCGATCAGCTCGAGATCGGCCTGGCTGGGCTTGCCGCGCCCGCCGCGCCCGCCGCGCCGCTTGCGGCGCGCCCCGTCGCCCGATTCACCCGATTCGCCCCTGCCGCCGCGTACCGGGCCCGACGGGTCGCCCGACGAGCGGTCGTCCTTCGCCGCCGTCTGGCGACCTCCACCACCGCCCTGTCGGCCGCCGCGTCGGCCGCGTCGCCGGCTGCCCGACTTGGCGCCGCCCGCGTCGTCGCCCGAAGCGGCCGAGCTCGGCCGGGCAGGGCCTGGTGGCGGCACCGACGGCACGAATGGTGCCCGGGTGTCGCCGATCTGGGGCTTGCGCACCAACGATCGCTCGGCGGCGGCGACGTCTTGCACGCGGCCCTCGCTCATCGGCTTGGGCAGCTCGTCGGGCAGCTGGTGAGCACCCTGATCGTCGTCCTGATCGTCGTCGTCGTCCTGGTCGTCGTCCTGGTCGTCGAACTGGTCGTCGTCGTCGAACTGGTCGTCGTCCTGGTCGTCGTCGGTGCCCGCACCGCCGCCGGCGGGGCCCGGTTTCTTGCGGCCCTGCCCGCCGCGCGAACCGCGGCGCCGTTTGCGCTGCTGGGCGGTCGACGAGGGTGACGAGGCGTCGTCGAACGCCTCAGCGTCCGACGGCCCCGATCCGGTCGCCGGTTCCGCGGGTGTCACATCGGCGGCGTCGCCGACCGGGTGATTGGTATCGCTCATTCGAAGATTCCCTTCTCATGCGGGCACCTCGAAGGTGCGCGCGTCCACGTCGGCCGGCAGCGGTAGCAACTCGCGCCGCGTGCCGTCGTGGTCAAACCATTGGTGAGTACGAAGTGCCCGCACATCGCGTGGATCGAGGTGCGGATAGGCCAACTCGGCGAGTTCTCCGGGACGGAGGGCTCGGCCGACGGTGGCGAGATCGGCGATCAGTCGATCGCCTGACGGGTCGGGGCGCAGACCGAGGATCATCGGGCGCACGTCATCGGCGCTCCGCTTTCCCTTGCGTTCCCGCTCGAGGACGAGTTCTGCCGACTCGAGGAGTCGGCGGGCGTCGAGGTGGTGCTGCTGCTCGAGCAGCGGGCTCCAGAGTTCCCACGTGCACGACGTGACGGCCTCCTGGAGGGATTCTGCTGCCGGATCCCGCTCGGCGACGACGAGCACGTCGAAGCCGCCCGGGAGCGCCTCGCTGAGACGTTCCGGAAGGGTGACCAGGTCGAGATCGGCGGCCTGCACGGTGTGCTGCAACTCGATGTCGACGTATTCCGCGATCGACTCGGCGCCCGTGGGGAGCGCCAGGCCGAAGCTGATCTTGGGACGGGGCGTGAACCCCTCGGAGAACGCGACCGGCAGCCCGGCACGGCGCAGGGCGCGCTCCCACATGCGGGCCGCGTCGCGGTGGCTGGTGAAGCGCACCTTGCCGATCTTGGTGGCGCGGACGCGAAGCTTCACGAGGCCACCCCTGACGGTTCGCGGCGGGTCGCCGACAAGGTGACCGGAACCTCGCCGCCGCGGGCGAGGTCTTGACCGGTGCCCTGGCTGCCCCCGGCGGGCGGAACCGGCGAGGCGACGACGTGCTCGATGCCGAAGCCCGTGCACACCCCGCAGTCGTAGCAGGGTGTCCAGCGACAGTCCTCGACCCCCGACTCGGCGAGCGCGTCGAGCCAGTCGCCCCACAAGAAGTCGGGGTGGAGCCCGGCGGTGAGGTGCTGCCAGGGCAGGATCTCGTGTTCGGTGCGGTGCCGGTGCACGTACCAGTCGATCGACAGGCCCTCGGCCTCCATCGCCGTCGACCACCGGACGAGGTCGAAGTGCTCGCCCCACTCTTGGAACACACCGCCTTCGCGCCAGACGCGTTCGATCACGCGGCCGATCCGGCGGTCGCCCCGGCTGGTGATCCCCTCGGCGGTGGTGGCCGCCGGATCGTGCCACTTCACGTTGACCCCGCCGACCCTGCGGGTCGCCTCGCGCACCAGGTTGACCTTGCGCTGCAGCTCGGCTTCGGTGTTCTGCCCGAACCACTGGAACGGGGTGTGGGGCTTGGGCACGAACCCACCGAGGCTGACCGTGACCGAGGCCCGATTGGTGTACCGCTTGCCGATCGCCACGCAGTTCTTGGCGAGTTCGGCGATGCCGAGCGTGTCCTCGTCGGTTTCGGTGGGCAACCCGGTGAGGAAGTAGAGCTTCATCCGGGTCCAGCCCTGGCTGAAGGCGGACTCGACGGCGCCGTACAGGTCCTCTTCGGTGATGAGCTTGTTGATCACCGTGCGCAGGCGCCACGACCCGCCCTCCGGGGCGAAGGTCAGCCCGCTGCGGCGGCCGTTGCTGACCTCGCCGGCCAAGCCGACCGTGAAGGCGTCGACCCGCAGCGACGGCAGGTTGATGGTCAAGGTGTCGCACGAGCCGGGGACGTCGGCGGCGTCGGCCAGGATGCCGCGCACCACCGGTTCGATGTCGGAGAAGTCGGCGGTCGACAACGAGGTCAGGCTGACCTCGTCATAGCCCGTCGACCGCAGCCCCTCGCGGATCATCGTGCGCACCTGCTCGGCGGGCCGCTCACGGACCGGACGCGTGATCATCCCGGCCTGGCAGAACCGGCACCCGCGCGTGCAGCCGCGGAACACTTCGACGCTGAGGCGGTCGTGGACCACCTCGGTGAGCGGCACGAGAGGGCGCTTCGGGTACGGCCAGTCGCCGAGGTCGGCGACGGTGCGCTTGTCGACGGTGGCCGGCACGTCGGCGTGGCGGGGCACGACCGCTGCGATCTGCTCGCCGTCGTAGGTGACCTCGTACATCGCCGGCACGTAGACGCCGGGAACCTTCGACAGTTCGCGCAACACGGCGTCGCGGTCGCCGCCACCGGCCGCCTTCCATGCCCCGAACACCTCGGTGATCTCGGCGACGACCTCCTCGCCCTCGCCCAGCACGGCGGCGTCGATGAAGTCGGCGAGCGGTTCGGGGTTGAACGCGGCATGGCCCCCGACCAGCACGAACAGATCGTCGGCGCCGCGGTCGGCCGAGTGCAGTGGGGCGCCCGCCAGGTCGATCATGTTCAACACGTTCGTGAAGACCAGCTCGCTCGACAGGTTGAACGCCAGGATGTCGAACTCGTCGGCGGCTCGGTGGCTGTCGACGCTGAACAGGGGCACCCCGGCCGCCCGCAGCTCGTGGTCGAGGTCGGGCCATGGGGCGTAGGTGCGCTCGGCGAGCGCATCGTCTCGTTCGTTGAGGATTTCGTAGAGGATCTGGAGCCCCTGGTTGGGCAGACCGATCTCGTAGGTGTCGGGGTATGCGAGCAACCACGCCACCGTGACCCCGCCGTGGAGCTTGTCGTGCCGGGGGGTGATGGCGCCATCCTCGCAGCCGATGTAACGAGCTGGTTTCTGCACCCGGGCCAGGAGCGGTTCGATCCGCGGCCAGAGTGTTGACATGTCAGGACAATGCTATCCCGAGCAGCCGCCACCTCGGCGTGATGACGGGCACCGCCTGACCGGCGGGCTCAGCGCATGCGCCGCATGTGGACCGACTGAACCAGCCCGAACAGGGCGAAATAGGTCAGCAGACTCGACCCGCCGTAGGAGATGAACGGCAACGGCAGCCCGGTGACGGGCATGATGCCGAGGGTCATACCGACGTTCTGGAACACCTGCCAGAGCAGCATCGTGAAGACACCGGCGCACAGATAGGTGCCGAGGTTGTCGCGCGACAACGACGCGATCCGCCAGATGCGCACGAGAGCCACCACGAACAGCGCGAGGAGCACGGCGCACCCGACGAGGCCGAACTGCTCGCCCACGGCGGCGAACGGGAAGTCGGCCCACATCACCGGCACGTACCGATCGTTGGTGAGGTTGCCGTCGAGCCAGCCCTTCCCCCACACCCCGCCGGTACCGACGGCGCGGATCGCGTTGCGGACCTGATAGATCGAGTCCTCGCTCGCGTCGCGGCCCACGAACACCCGCAGCCGTTCCTTCTGGTACTCGTTGACGTACCCGCTGATGAAGGTCGCCGCCACGGTCGAGATCGACAGGATCGTGATCGTGGCGATGTACTTCGGTTTGGCCCCCGCCACCAGCAGCACGCCCATCCCGAGCGTCACGATCACCGACGCCGAACCGAGGTCGGGCTGGGCGATGATCAGCACCGCCGGCACGCCGACCATGATCAGCCCCGTCAGGAATCGGGCGTAGCTCACCTCGTCGTCGCCGCGCTGCTCGGCGAGCAGACTGGCCAGAGCGATCAACGTGGTGAACTTGGCCATCTCGGCGGGCTGGAGGTTGAACGACCCGAAGTCGAACGAGATCCGGCTGGTCCCCTGCGCCAG
Organism: Ilumatobacter sp.; assembly: GCA_036526035.1. Taxonomy (GTDB): domain Bacteria; phylum Actinomycetota; class Acidimicrobiia; order Acidimicrobiales; family Ilumatobacteraceae; genus Ilumatobacter. The sequence goes on along the minus strand of DATCZG010000042.1, from coordinate 68,697 downwards.
GCCCATCAGCACCAGCAACGCCAGCAACGTCGCCGTCAGCCCGTACAGGAACGCCGCCCGCTCCCGGAACCACTGGTAGTCGACCGCCATGACGGCCAGCATCACCACCGAGGCGACGATCGCGAACACCACTTGGCGGGTGACGAAGGCGTAGGGGTCGCTCTCGACCGTGGTCCACGACGCCGAGTACACCACCAGGCAGCCGATGATCGTGAGCGCCCCCTGGGCCGCGAGCAACACCCAGTCGACGTTGCGGCTGGGGTCGCCCGGACTCGACCGGATGTTGCCGAGGCCGCTGTCGGGCCGGCGGGTGAGAAAGGTCAGCGACACCGATACCTCACTCGACGTCGCGAACCTGGGTCAACACGCCGTCGCCGAATCTCGACCGGAAGCACGAGCGGTTCTCGAGATCCATCGGCGGTGCCGCCACCGTGGCGGAGAGATCGAGTGGCTCCGACAGCGCCACCGGCGCCGTCGACCTGAGCCCGGCCAGCGCCAGGAACACGCACTTCACCACCGGTGCCGCGGCCTGCGACCCGTAGCCCGCCTTCTCGAGGTAGGCGGTGACGACGTAGGGCCGGGTGCCGTCGGTGCTGAACCCGGTGAACGCCGACGAGTCGTTCCACGGATAGTTGTTGAGGCCCTGGGCAGTGCCGGTCTTGCCACCCAACGGGATCGCCTCCGGCTCGCGCGGATAGTCCCAGAACAGGTGCTCGCCGGTGGTCTTGTGATACGAGTCGGAGGTGACACCTTTGCCGTAGATCACCCGCTCGAGTCCGCGCACGATCGGGTCGCGGACGGCAGGGGGCATCACGATCTCGCTGACGACCGTTCGGGTGCCGCGCTGCTCGAAGATCGTGCCGCGAGACAGATCCGCGAACCCCGGCGCGCCGTCGGGGACACCCGGGTTCCAGATCGCCAGGATGATCGTGGGCTGCAGCAGCGATCCGCCGTTGGCGATCGCCCCATAGCCGTTGGCCAGCTGCAGCGGCGTCGCCGAGAGCAGGCCCTGGCCGATCGCCAACTGCACGTTGTCACCGACGAAGTAGTTGCGGCCCTCGTCCTCGCTGATGACCCCCCGCTCGGCGTACAGCCGCTTCAGTTCCTTGTCGGGGACGGTGCCGTCGAACTCGAACGGCAGCTCGACGCCCGAGTCGCGACCGAACCCGAACAGTTCGACCTGCTCCTGCAGCACCGGAAGCCCTCCATTGCGCTGGAGGATGTCCTCACCGATCCGGTAGAAGAACGCGTCCGACGACACCGCCAACGCGTCCTCGACGTCGACGTCGCCGTACACGCACGGCCGGCCGTTGCCGCAGGTCGCGTTCTTGTATTCGCAGCGCACCAGCCCGGCCTGGCATTTCGCCTGGTCGACCGAGTACAGCTGGTACTTCCCGGTGTCGGTGAACAGCTCGCTGGGGGTGATGAGGCCGGTGTTGAGCGCAGCGAACGCCGTGAACGGTTTGAAGGTCGACCCCAGGTTGTACCGGCCCTGCACCGCCCGATTGACCAGGATCGACTTGTCGGGGTCGTCGGTGACGGGAAAGATCTGCTGGAACTTGCTGCTCGACAGACCGGCCTCGAACCACCGGTTGTCGAAGGTCGGATAGCTGGCCATGGCGATCACCTCGCCGGTGGCGTAGTCGAGCACCACCGCCGACCCGGCGGGCGCCTTGTAGAAGACCTCGGCCTCCTGGGTGGCGTCCATCCGCTCGCGCGTGCCGTCGGGCTTGACCACGATCGGGTTCGGAGCGGTCTGCGTGCGGCGCAGGCTGAGCGTGGTCTCGACGGCCTGCTCGGCGTACTGCTGCACGTCGAGATCGATCGTGAGCTGCACGTCGAAGCCGTTGATCGGGGGCACCTCCTCGATCACCCGCACCGGGCGGTTGGCGGCGTCGACCTCGATCACCTTCTTGCCCCAGGTGCCGTGCAGCACCTGCTCCATCGTGCGCTCGACGCCGAACTGGCCGATCCGCTCGTTGCGCAGGTAACCCTCGGCGAGCTTCTCCTCGAGCTGCTCGGGCGTGATCGCCCCCATGTACCCGACGACATGGGCGGCGTGGGGCGCGTAGGGGTACACGCGCCTCCACTCGGTGATGATCTCGACCCCCGGGAAGTCCTCGATCCGCTCCTGGATCGCGATCGCGGTGGGCTCGTCGATCCCCCGCTTGATCGGGAACGGCAGGAACGGGCTGTCGATCTGGGCGTCGAAGCGCTGCTCCATGGCCTCGATCGGCACCTGCACCCAGCCGGACAGCCGGGTGAAGATCTGCTCGCGCTGGGTTCGGCGGCGCAACATCTGCCAGTCGACCGCCACCGTGAGGACCCGTTCGTTGTCGGCGAGGATGCGGCCGTCGGCGTCGAAGATCCGGCCCCGTTCGGGGGCGATCCGCACGGTGCGGGTCTTGGAGATCGTGACGCTCTCCTGCAACTCGTCGGCCTTGACGGTCTGGAGGAACCACAGCCGCACCCCCAACAACGAGAACAGCACCACCCCGACGAGCGCGAGCACACCGAGCCGCGAGGCGCGCCGGTCAACTGCCATGGCGAGAGTCTCGCGTGGTCGTCACCCGGCGCGGGCGCGGCGCGCCGGGCGCCTGGCGACCGGGGGCGGGCGAAGCGGGGGCGCCGGCCCGATCAACCATCGATCGGCACCTTCCAGGCGGGACGCCCGAGCTTCAACGCCCATCGCGCGACCGGCACCAACACCACGCTGGAGGCAGCGGCGGCGACCGCGACCACCGGCACGATCCTGGCCATCTCGGGCACGAACGCGTCGGGCTCGCCGATGAACCTGCGGACCACGGGCACACCCGCCTCACCGACGCCGGCCCCGAGGCCGACGAATGCCGCTGCCATCCACCAGGTGGTCTCGATGCGGACCAGATCGACCCAGCCCGCCACGTATCCGGCCAGCCCCATGGTGATCGACGTCGAGCCGAGCGGCGATCCGACGGCGAGGTCGAACATGATGCCCAGCACGAACCCGGTGATCGCTCCCCGCTCGGGTCCGCCGGCCGCCCCTGCTGCCGCGGCGAACGCCAGCACGACCTGGATGATCACCCCGAACGGCTGGACCTCGACGAACAAGGTCTTCTGCAACGCCAGCAGGATCATCCCGATCGGGATGATCCGCGTGAGCGAGCTGGTGAGCACCGCACCCCACATGGCGGGTTACCTCAACGCCGATGCCTCGGTCGGCGGCACGTACAAGATGACGGTCAAGAAGATCAGCCGGTCGAGGTCGGCGTTGAGTTCGACCTCCAGCTCGAGCCCGGCGGTGCCGGCCCGTTCGATCACGTTGGCGATCTTGCCGACCGGGATGTCGGGCGGCGCGAGGCTCAGGCTCCCGCCGGCGGTGAGCACCGCGTCACCCACCTCGATCCGTCCGAACTGAGGCGAGTCGGCGATGAACCGCACCCGCGGGAGGCGGTCGGCGCCGAACCCGTTGAGTTCGCCGGTCTCACGGGTGATCCCGATCGGCTGCACCACCGTCGTGCTGGTCGAGGTACTGGTCGAGGTGCCCGTCGAGGTGCCCGTCGGCGGCGCACCCTGGTCGGTCGGCGAACCGGCCGCGTCGCCCGCCGCACCTGTGGGAAGCGTGGTCGTGGTCGTGGTCGAGGTCGTCGTCGTGGTCGTCGTCGTGGTGGTGGTGACATCGGTGAGCGGCAGGCCGCTCGGTACCGTGACCGGGGGCACCGAAGGCGGCGGCAACACCTCGGCGACGACCTTGACCGGCACGAAGTACTGGGGGTCGGTGACGAGCATCACGATCGCCGTCTCGGGAAAGACGTTGGTGACCTTGCCCACCAGCCCGGCGCTGTTGATGACCGGCATGCCCACCCGGATGCCGTCGAGCGAACCGCGGTCGATCTCGACCCGCTGGTCGAAGTTGCTCGGTGACGAACCGATGATGCTGGCGGTGACCCGGTCGAAGGCGGACAGCGACTCGAGGTCGAGCAGCGCCCGCAGGTCGCGGTTCTCGATCAGCGCGTTCTGGGCGGCGATCTGATCGCTGCGCTGGGCGTCGAGTTGTTGTTGCAGACGTTGGTTCTCGGCCTCGAGGTCGTCGATCCGGGTCATCCCGCGCCAGGCCCGCGACACCGGTCGGGCGACGACGTCGCCGGCGATCTCGAACGGTCGCAGCGCGTAGACGAACCCCGTACGCGACGCATCGAACACGGCGTTGCCCCGCAGATCGAGGGTGATCAACAGCACCGACGTCAACAGCAAGATGGCCATCGTGCGGCGCCGGCCCGCTGAGTAGATCGCCATCGGGACGGACGGGTCAGTCGTCGCCGCCGAGGGACATCAGCCCCCGCATCGCGTCGATGTTCTCGAGGGCCCGCCCCGACCCGATGACCACGCTGTACAACGGCTCGTCGGCGACCCTGATCGGCATCCCCGTCTCGTGTGACAGCCGCTGATCGAGACCGCCGAGCAGCGCGCCCCCGCCGGTGAGCATGATGCCGTCCTCCATGATGTCGGCGGCGAGTTCGGGGGGCGTCTTGTCGAGCGTGGTCTTCACGGCGTCGATGATCGAGCTGACCGGCTCGGCGAGCGCCTCGCGCACGTGCTCGGTCGTGAGCTCGATCGTGCGTGGCAGACCCGACACCAGATCGCGGCCGCGGATGTCGGCCGTCAGCTCGTGCTTGAGGGGCCACGCCGACCCCATCTGGATCTTGATCTCCTCGGCGGTGCGGTCGCCGATCGCCAGCGAGTACTCCTTCTTGACGTACTGCAGGATCGCGTCGTCGAGCTCGTCACCGGCGACGCGCACCGACTGGGCGGTGACGATGCCGCCGAGCGAGATCACGGCCACCTCGGTGGTGCCACCCCCGATGTCGACGATCATGTTGCCGCTCGGTTCGTGCACCGGCAGGTTCGCCCCGATCGCGGCTGCCATCGGCTCTTCGATGATGTGCACCGGCTTGCGGGCGCCGGCGTACTCGGCGGCGTCCTGCACGGCGCGTTGCTCGACACCGGTGATGCCGGAGGGCACGCAGATGATCATGCGCGGCTTGGACCACTTGCTGGCGTGCACCTTCTGGATGAAGTAGCGCAGCATCTTCTCGCAGACCTCGAAGTCGGCGATCACGCCGTCTTTGAGGGGACGGATCGCCTTGATGTGGTTGGGGGTGCGACCCATCATGCGCTTGGCCTCGACGCCGACCGCCACCGGGCGGCCGTCGTTGATGTTGATCGCCACCACCGACGGCTCGTCGAGCACGATGCCCAGGCCGCGGGCGTAGATCAACGTGTTGGCCGTGCCGAGGTCGATCGCGAGGTCGCGGCCGAGGCTCAACGGATTGCTACGTGCCATTCGCGACCTCCTTTCGATCGGTGCGGTGGCTCAGACCGTGGGCGGATCACCAGCTTCGCACAACGAGCAGATGTTACAGATTCGGGAAGAAGATCCCGATCTCGCGTTCGGCGCTGGCCAGCGAATCGCTGCCGTGCACCAGGTTCTCGGTGAACAAGATGCCGAGGTCGCCGCGGATGGTGCCGGGGGCGGCGGTGCGCGGGTTGGTGGCGCCCATCATCGCGCGGACCACCTCCCACGTGTTCTCGGGGCCTTCGACCACCATCGCCACGACCGGCCCGCGGCTCATGAACGCCACCAGCTCGCCGTAGAAGCCCTTGCCGACGTGCTCTTCGTAGTGGCGGGCGAGCGTGTCGGCATCGAGCCGGCGCAGCTCCATCGCGACGAGGTCGAGGTTCTTGGCCTCCAAACGCGACACCACCTCACCGACGAGCTTGCGTTCGACGGTGTCGGGCTTGAGGAGGACGAGCGTGCGATCTGACATGGCCGGAAAGGCTATCGCCCGATCCGAGCGGTCGAGGATCGGCGGCTCAGCCGGCGTGGTGCCGCAGCACCGGCCGCGCCGCACCGGCGACGTAGATGCTCCCGGTCGCGAGGATCGCATCGTCGGGGTCGGCTTGCCGCAGGGCGGCACGACAGGCCGCCTCGACCGAGTCGTGGACGTACACCTCGGCGCATCCGACCGATCGTGCAGCCCTGGCCACCTCGGATCCGGGAACCCCGCGCGGCGACGGCGCGGTGCAGGCGTGCACGACGTCGAACTCGTCGGCGCGCAAGGCCGCCACCATCTGCTCGGGGTCGCGCAAGGTGCCGATCACCAGGATCCGACGGCCCTCGGGTTGGAAGTCGTCGAAGAAGACCTGCGCGCACACGTCGGCACCCGGGGCGTTGTGGGCGCCGTCGATGATGGTGAGGGGCTGCACCCCGAGCACCTCGAACCGTCCGGGCATCCGCACGTTCGCGAAGCCCTCGTGGACGACGTCCTCGGCGAGCGGCGCCGCGAAGAAGGTCTCGACCGCCGCCAGCGCCAGCGATGCGTTGTCGCCCTGGTGCGCCCCGTGCAGCGGCAGGAACACCCCCTGGTAGATCGTGGTCGGGGTGCGCAGGTCGAGCCTGCGCCCGCCGACGGCGAGCGAGTTGTCGGCCGTGTCGAAGTCGTCCCCGCGCACCAGCGCGCTGGCGGGGCCCTCGGCGCGGAAGATCGCCACCAGATCGGGCTCGGTCGTCCCGATCACCGCCGCGCTCCCGGGCTTGATGATCCCTGCCTTCTCCCTCGCGATGTCGCCGAGCGAGGGCCCGGCGAACTCGGTGTGGTCGAGGCCGATGTTGGTGATCACCGCCACCTGGGCATCGACGATGTTGGTCGCGTCCCAGCGGCCGAGCATGCCGACCTCGATCACGGCCACGTCGACGGCCACGTCGGCGAACCACCGGAACGCCGCCGCGGTGACCGCCTCGAAGTAGGTCGGGCGGACGCCGGTGATCGCCTCGAGGTCGGCGATACCGGCGATCTGCTCGGCGAAGTCCTCGTCGCTGATCGGTTCGCCGTTGCGCTTGATGCGCTCGTTGATGCGCTCGAGGTGGGGGCTGGTGTAGGTGCCGACGGTGAGCCCTTGGGCGACCAGCAGCCGGCTGATCATCTGCACCGTCGAGCCCTTGCCGTTGGTGCCCGTGACGTGGATCACCGGTTGCACCAGATGCGGGTCGCCCATCGCCGCGCACAGCGTGGCGATCGACTTGGTCGACGGGTCGTCGACCCGGCCGGTCTTGTCGTACGAGGCGTGGTCGTCGAGGTACGCCAACGCGGCGGCGAGATCGAAGTTCACGGTCGACACGTCATGGGCCGATGGGCTCGGCTCAGCTGGCCGCACGGCGCGGGCGCGGCGCGGCCGTCTTGCGCGGCACCAGGGTGGGGTTCGTCCTCTGGTGCACAGCGGCCCCGTCGATCATGACCTTGCCGACGTCGGTGCGACCGGGCAGGTCGTACATCGTGTTGAGCAGCACCTCTTCGAGGATCGCCCGCAGCCCGCGCGCCCCCGTGCCGCGCAGCAGCGCCAGCTCGGCGACCGCGACCAGCCCGTCTTCGCTGAACTCGAGTTCGACGTCTTCGAAGGCGAACACCTTCTGGTACTGCTTGACCAGCGCGTTCTTCGGCTCGGTGAGGATCTGCACCAGGGCGGCCTGGTCGAGCGAGCGCACGACACCCACCATCGGCAGGCGGCCGATGAACTCGGGGATCATGCCGAACTTGATGAGGTCCTCGGGCAGCACCTGCAGGAACAGTTCGCCCGTGTCGCGCTCGGCCTTCGATTGCACCGTCCCGTGGAACCCGACCCCCTGTTTGCCGACCCGCTGCTCGATGATCTTCTCGAGCCCTGCGAACGCCCCACCGAGGATGAAGAGCACGTTCGTGGTGTCGATCGTGATGAACTCCTGGTGCGGGTGTTTGCGCCCGCCCTGGGGCGGCACCGAGGCCTGCGTGCCTTCGAGGATCTTCAGCAACGCCTGCTGCACGCCCTCACCCGAGACGTCACGGGTGATCGACGGGTTCTCGCTCTTGCGGGCGATCTTGTCGATCTCGTCGATGTAGATGATGCCGGTCTCGGCCCGTTTGGTGTCGAAGTCGGCGGCCTGGATCAGCTTGAGCAGGATGTTCTCGACGTCTTCGCCGACGTAGCCGGCCTCGGTCAAAGCGGTGGCGTCGGCGACCGCGAACGGCACGTTCAGCATCCGCGCCAGGGTCTGAGCGAGGTGGGTCTTGCCGCAGCCGGTCGGGCCGAGCATCAAGATGTTCGACTTCTGCAACTCGACGTCGTCGCGGCGACCGATCCCCGACTGCTGCTGGTACTGGATCCGCTTGTAGTGGTTGTACACCGCGACGGAGAGGATCTTCTTCGCCTCGTCCTGGCCGACGACGTAGTCGTCGAGGAACGTGCGGATCTCGCGCGGGTTCGGCAGTTGGTCGAAGGTCAGCTCACCGGTGTCGGCGAGTTCTTCTTCGATGATCTCGTTGCAGAGGTCGATGCACTCGTCGCAGATGTAGACGCCCGGCCCGGCGATCAGCTTCTTGACCTGCTTTTGGGACTTGCCACAGAACGAACACTTCAAGAGTTCGCCGGTGTCTCCGAACTTCGCCATTCGTGCTGCCCCCTTTCGAGTCGTCGCCCACTGGATCGTCGCCGTGACGGCGGTGACCCGAGCGTAGTGAACTCGACCTCGCGGTCAGCGGATCGCGGCCGAGTTGTCGATCGCGTCACGCGTCGACAGCACGGTGTCGATGATGCCGTACTCGAGCGCGTCCTGGGCCTCGAGCACGAAATCGCGGTCGGTGTCGGCATGGATCTTCTCGAGCGGCTGTCCGGTGTGGTGGGCCAGGATCTTCTCGAGCAGGTCCCGCATCCGCAGGATCTCCTTGGCAGCCAGTTCGAGGTCGGTCACCTGGCCGTAGCCGACCTGGCCGTACGGCTGGTGCAACAGCACCCGGCTGTGGGGCAGCGCCAGACGCTTGCCCTTGGTGCCGGCGGCCAGCAGCACGGCGGCCGCCGAGGCCGCCTGGCCCAGGCAGATCGTCGCGATGTCGTTGCGGATGAACTGCATCGTGTCGTAGATCGCGAACAGCGCCGTGATGTCACCACCGGGGCTGTTGATGTAGATGTTGATGTCCTTCTCGGGGTTCTCCGACTCGAGATGCACCAACTGGGCGCACAGCAGCGACGCGATCTGATCGTCGATCGGCGTCTGCAGGAAGATGATGTTGTCCTTCAGCAGCCGGCTGTAGAGGTCGTAGGCGCGCTCGCCGCGGCTGGTCGTCTCGACGACGTTGGGGACCAGGTAGTTGATGGCATCGAGGTTCATTGGGAGTCCTCCCCCGCTTCGTCGTGGTCGTCGTGGTCGTGGTCGTGGTCGTCGTGGTCGTGGTCGTGGTCGTCGTCGTGGTCGTGGGTGTGGCCGATCACGAGGTCGCGATCGATCGTCGCGCCATCGTGGTCGACCATCTCGACATGGTGCAGCAGCCAGTCCATCGCCTTCGACTTGCGGATCTGGGCGATCAGGTCGGGGATCGCGTCGTTGCGCTCGTAGGTCCTGCGGATCTCTTTGGCCTTCTGCCCGTACTGCATCGCCATACGGGCGAACTCCATCTCGATCTCGTTGTCGCTCACCTCGATCGCCTCGGCGGTGGCGACGGCACGCAGGGCGAGGTCGGCCTTGACCGAACGCTCGGCCTGCGGCCGGGTGGCCTCGATGAACTGCTGCGCCGTCTGCCCGGTCGCCGACATCCAGGCCTGCAGGTCGATGCCCTGCATCTGCAACTGGCGCGCCATGTTCTCGGCCTGGTTCTGCATCTCGGCCTGCACCATCGACGCCGGGGCGTCGATCTCGACCAGACCGGTCAGGGCATCGGTGAGCTTCGACATCACGGTCGAGCGCACCTGGGAGAGCTTGCGCTGGGTGAGCCGGTCGGCGATCGCCGCCCGCCACTCGTCGACGGTGTCGAACTCGCCGGTGTTGTCGGCGACCCATTCGTCGGTGGGCTCGGGCAGCTCGAGGGCCTGCACGGACTTGACCGTGACCGTGAAGTCGGCCGGGTCGTCGAGGCCCTTGGGCGTCGCGGTGAAGCTGACCACCGCACCGGCGACGGCACCGGCGAGGTGCTCGTCGAACTCTTCGGCGACCCAGCCCTGGCCCAACTCGTAGGACCAGTCCTCGGTGTTGAGCCCCATCACGTCCTCGCCGTCGCGGGTGGCCGCCAGGTCGAGGGTGAGGTAGTCGCCCGGCTCGGCGGGCCGGTCGACGGCGGCCAGCGAGCCGCTCGAACGCAGCTCGGCCCGCTCGGCTTCGGCGAGCTCGTCGTCGGAGGGATGCGGCGAATCGAGTTCGATCCGCAGGCCGCCGTAGCCGGGCACGGTGATCTCGGGGCGCACCTCGCACTCGGCCTCGAACTCGAGGCCGCCCGCCTCCTCGCCGGCGGTGATCTCGACCGCCGGCGTGGCCACCAGGTCGAGGTCGTGCTCGCGGATCGCCTTGCCCAGATGCTGCGGGATCGCGTCGCGCAGCGCCTGCTCGCGCGCCGGACCGAGGCCGATCCGGGCCTCGAGGACGCGACGCGGTGCCTTGCCGTTGCGGAAACCCGGGAGCTTCACCTCGCGGGCGATGACGCGAAAGGCCTGATCGATGTCCTTGTCGAACTCGGCCTCGTCGATCTCGATGTACAGCTTGACTTTGTTCCCCTCGAGGGGTTCGACAGAAGACTTCACAGAGCGATGACTCTACCGGCGTCGGGTCGGCGCGCCCTCGCCGGCGCGGCCCGCGGGCCGGCCCCGCCACTCGTGATCGGGCCCGAACGTGCACGAACGCGACACGATCCGGCAGAATGGCAACGTGCAGATCTGGAAGCCCCACGCGCTCGCCGTGCCCCACGAGGGCCAGCTCGACCTCAAGATCGGCGACCGGGTGCAAGCCACCTGCGACCTGCCCGACGTCCCGGCGGGCACCGAGGGCAAGGTCATCCTCGCCAACGGGTTCAACTGGCAGCGCTATCGGGTGCTGTTCGACAACGGTGGTGAGCTGGGCGATCTCGACCATCGCAACCTCGCCCCGATCGGCCGCACGGCCAAGCGCCTCGCCAAGCGGGCCAAGGCTGCCGCCCGCGGCCGCTGATCACCGGCCCGACCCGACCCGGCTGGCGCGACGCCGCTCAGCGCATGAGCGCCAACAGCTGCTCGCTGTGGAGCGTGTTGGCCCCGGCGGCGCGCACGTCGCGCACGATCGCACGGTCGTTGGTGACCACCACGGCCGCCCGCTCGGCGGGCAACCGGCGCACCTCGGCGCGGATCACGTCATCGGCGAGCACGCCCGCAGGTGAGAACATCACCCGCACCATCCGGCGCCGGTCGGCGACGGCGCCGTCGACGTCGGCACCGTCGAAGATCACGGTCATCTCGCAGCCGAACCGGCGAACGAGGTTCTCGGTCTCGTCGAGCAGCGCTGCCCGCTGATCGGCGAGCGCACGGTCCGGCCAGGCGAGCTTGGCGACGTTGTACCCGTCGACCATCACCGCGGCCCCGGTCCGCAGCAGGAACTCGGCGGCAGCCACCGAATCGCCGAGTACGCCACCGGGCATCCGGATCGCCCGTCGCGCCTGGATGGCACCTGGCCCGGCCGGTGCCGGTGTCGGTGCCGACAACGCCCCGAGCCGCTGGGCCAGGTCGTCGGCCGCCGCCGCCAGCCGCGCCAGCTCCGATCGCTCGGTGGCGAGCGCGGCCCGGTCGGCGAGCACCTCGTCGCGCACCCCTTCGGCCTGGCCCTGGGCGGCGACCGCCTCGGTACGGGCGGCTCGGGCGGCGGCCAGCTTGTCGGCGGCCGCGGCGGCCCGGTCGCGCTGGTGACGCGCCTCGGTGCGGGCGGCGCCCAACTCGTCGCGAGCCGAGTCGAGGGCGGCGGTGAGCTCGGCGAGCCGGGCCCGCAGCGCGTCGATCGTGGCATCGCGGTCGCGCACCTGCTCGGACAGCACGACGAGCTCCCCACGGGTGCGCACCGTGGCCGCCTCGGCAGCGTCCCGGCGCTTCTCGGCCCTCTTCAGCTCGCTCGCCGCGTCGGCGGCCTCGGCGGCCTCGGCGGCCTCGGCGGCGAGGCGACCCAGCTCGGCCTCCCAGCCGGGCGGCCGCGCGAGCCACATCCGGCCGATCGGGTCGACCAGCTCGGGCAGCGCACCCGACGCCAATGCGGCGCGGAACCGTTCGTCGCCCTCGACGACCCGGGCGATCGCCGGCAGCGAGGCGGCGGCGATACGTGTCTGCTTGACGTAGCGGTCGAGCGCCTTCGGGTACTTCATCGGCGGCTTGAGCTTGCGCCCCTCGCGGGCCATCTCGACCGCGAACTCGAGTGCCGACCGCAGGTGGCGGGGCTCGATCGACGGTGCTGTCATGCGGGCATGGTACCGGTCGCCGCGGTCGCCACCGTCGAACACCTGTTCTTGACGCGAACACCTGTTCGTGGTTGCATCGTCGCCATGACCGCACCGACCTGGGGGCAACGCAGCCTCGACGACCTCGGCACACCGCTGCGAGACACGACGTTCTGCGTGCTCGACCTCGAGACCACCGGGGCAAGCCGTGACGGCGACACGATCACCGAGATCGGTGTCGTCAAGCTGCGCGGCGGCGAACGCCTGGGAACATTCCACACGCTGGTCAACCCCGGGCGCGCGATCCCCCCGCAGATCACCGTGCTCACCGGGCTGACCGATGCGATCGTGGCCGGCGCGCCGCGCATCGAGACCGTGCTCGGCTCGCTCGTCGACTTCCTCGGCGACGCCGTGTTCGTGGCCCACAACGCGCCGTTCGACCTCGGTTTCCTGCGGGCCGCGTTGCGCCGCGACAGTCGCGCCGACTACCGGCCCACGGTGGTCGACACCGCGGTGCTCGCCCGCCGACTCCTGCGCGACGAGGTGCCCAACTGCAAGCTGGCGACGCTCGCGGCGCGGCTGCGCCTCGAGCACTCCCCCACCCACCGGGCGCTCGACGACGCCCTCGCCACCGCCGACCTGCTGCACCTGCTGATCGAACGCGCCGCCGGCCTCGGCGTGATGGGTCTCGACGATCTCGCGATGCTCGCCAAGCTCGCCGGGCACCCCCAGGCCCGCAAACTCACCATGACCAACTCGCTGCCGCGGACGCCGGGCGTCTACCTCTTCTGCGGGCACCGCGACGAGGTGCTCTACGTGGGCAAGGCCACCAACCTGCGCCAGCGGGTGCGCAGCTACTTCGGCGCCGACGACCGGCGCCGCATCGGGCCCATGCTGCGCGAGCTGCAGCAGGTGCGACACCTCGAACTCGCCGACGCGCTGTCGGCCGAGGTCGTCGAGTCGCGTCTGATCGCCCGCTTGCTGCCCCGCTACAACCGTGCCGGCACGCGGGCCGACAAGTACTGCTACGTGCGCCTCGACGCCGAAACGCCCTGGCCGCGCCTGGCCGTCGTCACCCAGCCGTCCAAGGCCGGCATCCACCTCGGCCCGCTGCCCTCGCGGGCGATGGCGTCCCAGGTGATCGACGCCCTCGAGGCGGTCCTGCCGCTGCGGCGCTGCTCGACCCGGCTCACCGCCGGGCACCGACCGGCCGAGGGTGCGGTGCCGTGCGGGTCGGCCCAGCTCGGCGCCAGCCAGTGCCCGTGCGCCGGCGTGTGCGATCGTCGGCGCTACGACGCGGCGGTCGTGGCCGCCGCCGACGCACTCGTCGGCGACACCTCCGCGGTCACCGTCCACCTCGCCGAACGGATGTCGGTGCTCGCCGCTGCGCAGCGCTTCGAGGAGGCGGCGGTCGTGCGCGACCGGTTGAGCGCGCTGCTCGGTGCGGCGCGGCGTCAACGCCTGGTCGACGCCCTGCGGGCCGCCGACCGCTGCGTGGTGCGGCGCGGCGCCACCACCTGGGTGATCGATCGCGCCCGCCTGATCGACACGGCGATCGTCGGGCGCGTCGGCCGATCCCTGCCGGTCGATCCTGCCGAGGCGCCCGCCGCCGGGCGTCCGCTGGCGCGCGACTCGATCGACGAGGCGCTGTGCCTGGCGAAATACTTCGACCGCCACGCCGCCGAGATCGAAGTGCTCGAGTGCTCCGGCCGGTGGAGCTTCCCCGTTCCGAAGGTCGACGAGCTGCCGCGCCTCGCCCGGCGGGGCGATCAGGCCCCGGGGTCGCCCGGCGATACCCCCGCGGCGTCCGCCGCCTCGTCGATCGGGTCGCCGGCCGGGTCGTCGGCGCCATCGACGACGGCGGTCACCATCGCGCCCTGATGATCGATGCGGAGCACCTTGGCGTGGCCGTCATCGGGGAGCTGACCGGCGATCTCGGCGGCCCGGCTCGACTCGCAGAACATCGCCACCGTCGGACCACTCCCCGACAGCCAGGCCGCCCAGGCACCGGCGGCGAGGCCGGCGTCGATCGCCCGGGCCGAGGCCGGCACCCGTTGCAGCCGCACCGCCTGGTGTAGCCGGTCGGAGGTGGCGGCGCGCAGCGCCGACGAATCGCCGCTGGCGCAGGCCGCCACGAACATCGCGATGCGGCCGAGATTGAACACCGCGTCGTCGCGGCTGACCTGGGCGGCGAGGGCGGTGCGCGACTCGTCGGTCGAGGTGGTGGTCAGCTCCGGGATCCACACCACCACGGCCGGATCGAACGCCATCGGCACGCGCGTCGCCGTGTCGGCCGCGGCGATCACCACGCCGCCGTGCAGCGACGCGGCGGCGTTGTCGGCGTGGCGCTCGAGTTCGGAAGCGACCGCCAGTACCCGATCGGTCTGCTCGTCGGCGTCGAGCGCTGCCGGGCCGTGCTGCTGGACGACGGCGACCGCCGCGCCACCCACCCGCACAGCACCGCTGAACCCGAGCCCGCGGCCCATCGGGATCGACGAGCGCACCCACAGATCACCCTCGCCGCCGAGGCGCCGGAACGCAACGGTCGCCGGGTGGTGCTCGTCGGCCACCCGGGCCCCGCGGGGCACCGGGCCGAGGCCGAGCTCGGCGTGCAGGGCGAGTGCCATCCCCAACACGTCGAAGCCGGCGCCGAGATTCGCCGACGATGCCGGTACCCGCACCGCCCAGTCGGCCATGGCGGTCAACCGGCCGCCGCCTGGGAGGCCTCGACCAGGCGCTGCAGCGTGGTGGCGGCGGCGCCGGCATCGATCGTGCGCCCGGCGAGCGCGATCCCGTCGCCGAGCGAGGCGGCGAGGCCGCCGACCACCAGGCCGGCACCGGCGTTGAGCACGACGATGTCGCGGTGGGCGCCCGGTTCGCCGGCCAGCACCCGCCGGACGGCGTCGGCGTTCTGGCGCCGGTCGCCTCCGGTGAGGTCGCCGTGGCGGGCGCTGGCGAGGCCGAACTCGCCGGGGTCGACCGCAAAATGGCGGATCGCGCCGTCGCGCAACTCGATCACCTCGCTGGGGCCAGTGGTGGTGAGCTCGTCGAGCCCTCCGCCGTGCACCACCCAGGCGTGCACCGACCCGTGGGTGCGCAGCGTCTCGACCATGCGCTCGGCGAACGCCGCGTTGGCGACGCCGATCACCTGGCGGCGCACCCGCCCGGGGTTGGCCATCGGGCCGAGCAGGTTGAACACCGTGGGGATGCCGATCTCGCGGCGGGCCGGGGCGGCGAACCGGAACGCCGGGTGGAACGCCGGGGCGAAGCAGAACCCGATACCGGCCTGGTCGACGCAGGCCTTCACCCCTTCGGGGGAGAGTTCGATCACGACCCCCAGCTCCTCGAGCACGTCGGCGGTGCCGCACTTCGACGACGCACTGCGGGCACCGTGCTTGCACACGGGGACCCCCGCCGCGGCCGTGACGATCGCCGCCATCGTCGACACGTTGATCGAGTGCGAATGATCGCCGCCGGTGCCGACGATGTCGACCGCCCGCTCGAGCTGGCCCTCGGTGAGCGGCACGATCGCAGCGTGCGCCAGCACCGCGTCGAGCAGGCCGGCGAGCTCGTCGGCGCTCTCGCCCTTGGCGCGCAGCGCGACGACGAAAGCGATCAGCTGTGCCGGCGTCGCTTCACCCGACAGGATCGTGGTCATCGCCGACCGGGCCTGGGCCGCCGTGAGGTGGTTGCGGTCGAGCAGCAGGGTCAACAACGCGGGCCATCCCCCGTGGTCGTCGATCGTCTCCATCGGAACGAGGCTACTGGCGCGTCGAGCGTCGGCCGCTACGCCGTGCGCCGCCGCTGACGCAGCAGGCGCCGCCGTTCGCGCTCGGTGGCACCACCCCACACACCGACCTTCTCGCGGCTGTTGAGGGCGTGGTCGAGGCATGCCTTGCGCACCCCGCACCCCTCACAGATCTGCTTCGCGATCTCGGCATCGTCGTCGTTGTCGGGATAGAACAGCGTCGCGTCGAGGCCCCGGCAAGCTCCGAGCATCCTCCATTCCAACTCGTGCAGTGACACGTTGCCCCCCAGCAGTCGGCCGTACGGCCCGGACATTAGAACGACTCGGGGCCGAACGCCAGAGCCGTCGCGAAATCGTCACAGGCCGCCGCGGGCGGCCGGCCCCTGCGATGGCAGCCCGTAGGCACGGGCGATCAACTGGATCGGGTGCCATGCCGCTTCGCCGGTCTGCTCGGCGATCGCCAACCTGGTCAGGCCACCGTCGGCAGCGACGGCATCGCCCCCGGCCCGGGTGAGCCGCTCGGCGAACCGCGCCGCGAGCAGCAGCGCCCGCTGCTCCTGATCCGCCCGCAGGCCCCACCAACTCTCACTGCCCGAGGCACCATCGACGACCACCACCTCGGCCCCGATCAGCTCCATCAATGCACGACCGGGCGACTCGCGACCGGGCACGCCGGTGCCGACGCCGCGCAGTTGCGGCGCCGGGTGGTACACGATCCGCGTCGGCACCTCACCGCCGAACACGGTGTCGATCCCCTCCGACCGGTGCAGGTCCATCAGGTACTCGACGGCGTCGAAGGTGTGCCCGGCGACGAGTTCGGCATCGGGGCCTGCGACGTGATCGCAGTAGGCGCGCCGCAGCACGTGCCCACAGCCGGGTTCGGTCACGACGATGTCGCGGCCGGCGCGGACCTCGTCGGCGAGGATCGCCGCGTTGCGCACCGCGACCCTCGCGAACCGTTTCAGGTCACCGGCGTGCAGCCACGGGGCGCCGCAACAACCAGCCGTGGTGGCGGTGCACCGCACGCCGTTGCGGGCGTAGACGCCGACGAGGTCGGAGCCGACCGCCGGCTGCTCGAAGTCGACGACGCAGCCCGGGAACACGGCGACCTCGCGGCGCGCCACCCCCGTCGCGGCCTGCCGACGCAACCCGCTCGAGAACCGCGGGCCGGCGAAACGCGGCAGCCGACGCACCGCCGAGATGCCGGTGACGACCGCCAGCATCCGGCGCGCCGGCGACCCGGGCCGGGCGGTGGCCAGCCGGCCCGACAGCGACGGGAGCCTGGCGGCGACCCGGCCGAGGAGGTCGGCACGACCGAGTAGTTGGGTGGTCGCCCGCCGCCGCAAGGTGTGATGACCGGCGGCAGTCTTCATCGCCTCGGCCCGCAGCACGAGGCGCGCGACGTCGAGGCGCATCGGTGAGTCGTCACCGTACGGGCAGCCGACACGGCACGACGTGCACTGGAAGCACTGCTCGGTCACCGCGTCCTGTTCGGCCGGGGTGAGCCGACCGGCACCCTCGCCCGGCGCGCGGTCGAGCATCTCGAACAGCGACGGGAAGACCGTGCACAGATCGACGCACCTCCGGCAGCCGTGGCAGAGGTCGAAGGCCCTCGTCAGCTCACGACGCACGTCGGCCTCGTCGAGGTACCGGGGATCGTTCGGTTCGTAGGTGGTGGTCATCGGCTTCGGCCCTCGGCGCAGGCGGTCGACCCGCACAGGGCGTCTCGGGGCCGGCGGCCGGATGGTCGGCGACGACCGGCCCGGCACCGGGCAGTGTAGGAGGTCGCGGGACGGGCCCGGGGGCCGCCGTCGACTCACTCTTGACCCAGTCCAGAATCAGAAGTAGTCTTGATACCGCCCATGCAGTCCTCCGCCGACCACGCCGCCCTGCTCCGCCACCACGGGGTGCAGGTCACCGCGCAACGTCTGGCGGTGCTGCGGGTCGCCTCGGATCGCCCCCACAGCACCGCCGACGACATCGACAAGCTGGTCAGGGCCGAGATCGGGGCGATCTCCCGTCAGGCCGTCTACGACGCGCTCGGCGTGCTCACCGACAAGGGGCTCCTCCGGCGTCTCCAGCCCGCCGGATCACCGGCGCGCTACGAGGGCCGGGTCGGTGACAACCACCACCACCTCATCTGCCGCGGCTGCGGCCAGATGGTCGACGTCGACTGTGCGGTCGGGTTCACGCCCTGCCTCACGGCCGCCGACGCCTCCGGGTACCTCATCGACGAGGCAGAAGTCGTCTACTGGGGCCGCTGCCCCGACTGTCTCGTCCCGGCCGACGCGGAGGCTGACGACTGAGATCGATCGGCCCGGGTACCCACCCGGCCGGTCACCGCACCGACACCGAGAACACCGACACCGAGAACACCGACACCGGCGCTTCGAGCCCCGCTTCGCAGCGCGACATCCACATCACACCCAGGAGCAGACATGTCAGACAACGCAAGCCAGTGCCCCTTCACGGGCGCCAACACGACGGTCGCCACGTCGGCGACCGAGGGGTGGTGGCCGGAGCAGCTCAACTTGAAGATCCTCCACCAGCACGGTCCGCAATCCAACCCGATGGGCCCCGACTTCGACTACGCCGCCGAGTTCGCCAGCGTCGACCTCGCCGCGGTGAAGCGCGATCTCGCCGCGGTGATGACCGATTCGAAGGACTGGTGGCCGGCCGACTGGGGCCACTACGGGCCGTTCATGATCCGGATGACGTGGCATGCGGCGGGCACCTACCGCATCGGTGACGGCCGGGGCGGCGGCGGCACCGGGGCGCAGCGTTTCGCGCCGCTCAACAGCTGGCCCGACAACGCCAACCTCGACAAGGCCCGCCGCCTGATCTGGCCGGTCAAGCAGAAGTACGGCCGCAAGATCTCGTGGGCCGACCTGTTGATCCTCGCCGGCAACGTGGCGCTCGAGACGATGGGCTTCGAGACGTTCGGTTTCGGTGGCGGCCGCGAAGACATCTGGGCGCCCGAGGAGGACGTGTACTGGGGTGCCGAGCGCGAATGGCTCGCCGACGAGCGCTACAGCGGTGTCCGCGAACTCGAGACCCCGCTGGGCGCGGTGCAGATGGGCCTGATCTACGTCAACCCGCAGGGCCCCAACGGCAACCCCGACCCGATCGCCGCCGGTGTCGACATCCGCGAGACCTTCGGCCGGATGGCGATGAACGACGAGGAGACCGTCGCCCTGATCGCCGGCGGCCACAGCTTCGGCAAGACCCACGGCGCCGCTTCCGACGCCACCTACGTCGGGCGCGAGCCCGAGGGCGCCCCGCTCGAGGCGCAGGGCTTCGGCTGGGCCAACACCTTCGGAACCGGGATGGGCAACGACTCCATCACCAGCGGTCTCGAGGGCATCTGGACCACCACACCGACACAGTGGGACAACAGTTTCTTCGAGATCCTGTTCGGCTACGAGTGGGAGCTCACCGAGAGCCCGGCCGGCGCCAAGCAGTGGCGCCCGACCGATCGTTCGGCCGACGACACCGTGCCCGACCCGCACGACCCGTCGGCACGGCGCTGCCCGATCATGTTGACGACCGACCTGGCGCTGCGGATGGACCCGATCTACGAGCCGATCTCGCGCCGCTTCCTCGAGCATCCCGACCAGTTCGCCGACGCGTTCGCCAGGGCCTGGTTCAAGCTCACCCACCGCGACATGGGCCCACGGGCCCGGTACCTCGGCCCCGAGGTGCCCGACGAAGAGCTCATCTGGCAGGACCCGGTGCCCGCCGGCCCGCGCCTGAGCGATGCCCAGGTCGCCGAGCTCAAGGCGGCGATCCTCAGCAGCGGTCTCACCGTGCAGCAGCTCGTGGCGACCGCCTGGGCTTCGGCGTCGACGTTCCGTGGCACCGACATGCGCGGTGGCGCCAACGGTGCCCGCATCCGTCTGGCGCCCCAGAACGGTTGGGCGGTCAACGTCGCGGCCGGGGTCGCCGACGTCGTGGCGACGCTCGAGGGCATCCAGTCGAGCTTCCACGGCGACGTCTCGCTGGCCGACCTGATCGTCCTCGGTGGCTGCGCGGCCATCGAGCAGGCCGCCGCGGCGGCCGGTCACCGCGTCACGGTGCCGTTCACCTCGGGCCGCGGTGACGCCAGCCAGGCGCAGACCGACGCCGAGTCGTTCGCGGTGCTCGAGCCGACCGCCGACGGGTTCCGCAACTACCTGTCCGACATCCACAAGCGGCCGGCCGAGGAGCTGCTCGTCGACAAGGCCTTCCTGCTCAACCTGACGGCGCCCGAGATGACGGCGCTCGTCGGCGGCATGCGGGCCCTCGACGCCAACGTCGGTGGCGCCAAGCACGGCGTGCTCACCGACCGGCCCGGCCAGCTCACCAACGACTTCTTCACGAACCTGCTCAGCATGGACACCGTGTGGAAGGCGTCGGTGTCCGATGCCGGGGTGTTCGAAGGCCGTGACCGGGCCTCGGGCGAGCTCAAATACACCGCCACGGCTGCTGATCTCGTGTTCGGCTCGAACTCGCAGCTGCGGGCGCTGGCCGAGGTGTACGGCTGCGACGACGGCGCCGGGAAGTTCCTCGCCGACTTCGTCGCCGCCTGGAACAAGGTCATGAACCTCGACCGGTTCGACGTGAGCTGACCGTCGCATCCGACGATCCGACGATGGGCGGCCCCCGGTGGGCCGCCCATCGTCGTTCTCGTCGCCATCGCCGGGCGCTGCGACGATGGAGGGGCCCGCCGGCCGCCGGTCTAACATCGCCGCGATGTCCGGTCGGTCGTTCGAGCGCTCCTCGATGGTGGAGGCGCTCGCCAGCGAGCAGTTCGACGTGCTCGTCGTCGGCGGCGGCATCACCGGCGCCGGGGTCGCGCTCGACGCCGCGACGAGGGGGCTGCGCACGGCGCTGGTCGAGCGCGACGACTTCGCCGCCGGCACCTCGTCGAAGAGTTCGAAGATGATCCATGGCGGGTTGCGGTATCTGCAACAGGGCGACGTCCGCCTCGTGTACGAAGCGCTCCGCGAGCGCCAGCGGCTGATCCGCAACGCACCCCACCTGGTCTCGGTGCTGCCGTTCCTGATCCCGGTGCTCACCCGTGACGGGCCGGTCTCGAAGCGCATCGCCAAGGCGCTGCGGTCCGCGATGTGGATGTACGACATCACCGGTGGGCTGCGCATCGGCCGCCGGCACCAGCGACTCGACGCCGAACAGGCACTCGCCCATTGCCCCACGATCCCTGCCGAGCGGCTGTCGTCGGGGTTCGTCTACTTCGACGCCGCGGCCGACGACGCCCGCGTCACCCTCACGGTCGCCCGTACCGCTGCCGCTCGCGGTGCGGTGGTCGCCAACCGCTGCTCGGTCGTCGAACTCACCAAAGACACCGCCGGGCGCGTGAACGGCGCGATCGTCGACACCGGGGCGCAGCTCGTCGCCGTCCGGGCCCGCGTGGTCGTGTCGGCGACCGGTGTCTGGGCC
Source organism: Ilumatobacter sp. (assembly GCA_036526035.1). Taxonomy (GTDB): domain Bacteria; phylum Actinomycetota; class Acidimicrobiia; order Acidimicrobiales; family Ilumatobacteraceae; genus Ilumatobacter. The sequence goes on along the minus strand of DATCZG010000042.1, from coordinate 47,283 downwards.
GACACGATCCGCACCCTCGACGATGGCACCGACCCCGATTCGATCCGGCCGGCCAAGGGGGTGCACCTCACGGTGCCGTGGCACCACGTCCGCAACGACATCGCCGTCATCCTCTCGGTACCGGGCGACAAGCGCAGCCTGTTCCTGGTGCCGTGGGGGCAGCTGCCCGACGGCACCTTCGAGCACTGCTACATCGGCACCACCGATACCGACTTCGTCGGGGCCCTCGACGACCCCCAGACCAACGACGACGACATCGACTACGTCCTGCGGGCCGTCAACCACCATCTCACCTCGACGATCACCCGTGACGACATCACCGGTGTGTGGGCCGGGCTGAGGCCGCTGGTGAAGCAGGCGACGTCGGGTCGCACCGCCGACCTGTCGCGGCGGCACAGCGTGACGACGTCGTCGTCGGGGCTGATCACCGTGACCGGCGGCAAGTTCACCACCTACCGGGCGATGGCCGAGGACACGGTCGACGCCGTGATGGCCGCGCTCGGCCGCAAGGGGCGCTGCCGAACCCGGCGGATGCGCCTGCTGGGCGGCGACCACGCCACCCAGGTCGACGCCAACGGTCCCGACGCCTGGCTGACCACTCGGTTCGGCAGCGAAGCGGCCGCCGTGCAGGAGCTCATCGCCGGCGACCCGACACTCGGCGAAGCGATGGTGCCCGGCCTGCGGTACCGGCGCGCCGAGGCCGTGTACGCCGTGCGTCACGAGATGGCGACCACGCTGACCGATGTCCTGACCCGTCGCACGCGCGCCCACCTCGAGCGCCGGGCGTCGTGCATCGCGGCGGCCCCCGACCTCGCCCGCCTGATCGCCCCCGAGCTCGGCTGGGACGATGCCGAGACCGAGCGCCAGGTCAGCGCCTATCGCCGGCTGTGCGACGACGAACTGGCGGCGGCCGAACGGCCCGACGCCCGCCACCTGGAGGCCACCACATGACCGAGCCGCGTCCCCCGATCGAGCTGAAGGGCACGGCGGAACACCTCCGCGGCGGGCCCGCTCCCCTGCCCGACGGCTTCGTCGCCCGGCTCACCTCGGTGTGCAGCACCGTCACCGGGGTCGAAGCGGTCGCCGAGGCATCGCGCGACTGGTGGCCGCTGGCGCTGCACTGGGCGCTCGCCGGCGAGGTCCCCCGCCGGGCGGCGGTGATCGCCCGTCCGTCGACGACCGACGAGGTCGCGGCGGTGCTGAAGGCGTGCAACGAAAACGGCGTCCCGGTCACCCCGGCCGGGGGCCGCAGCGGGGTGTGCGGCGCCTCCGTACCGGTGTTCGGCGGGGTGCTGCTCGACCTGACGGCGCTCGACGCGCTGGGTGAGGTCGACGCCGTCTCGGGCGTCGTCGAGGCCGGAGCCGGCATGTTCGGGCCCGACCTGGAACGGGCGATCAACGAGCCCCACGGGTTGACGATCGGCCATTTCCCGCAGAGCTTCGACATCGCCACCGTCGGGGGGTGGGTGGCCTGCCGCGGCGCCGGTCAGTACTCGACCCGGTACGGCAAGATCGAGGAAATGGTGGTCGGGCTCGAGGTCGTGCTCGCCGACGGCCGGGTCGTTCGCACCGGCGGAGCGCCGGCCGCCGCCGCCGGCCCCGATCTCAACCAGGTGTTCGTCGGTTCCGAGGGCACGCTCGGCGTCGTCACCAGGGTGTGGCTGCGGGCCCACCCCGTCGCGCCCGCCCGCCGTACTGCGGCGTTCCGGTTCGGCACGCTCTCGGACGGTTTCGCCGCCTGCCGCGACATCATCCGGCGCGGGGCGACGCCGGCGGTGTTGCGGCTGTACGACGCCATCGAGTCACAGCGCGGACGCGGCGGTGACGGAACCACCTGTGCACTGCTGGTGCTCGACGAGGGCGACACCGGGATCGTCGACGCCACGATGGCGATCGTCGACGAGGTCGCGACCCGCGACGGGGTCAGGGCCGACCCCCAACTCGTCGACGACTGGCTCGCCCACCGCAACGACACGTCCGCTCTGCAGGCCCTCACCGAGCGCAAGTTCGTCGTCGACACGATGGAGATCGCCGCGCCGTGGAGTGCGCTCGACCGGGTGTACGACGCCACCACGGCGGCACTGCTGGCGACGCCGCACGCGATCGCCGCCAGCTGTCACCTCTCGCACAGTTACCTCGACGGCGCCTGCCTCTACTTCTCGTTGGCGGCACGCCCGCCCGCCGACGAGATCGAGTCGACCTACGTGGCGATGTGGAACGCCGGCCAGCGCGCCGTGCTGGCGGCCGGCGGCAACCTGTCGCACCACCACGGGGTCGGGCTCAACCGGGGCCGCTTCATGCGCGAGGCGTTGGGTCCGGCGTTCGACGTCCTGATCGGCCTCAAGCACTCGCTCGACCCGAACGGCATCCTCAACCCCGGCAAGCTGGGGCTGCCGTCGCCCTTCGGCGACCCAGCGTGGCCGTGAACGCCGAGCGCTGGGATCTCGACGCGCTGCGGGCCGGCGGGATGGTCGCGCTCGTGTTCGCGGTGCCTTTGTCGATCGCCGCCCGGTGGGCCGCCGACAGCCGTGACGACAGCGGCCTGGCGCTGTGGCTGTCGCTGGGTGCCGTGGCCGGATTCGTGCTCGGGGCGGGCTGCGCGGCGTGGGTGCAGCGCCGCGACCTCCCGCTGACCCACGGCCTCGCCACCGCGATCGGCACCTACGTCGCCGCGCAGACGGTGTTCATCGTGGCCCGCACCCTGCGCGGATCCGACGTCAACTGGTTCGCGGCGCTGTTCAACCTGTCGGTCGTGGCCGGCGCCGGCCTGGTCGGCGGCGTGCTCGGCCAGCGGCTGCGGGCGAAAGGGTTCCGCCCCACCGGAACGGAGGACTCCCCATGATCCTGGTCATCGACGTCGGCACCACCGGCTTGCGGGCGGCGCTGGTTGCGCCCGACACGTCGATCCACGCCGCCGAATACCGGCCGTTCAGCCCCGACACCCCGTTTCCGGGCCTCGTCGAGTTCGATGCCGGCCGGATGGCCGAGCTCGTGCTCGAGGCCGCCGCAACGGTGCTGGCACGCGCCGGTCACCCCGAGGTCACCGGGGTCGGCATCGCCAACCAGCGGGCGTCCACGGTGTTGTGGGAGCGGGCGACGGGCCGGCCCGTCGCGCCGGGCCTCGGCTGGCAGGACCTGCGCACCGTCGGCGAGTGCCTCACCGCCAGGGCCGAGCACGGGTTGACGCTCGCGCCGAACCAATCGGCCACCAAGCTGGCGTGGCTGTTGGCGAACGCGGCGCCGGGGCGCGACCCGGACGAACTCTGCTTCGGCACGGTCGACACCTGGGTGGCGTGGACGCTGTCGGGCGGCGCGCTGCACGTCACCGACCACACGAACGCCGCCGTGACCGGGCTGTACTCGATCGAGACCCGCGGCTGGCACCCCCACGTGTGCTCGATGCTGGGGATCGACGCGACGCTGCTGCCGACGATCGTCGATTCGTCGGGCCTGATCGGCGAAGCGAGCGCACTCGCCGGTTCGCCGCCGATCGCCGCCCTGGTCGGCGACCAGCAGGCGTCGCTGGCTGGCCAGGGGTGCACCCGACCGGGCATGGCGAAGATCACGTTCGGCACTGGCGGGATGCTCGACCTGTGCACCGGCGACCGGGCGCCGGCGGCGGCCGACCGGTCGGAGCACGGAACGTTCCCGATCGTCGCCTGGGCGGTCGACGGACGTGCCACCTGGGCCGTGGAGGCGATCATGTTGTCGGCCGGCTCGAACGTCGAGTGGCTGTGCGACGACCTCGGTCTGATCGCCTCGGCGGCCGAATCGCACACCGTGGCCAGCCGATGTGCGACCGCCGACGGCGTCGTCTACGTGCCGGCGCTGTTGGGGCTCGGCACACCGAACTGGGACTACGGGGCACGCGGCGCGCTGTTCGGCGTCACGCGCGGCACCGAGCGGGCCCACGTGGTGCGCGCCGTGCTGGAGGGCGTCGCCCACCGCGGGGCCGATATGGTCGTCGCCGCGCAGGCCGACACCGGTCACGACATCCCGACGCTGCGGATCGACGGCGGCATGAGCAGGAACCCGACGTTCGTCCAGGCGCTCGCCAACGCCAGCGGCAAACCGGTCGAAGTGTCACCGGTGGTCGAGGCCACCACCGTCGGGGCCGGGGTCCTCGCCGGGGTGGCGACCGGTGCATGGTCGGGGATGGACGACGCCGCCAAGGCCTGGGCACCACACGCCTATGTAGAGCCCACCGGATCGCTCGACCGTGAGCAGTGGGCCCGGGCGGTCGGGCGCGCCTCCGCCTGGATCCCCGAGTTGTCGGCGCTCGACTTCTGAACCCGCTTGCGATGAGGGAACCCTGTCATCAGCCGCCGGTCCTCCTAAACTGGCGGCGCCGCGACCCCAGACGCCATCATGTGGGGCGCTCCCCCACCATCTCGAAAGGAACCCACCCGTGACTGATGCCGCCGCTGCGGATCACGCAGACCCGGACCGGCCGTCCCGGCGCGCCTTGTTCGGCGCCGGCGCCATCGGCGCCGCCCTCGCCCTGGCAGGTTCCCGGTCGACGTCCGCTGCCGCGAGCGGGCTCTCGGTGGACGACATCGCGTTGGCCGACTTCGCGATCTCGCTCGAACTCACCGCCCGCGACCTCTACGACGCAGCGATCGCGGCGGGCGCCAGCGGCGTGGTGTGGACCGTCATGCGCGAGCAGCACGAGTCGTACGCCCAGCGCCTCTCGGGCATCGTCGGCTCGCCGGCGGATGCCCGCAACGACGCCGTGTACGACGCCCTCGTCGATTCGTTCCGCGGGCCCACCAGCCGGGCCGGGTTCGAGCTCGAGAACACGGCGGCCGCCACCCACGTCGAGCTGATCGGAGCGGTCGGCGACCGCGACCTCGCAGCGGCGATGGCATCGATCGCCGCGATGGAGTCGCGCCACGCCACCGTGCTCGCCGACCTCGCGGGCATCGGCGACGACCTCGACGCCCTGTTCCTCAACAACGCGGCCCCGTTGTCGCCGGAGGCCTGACCGTGAACCAGTTCCCCAACCCCTCCCTCGATCGGCGCCGGCTGCTGCGCAGCGGCGGCATGGCCGTCACGATGGGGGCGATCCTCGCCGCCTGCGGATCCGACCGGGGCGGCAACGACGACCCCGGCCGGATCGGCGTCGCCGACGAAGCGCCCAAGCTGCCCGCCGGCGAGGTCGACGACGTCGTGCTGTTGCGCACCGCCCAGTCGCTCGAATACACCGCGCTCGGGGTCTACGAGGCGGCCGGCTCGACCGGCGCTCTCAACGCCGCCGAGACGTCGCTGGCCGGCCGGTTCGTCGCCGACCACACCGGTCATGCCGCGATGATCGGTGCGCTCATCACCGACCTGGGCGGCGACGAGTTCCAGTGCCCGAACCCGTTCGTGGGCGAGCGCATCGTGACCCCCGTGCTGGCGGCGCTCGCAGGCAGCGACGACCTGCACCGCGACCTGCTCAACATCGCCTACGCGTTCGAAGCCTGGGCGGCTGCGTCGTACCAGGCGTTGGTCGGTGCGCTGGGCGACCCGATGCTGCGCCGCCATGCGATGCACGTCGGCACCGAGGAGAACCGTCATGCCGCTGCGCTCGCCAGGGTGATCAACCCCGACCAGCTCGTCAGCCCGGCGTTGTTCAACAAGCCGGTCGGCAACGACGACGACGGGTTCCCGGTGCCCTACGCGGTGAACGCCGTGTTCGGCAAGCTGTCGGGCATCGACCTGGTCGTCGGCTCCCGCGACAGCGATGGCTCCCGGTTCTCGACACAGCTGCAGACCCCGGCGGCGAACAGCTTCGTCTACGGGTACCAGGCCTGCTGACGGCCGGCGCCCGAGCACCGGCCAGCCCGGCGCCGGGTGTCACGAGACGCGCAGTGCCTCGACCAGGTTGTACACGAACGACGCCCCGAGGATCGCGCCCACCAGCAGCATGATCCGGTTGCCGAGGGCGGTGCCCTTGCGCCACAGCAGCACTGCGGCGACGCACGCCACGATCACCACGAGCAGAAACCCGGTGTCGCTGGTGAACGCGACGTCCCACAGTTTGGTGGCGCTGACATCGCCGGGGAACAGCGGGTTTTCCTGGGCGGTGAACGTGTTCCACCCCAGCCAGCCGGCCCAGAACGCCCCGACACCGACGGGGACGACGACACCTTTGTGGACCTCGATGTTGAGCATCGCGACGACGGCGATCGTGGCGACCACGAGCGCGATCCCGGTCTGGTAGCCGTTGTTCCCCAGGTTGTCGACCACCGACGACACCAGGTCACCGATGCTGGCGGCGAAGCCCCGGCTGGCGGACGCGGCCGACCCGGCCTCCGGGGTGGTCGTCGGAGGCATCGTGGGGTCGGTGATGAGCGCGATGAGGGGGCCCGACATCACCGTCCAGCTTGTCATGGCAACCGGGTGTGGTGGCGGATAGCGGTCGGCCGGGCCGCTCGCCGAGCGAGCCCGCACACTGGGTGATGCCCGTACACTGGGTGACGATGGTGAGTCGGTCGGGTGACCGCGGCACGGCTCGACCGTGTCGAGGAAAGTCGGGACTCCACAGGGCAGGGTGCTGGCGAGAGCCAGGTCGGGGTGACCTGACGAACGTGCAACAGAGAGAGACCGCCGATGGGCCGGGTGACCGGTCACAGGTGAGGGTGAAACGGTGCGGTAAGAGCGCACCAGCGTGCGGGGTGACTCGCACGGCTCGGCAAACTCCGCCCGGAGCAAGGCCAAGCAGAGGGTGAGCTGCCCGCTCGACACCCTCGGGTAGGCCGCACAGATGGATGGTCACCGGTCACGCAAGTGACCACAGAATCCCGCTTACAGGCCGACTCACCATCGCAACTGCGATCCACCACGGGTTTCAGGTAGCCACCGAGCCGATCAGTGCGCCCTGGTTGTTGTCCCCTGAGAGGGCGGTGACGCCGCTGGCGGGTGGGCCAACCCTGCGCCCACGAGGCTTCGACGGGCGACATTTTCGGATCCGTCGAGGCCGGCGCCTCACGGCCTACGAGCACCGCAGCTGCTGCTGTCGGAGCGTGACCCCGACCCGCTCCGACCCCCTGGGGTTGCTCACCCGCCGCTCGAACGGCGCCGCAGGAATGCTGCCCGCTCGAGTGGGTCACTCGGCAGCGCCGGCGGCGCAGGCGGCGATGCCGGGGCCCAGCCCTCGGTCTGCAGTTCGAGCAACCGCGGGATCAACCACGCCCACAACCCGAGATCCAGCACGGTACCCGGCGAGCCGGTGGGCTCGATCGTGGCCAGACGCAGCTTGCCGGCCGCAGTCAGCCGCGCCGCAGCCGGGTCCTCTGCAATGCTGCGCTGCAGGCCCAACAAGGCGACCGGTGCCGCCCGCCAAGCCCAGCGCTCACCGGAGGTGTCGACCGAACGTACGGGGTGCACACCGTCGACGGCGAGCACCTCCGACACCAGGCTGAGCAGCGAACCGGCCACCGGCCCGAACCGCTGGCCCCGCTCGACCTCGTCGGCCAAGGTGAGTACGTCGAGTTGGCCGAGACGCCCATCGTCGAGCATCGGCGCGTAGACATCGCGCAACAGGCCGATCGGACCAGCGGACGCGATCGAGGTCACGCTGGTGACCTCGGCGGGCAGCAACGCGACCAACGCGGCTGCCAACAGGTCGCCGGCACCGTGACCGACGAGGTGCAGGTCGAACGGCTTCTGGCCGCGTTTGAACGCGACGGCCGCCGCCAACTGGCGGGCGCCGCCCCGGTCGCCGTGAGCAGCCAGCGACGCACGTTCGACGATCTGCTGCCAGGCACGAAGGGCCGCCGAACCGGCCACCGCCTGCTTGACGATCACCGCTGCGTTGCGTTCGGCCTCGGCGGCACCACCAGCGGCATCGACGAGACGAGCGATCCGCCGCCGCACCGCAACGCCCACCTCGTCGGCAAGTTCGGCGAACCAGGCGGTCTGCCAGACCAGGAAGATCGGATAGATCCCCGCCGCCAGCAGCTGGTCGCGGACCGGACGCAGGGCTTCGATCGTGGCCGGGGTCGCCCAGTCCCCGCCGTCGGCGACGATCACCAAGCGCCGACGCTCCCAGGTGCGCGTGTGCTCCTGGAACAAGAACAGGAGCGTCTTGACCGATCCTTCGTCCATCTCGTAGAGGCCGTCACCGGCGAGGCAACCGTCGTCGCGCAACACCACCAGGTGCGGCCACATGTCGCGGTAGCTGGCGACGGGATCGACCGGCACATCGACCGGCACATCGACCGGCACATCGACCACCCAAACACTGCTGGCGTGCTCATTCCACTGCTCGTAGGGCAACACCGCGTATCCGTCGACACCCCACTCCGGGCCCCACGAGTTGTGCACCCAGAACCCACGCTCGTCGTACCCGGCGATCACGAACGCGTGGTCGCCCGCCATCTTGTCGTGCGGTTCCTGTGAGATGACCGGATCGGCATCGGCCAGGTAGAGCCGGTACCAGCCGCCGTGGGTGTTCGCCGACGCGTACAGTGCGTGCCCGGCCGCCAGCGCCCGCTGCATGGTCCCGATGTCGTCGTGGCCGATCCGCCGGTACCGCAGCAGCGGCCGGTGACGGGCGTCGAGCACCCTCGCCAACGTGAGCCGTCCGTGGATGCTGCCGTCCTCGTCGTCGGGGTCGTAGGGCCACAGCTCGTCCCGGGCGACACCGGTCTTGCGCCAGCCCTTCAGGGCGCCGCGCATCGTCGACCCCTCGACGAAGTCGGCATCGTCGTAACGCTGGGCCATCTCGTACAGCATCCGACGGCTGACCGACGGCGCGACCGGGTCGTCGAGATGCGAACGGATCAGGTAGTTGGCGATCGAGGCGAGGGCGAACCCGGTGCACTCCTCGCCGCGCTGGTGCCAGGTGTCTCGGACGTAGTGCCGATACCGCTCATAGCCCACCGTGGGAGGCAAGGGTTCGTCGGTAGCCAGCGGTTCGAACCACTCGTCACGTTCGTCGTACGGGTCGGGCCGCAGCGTCGACACGATCTGCGAGATGTCGTCGTGGTCCGCTTCCCTCACCTCCGGGTCGGTGCCCCCGGGGCCCTCGAACGGATCGATCACGCTCGTCCCCCAGTCGACGGCGACGGCGACGGCGCCGGCCTACCGCCATGGGTTTCGGGCGCCGATCGGAACTGCGACTCGGCGGCCAGCCGATCAGGCGACATCGACGGCCGCCGTCCGGTCGATGAACCGGTGAAGGCCGGTGATCGCCGACGCGACCGCCTGGGCCTGTGTCAGTGCCCCGCCACGCCGGGTCCGCGCCGCGAACTCGGCGGACCCGAGTCGGTCCTCGAGCACGGCGCGCGTCGCACCCAGATCGTCGATCACGAAAGCGGGTTGGGGTTCGGTGGCCCGTTCGTAGTGCGCGGCCGCGGCGCCGAGCAGCTCGGCGGCGCAGGCGCAGTCGTCGATGATCGACGCCACCACCTGCATGTTCCAGAACTGGGCGGCCTGGTACCACTTGGCCTCGGGAACGGCCAGCGAGGCGAGCAACCGCCATGCCGCCTCATCGAGCCGGCCCTGCGAGCGATCGATCATCGCCAGGTAGAAGTCGGCGTCGGCGACGCCCGGGGCGACCTTCAGGGCCTCGAACCCGGCCCGGCCCTCTTCGGCGAGTCGCCGGCCTTCCTCGGTCTCGCCCTGCCACGCCTTCGACACACCGAGGTACAACGTCGTCAGCGCGATCACATATGGGTCATCGACCCGCCTCCCCTCCTCGAGGGCCGCTGCGAACCGCTCGTCGGCGACTTCGTACATCCCCTGGTGAAATGCGATATGCGCGAGGCTGCACATCGAGAGTCCCGGCGAAGCACCACCTTCACGGAACAGCGCGATCGCCTCGACGATCGTCGCGTTCGCCTCGTCGAACAATCCGAGGTCGAGCTGGAGGTTGCCGAAGTTGTTCAGCGCCGACCCCAACCGCACCGGATCACCGAACGTGCGGCGCAGTTCGACCTCTTGCGCCAACAGTTCGGCGCCGAACGCCGGATCGGCCCACGACCCCACCAGCGTGCCGCGGGTGTGGAGCACGCCGGCCCTGAGCTGGTCGTCGAGGACAGGATCCAACTCGGCGAGCTCCCGGCACCACTCGATACCCTCGCGGTGCAAGCCGGCCGAATACCACAGGTGCCCGAGGGCGGCGATGGTGCGGGCCGCGAGCACACCGTCGCCGTCATCGATCGCGGATCGCAACGCGGCGCGCAGGTTGCTCTCGTCCTGGTCGCGCTGTGCGAGGGCCTCGGCCAGCCGGCCCTGCCGCTGCTTGACCTGGAGAGCCTCGGCGAAGTCGGCGTAGTAGCGGCGGTGGCGCGCTGCCACCAACTGCTCGTCGGTCGACTCACCGAGACGCGCCCGGCCATAGTGGCGGACGCTCTCGAGCAGCCGGTAGCGGACGGCTCCGTCGTCACCCTCCGCGGCAGCGACCATCGACTTGTCGACGAGCGCCGACAGATTCTCGATCACCTCGAACTCGTCGAGCGGATCGAAGCCCCCGACAACTCTCGCGGCGTCGAGGCTGAAGCTGCCCGTGAACCAACTGAGCCGACGGAAAGCGACGCGCTCGTGCTCCTCGAGCAGCCCGTAGCTCCAATCGATGGTCGCCTGCAGCGTCTGCTGCCGGTCGCCTCCCGACCGGGCAGACCGCACCAGCAGGCGAAACCGCTCGTCGAGCCGCTCGACGATCTGGGCCGGCGACATGACCCGCAAACGGGCCGCCGCAAGCTCGAGCGCCAGCGGGATGCCGTCGAGCTGCCGGCACAGGTCGACGACGGCGGCGACATTCGAATGATCGAACTCGAACTTCGAGTTGGCGAGGCGGGCCCGTTCGATGAACAGCCTCACCGCGTCGTAGCCCATCGCCGTCACCGGGTCGGTGCCGACCGGCGGCATCTGCAGGGCCGGGACGTGATAGACGGCTTCGCCCTCGACACCCAGCAGGGCGCGGCTGGTGGCGAGCACCTTGATCTCCGAGCACCCGGCGAGCAGGCGGTACACCAGGAGGGCGACGGTGTCGAGCAGGTGCTCGCAGTTGTCGAGCAGCAACAGCGCACGCCGCTCGCCGATGGAAGCGATCATCGTGTCGACCAACTCGATGCCTGGGGCAGCATGCAGGCCGAACACCTGACCGACCTCGTCGAGCGCGACGTCGGGCTGGGTGACGGCCGCCAGTTCGACGAGGTAGATGCCGTCGGGAAACGACTCGAGCAACTCCGAAGCGGCGTGCAGTGCCAGGCGAGTCTTCCCGGCGCCGCCGACCCCGGTCACCGTCACCAGGCGGTTCGCCGCCAGCAACTCGCCGAGATCGGAGGCCTCCCTGAGGCGACCCACGAAACTCGTCAGCTGCCGCGGGAGTTCGCGGGCCGGCGCCGAGAGTGCGCGCAACCGCCGGATCTGGTTGTCGAGGTGGGGGTGGCGCACCTGGAAGATGCGCTCGGGCTCGGCGAGGTCCTTGAGGCGGTGCTCACCCAGGTCGACCAGTTCGACGCCGTCCGGGAGGTGGTCGGCGACCAAGCCCGCGGCCATCCGGGACAGCAGCAACTGCCCACCGTGCCCGGCTGCCATCACTCGCGCGCAGCGGTTGACGTCGACCCCGAAGTAGTCCCCCTCGCGCAGGTTGGCGGTGCCGGAGTGCATCCCCATCCGCACCTTCAAGGTGAGCTCGCCCGCCGGCTCGAGCAGGCTGATCTGAGCCGCCAGCGACGCCTCGAGTGCTGCCACCGCGGAATCGAACGCCACCGCGAAACTGTCGCCCGCGGTCGCGAACACATAGCCACCGTGGGCGTTGAAGGCCGAGCGCATCCGCTGATCGTGCTCGGCCAGTGCGAGCTTCATGCGCTCGGGTTCCGACTCCCACAGCTTGGTGGAACCCTCGACATCGGTGAAGAGGAAGGTGACGGTGCCCGAAGGTGGATCCGGCATGCTGGCTGTCCCCTCCTTCTGGTGATCGGCGTCGGACGACCCGGGAGGCGTCGGCTCGGCGGGCCAGTGGTTGATCCTAGGTGTTCGGTGTGGGACACTTCGACCTCGTGGCGGCCCCGAAACCCTTCGGATGCTGGCGCGCGTCACGGAGGAGGCGACACGGATGACGAGCTACCGCAGCAAGAAGCGTGACATCAAGGATCTTCAGCGCCTGTTGTTGTCGCTCGATCTGCTCGCCTACTCGGACGGCGCGACCGACGGCGTCTGGGACGACGCCACGCAGGCCGCCGTCGTCCGGTTGTACCAACACCTGGGCTGGAAGCACGATTCGGGTGACCGCTGGGTGACGATGCCGGCACTGGCCGCGATCACCAGCGCCCTGCATCATCATCGCCTCGGCGATGCCGACGACCACAGGGCCACCGGCCCCGGCACCGGCGGAGCCGGATCCCACACCGGCGGAGCCGGATCCCACACCGGCGGCGGGGCGACACCCGACTGATACAACGGCGCAGGCTGCCGCGGCGATCACCCGTTCGGCGATGGCGCGGATCACCTGCTCGTGGTGGTCCGTCAGCTCGGCGGTGCGACGTGCCGTCGTCGGTGTGGCTACCGGCCCGCCGGCTGTTCGGCGGCCGGCAGCCCGACCGCGGCGAGGCGTTCCATCATCGTCCGGGTGACCGACTCGTCGAGATAGTGCTCCTGGTCGTCGACGAACGCCGTCGTCAGGTCGGGCGCCGCCGCCAACGCCTCGCGCACCGCCCGACGCGCGCCGTCGATGTCGTCGAGTGCCGCCAGTGCCGCGGCGCGGTACAGCCGCGAGCGGCGGGTCTGGAAGGTCAGCCCGAGCACCTCCTCGGCCGCCTCGGCGTAGGCGCCGAGGTGGTACAACGCGGCAGCGCGCTCCTCGACGCACCACACCGGCAGGAAGGGGTCGAGCTCGGCCGCCTCGGTGAGCAGCTCGAGCGCTCGTGCCGGCTCCCCCGCGAAGTTGTAGAACGCGGCCGAGCGGGCACGGATGAAGGCGTCGGCCGGGCTCAACGCCATCGCCTTCTCGTGATAGCGGCGGGCGGCCTCGAACGACCCGCGGTACATCAGGATCGAACCCATGACCCGGTTCGCCTCGGGATCGTTGGGGTCGAGCTCGAGTGCCCGTTGCGTGCGCTGCTCGCCTTCGTCCCAGTCGAACGAGGGCAGGCCGGACCGGGCGCACACCCACATCGCGAGCGGCCTGGCGAATGCCGGGTCGGCCTCGATGGCGCGTTCGAACCAACCGAGCGCCTGCTGCAAGTTGGCGTCGGTCACCCCGCCGAGGCGGTGGTACTCCAAGCCCCGCAGATGGAACTCGTAGGCGCTCATCGATTCGGGACGCAGCCGCCGGACGGCGGCGATGTCGGCTTGCTCGATCCGCCCCAGCACGGTGGCCGCGACGCGTGCGGCGAGCTCGTCGAGCCCCTCGACCAACTCGTCGAACGGCAGGCTCAGACGGTCGCTCCACACGACGCTGCCCGCCTCGGTCTCGGCCAGCGAGAGGCTCATCCGCATCTGCTGGCCCAACTGGCGCAAGCTGCCGCTGAGCACGTAGCGCACCCCCAACCGTTCGCCGATCGCGACCGGGTCGAGGTGCTCGTCGGCGAGCGCGGCGGTGGCCGAACGCGACGACACGAACAACTTGTGGAACCGCCCCAGCTCGAAATGCAGCTCCTCGCCGATGCCGTCGGCGAGATAGCGCTGGTCGTCGTTGCCGACCGGGAACGCGATCGGCATCACCGCCAACGAGTGCGGTCGGTGCTGAAGCCGCTGCTGCTGCCGCGGCTCGGGGGCGAGCTGGTAGCGGTGGCGCTCGATCTCGCCCCGCAGGCGGTACACCCTGACCGCCTCGCCGATGTTCTTGAAGCGCTGCTCGCCGAGATCGTCGAACGCGTACGGCGACGACCGGCGGATCGACTCGAACAAGGCCGCGCTGATCTCGATCGCATCCTGCTCGGCTGCCGCCTGGATGCGCGCCGCGAGGTTCACCCCGTCGCCGAGCAGGTCGTCGCCGTCGATCAGCACATCGGCCAGGTGCACCCCGTACCGCATCACCATCGGCGCCTCGGTGTCCTGCTGCGCCAACGCCAGCCCGGCACGGATACCGACCGCGGCCCGTACCGCGTTGATCGGACTCGGGAACTCGACCAAGACCGCGTCACCCATCGCCTTGAAGACCCGGCCCCCGGTCTCGGCGACCTGGGCATCGACGATCGCTCGCAGCTCGGCGACGCGAGCGGCGGTGCCCTCCTCGTCGGCCTCCATCAACCTCGAGTAGCCGACGACATCGGCCACCATGATCGCCGCCAGCTTACGCTCCATCGCGTACCTCCGGGGCGGAACCTAGCAGAGGGCCGGCGAGCAGCCCTCGTGTCGACGTCCGACCGGACCATTCGGGTTCCGGCCGTGAGGACGCGCCGTCGAACCCGCTCCCGGTGCGTTCGAGGGGCAAGCCGATCGACGGTCAGCCGGCGGGGGCCTGCTCGTTGAAGCTGTGCAGCAGCGGGCCGAACTTGCCCATGTCGACGCGGCACAAGCTGGCCTGCGACAGGTGGCAGTGGAACATGATGTCCATCGACGAGTTCAGCGCCCAGCCGACCGCTGCCTTGATCGGCGACACGTGGCTGACCACGACGATGTTGCGGCCGCGGATGCGGTCGGCCAACTCGTCACACGCCGAGCGCACCCTGGCGTCGAGCGCGCCGAAGCTCTCACCGCCCTTGGTGGCGAACATCGAGTTGGTGCGCCACGACTGCCACACCTCGGGCGGCACCTCGCCGGTGGGCACCCCCTCGAACTCGCCGTAGGCGATCTCGATCCAGCGCTCGTCGGTGGTGATCGGCATCCCGAAGTGCTCGGCGGTCTGCTGGGCGCGCACCAGCGGGCTGGCGATCACCTCGTCGACGGCGCCGATCATCTCGGCGATCGCGGCGGCCTGGCGGCGGCCGGTCGGGTCGAGGGGCGGATCGAGCCGCCCCTGCAACAAGCCCTTCGCGTTGGCGTCGGTGCGACCGTGACGAACCAGATAGAGCACCATGCCAGTGAACCACAGATCGCAGGCCTCCCCGAGCCGCGGCGCGGTCGCCGGCCGCCCGGAGCTGGTGCTATGTCGGCAGGTCGAGGCGTCCGCGGTGCAGGAACTCGGCGCGGCGGTCTGCCCGGCCGAGGCCGGCCCGCCGCACCACCCACCAGCACAACCCGATGCCGACCAGCTCGAGGGGGACGTTCCACCAGCCGCGGGACGCGACCGGATGGCGGGCATCATCGAACCCGAACCCGAAGAACGGCCACCAGAACACCCGGGTCCGGGTCCACGCACCGCTGAACACCAGGTACAGCAGTGTGCCGACCGGCAACCCGAGCAGCGTCTTGCGGATCGGCTTGCGGCCCCGGGTGGCCAGCATCAACACCACCAGCAGGGCCACGCTGAACGTGACGCCGTGCAGTACGCGGGCCCCGCCGAAGAGGGCGTCGACCGGCACCGGCAACACGGCGCCGACCAGCAGCAACCGGTAGTCGAACGACGGATCTCGGAACACGAACCACACCGCGATCACCGCGGTGCCCAGGAACCAGAAGAACATCAGCTCACCGCAGCAGCAAGCGGCCGCACTGCGGGCAGTCGGCGACCCGGCCGGCCGCGATCTCGGCCTTGACGGCGTCGGCCTCGTGAGCCGACAAGTCGAGATGACAACCCTCGCAGCGCGAACCAGCCAGCGTGGCAGCCGCGACCACGAAATGGGTGCGCAGCCGGTCGTAGCGCTGCAGCAGGCCGGGGTCGACCGCGGCCCGCAGCCCGTCGAGACGTTCGGCGATGTGGCCGAGCTCGGCGTCGATGTCGGATTCGGCCGCCGACAAGGCGGCATCGGTGGCCAACAAGGTGTCGCGCAGTGACGGCTCCTGGGCGAGCAGCGCGGTCAACTCGTCGTCGAGACGGCTCTGCTCCTCGAGCAGCTCGAGCTCGGCGTCGTCGAGCGCATTGCGGCGCTCGTGGAGCGAAGCGATCTGGTGCTGCAGCGCCTCGGCCTCACGGGGGGCGATGACGGTGCGCAGCTGGGCCTGCAGGCGAGCGAGGTGCTCGTCGATGTCGTGTGCCGCCGACTCGCTCTGGTCGACCGCCCCCGCCAACTCGTCGAGCCGCTGGCGCAGGCGCTGGCGGCCCTGGTCCCAGCGGATCAGGTCGTTGCGGGCGGCCTGCACCTGGTCGCGCTCGGGCAGCCGGGCGCGCCGGTGGGCCAGCTGGTCGGCCATCGTCTGGGCGGCTTGCAGCTCGAGCACCGGGTGGCTCACGCCGCGACCTCATTCACAGGGCACCACGATGAGTTGCAGCGGGGCGGACGGCAATGGGGCGTTCGGGTCGAGCACATCCGGGGGGATGGTAGTGCCACTCTCGACCGGCTCGAAGATCGGCACCGGTGCGAGCGTCGTCGTGGTCGTCGTCGGGCCGGGCACCGTGGTGGTCGTCGTCGGGGGCGCGGCCGGCTGGCGGAAGCCCTCGGGCGCCGGCACCGGGATGGTCGGCAAGGCACCAGGTTGCAGGAACGAGACCACCTCGTACAGGCATTCGTTGCCGGGGAGGTAGAGGCGCGCCGGCTGGCGCGGTGGGCGGCCCGGCGGGTCCCAGTCGGCGAACTCGAACTGCTCGAGGCCGATGTTCTCCATGAACGCACCCCAGATGCGCGCCGGGAAGGTGCCGCCCTGCACCCTCGGGACCCCGGCCTCGACGAACTCGGGGATGTTGTCCATCGGCGTGTAGCGATCGGGGTCGCGCACCATCACGGCGGTCGACAGGTCGGGTGTCGCCCCGACGAAGAACGCCGTCCAGTTGCTCTGCTGGGTGCCGGTCTTGCCGATCGCCGGCCGTCGGCTGGCGAAATCGGACAGCTCGCGGCTGGCGGTGCCCGAGGTGAGCACGCCCTTGAGCACGTCGATCGCCGTGAGCGCCACCTGCCGGTCGAGCACCTCGGTGCCCGGGTCGACATGGGTGTAGATGCGGTTGCCGAAGGCGTCGTCGATGCGGTCGACGTAGTACGGCTGCATGTGCACGCCCTCGTTGGCGATCGTCTGGATCCCCGACGCCATGTCGAGCGTGCTCATCTCGTTGGCGCCGGTCGCGAACGCCGAGAACGGCTGCACCGGCTCGCGCTCTGTTGGTGACTGGCCGGGGTACAGGTACGGGCTCGCCGCCATGCGGTACACGGTGTCGACGACCCGGTTGAGCCCGACGATCTGTGACAGCCGGGCGAACGCACAGTTGATCGAACGCACCGTGTGGCGCCGCAGCGTGTCGAGGCCGCCGTCGACGCCGCCGGTGATCTCGAAGAACGGCTCCTCGAAGTTGCCGACGTTGGGCAGCCGGCAGGGCCGGGTGCCGTCGATCAGGTCTTCGGGTGTGGCCCCGGCCTGCAGCGCGGCAGCCAGGATGAACAGCTTGATGCTCGACCCGGTCTGGCTGGGTGCCAACGCCAGGTTGACCTCGTTCTGGCCGGGCACGAACCCCTTGCCGCCCACCATCGCCCGGATCGCGCCGGTCTTGGTGTCGATCGAGGTGATCGCGGCGTCGATCCCGATGAGGTTGTCGGGCAGTTCGTCGCGGGCCCGTTCGGCCTCGGCCTGCAGGTCGGGGTCGAGCGTGGTGTGGATGCTGAGCCCACCGCGGTGCAGCAGCGTGTAGCGCTCTTCGTAGGTGTCGCCGAGGATGTCGCTGCGGTTCAGCAGGTAGTCGCGCAGCGCCTCGGTGTAGTAGGTGCGCACCGTCGCTCGCTCGACCCGTCGCCGAACCCGTTCGGGCAGCACGAATGTTTCCTCGGCGGCGACCCGCTCGTCGGCGCTCAGCAGTTCGTCCTCCTCGAGCCGGTCGAGCACCTGCAGGAAACGCGTTCGGCTGCGCTCGGGGTTGATGATCGGGTCGTAGCTCGACGGGGCCTGCACGAGGCCGGCGAGGAACGCCGCTTCGATGAGGGTCAGTTGTTGCACCGGCTTGCCGAAGTAGGTCTCGGCAGCCGCGCCGAGCCCGTAGGAGTTCTGCCCGAAGAACACCGTGTTGAGATAGCGCTCGAGGATCTGCGACTTGGTCTTCTGCTTCTCGAGTCGCACGGCGTAGGTGACCTGGAGCAGCTTGTAGCGGCCGTCGCGCTCGAACCCCGCCATGTAGTCGTTCTTGACCACCTGCATCGTGATCGTCGATGCGCCCTGGATCGGGCCCTCGGAGGCGAAGTTCGACAGGGTGGCTCGCAACAGGCTGCGCACGTTGACCCCGTGGTGCACCCAGAACTCGTTGTCTTCGACGGCCAAGAACGCGTCGATCACGTGCGGGGGCACGTCGTCGATCCGGATCGGCTGACTGTTCTGCACCTCGAACACGGCGATCTCGCGGCCCGACACGTCGTACACGTACGAGCGCTGCGCCAGGTCGGCGAAGTCGGGCAGGGCGACGGGCCGCTCGACATGGGCGTTGGCGATCCGCCACAGCCGCGGCGCCACGGCGACCACGGTGGCGGTGAGCAACAGGGCGCCGGCGCCGACCACCACGGCCAATCGGGGGAGCCAGCTCAGGCGCAACACAGTGGCCACGACACTACCGACGGGTCGGCCGACCGGGGTGGCAGCCGTCTAGCCTGACCGGATGAGCAACCCACCGGCCCCTTTCCGATTCGGCGTGCAGGCCGCCAGCGCCGGCAGCCGCAAGGCCTGGACCGACCTGGCGCGACGGGTCGAGGCGGGCGGCTACGCGACCCTCACCATGCCCGACCATTTCGGTGGCCAGCTGGCACCGGTGCCGGCGCTGCAGTGTGCCGCCGACGCCACCGATCACCTGCGGCTCGGCGCGCTGGTCTACGACAACGACTACAAGCACCCCGTCGTGCTCGCCAAGGAGTTGGCGACGATGGACGTGCTGTCCGACGGTCGCGTCGAGATCGGCCTCGGCGCCGGGTGGATGATCAGCGACTACGAACAGTCGGGCATCCCCTACGACCCGCCCGGCGTGCGGATCGACCGCATGGTCGAGGGCCTCGCGGTGATCAAGGGCGCGCTCGGGCCCGGAAAGTTCTCGTTCGCCGGCGAGCACTACACGATCACCGACTACGACGGTCTTCCCAAGCCGGTCCAGGCCGCTCCCCCGGTGTTGATCGGGGGCGGCGGCCCGCGGGTGCTGCGGCTGGCCGCCCGCGAAGCCGACATCGTCGGGATCAACGCCACCCTCACCTCGGGCGCCGTCGACGCGTCGACGTTCGACTCGATGACCGCCGAGCAGGTCGACGCGAAGGTCGCGATCGTCCGCGAGGCGGCGGCGGCGGCCGGGCGTCTCGACAAGATCGAGATGAACATCAGGGCGTTCATGGTGTTCGTCACCGACGACGTCGATTCGGCGCTCGACACCTTGACGTCGTTCACCGGGGCGTCACGTGACGTCATCGCCCGGTCGCCGTTCGCCCTCGTCGGGCCACCCGCCAAGCTGATCGACGACCTGCGCGAACGGCGCGAGCGGTGGGGCTTCAGCTACGTCATCGTCGGCGAGAACGACATCGACGCGTTCGCCCCCGTCGTGGCGGCGCTGGCCGGCACCTAGCGCTCGACGGCCTGGCCCTTGCTCACCACGACGACGCCGTTGCCGCTCACCGAGTAGTTGCGGGCGTCGGCCTCGGGGTCGAACCCGATCCGCGCCCAGTCGGGCACCACGACGTTCTTGTCGATGATGCAGCGACGCAGGCGCGCCCCGGCGCCGATGTGGGTGCCCTCCATGATGATCGAGTCGGTCACGTGGGCGTCGTGGTCGATGTACACGCTCGGGCTGATGATCGAGCGCTCGACGTGCGAACCCGACACGATCGACCCCTGGCACAACAGCGAACCGTCGACGAACGACGGCTCGCCGCCGGTGCCGCGCGACACCTTCGCCGGCGGCAACGCCTTGCGGTGGGTGTAGACCGGCCACTTGTCGTTGTAGAGGTTGAACACCGGCACCGGCGCGATCAGATCCATGTTGGCCTCGTAGTAGGCGTCGAGGCTCCCGACGTCGCGCCAGTAGCCGCGCTCGCGGTGGTCCTGACCGGGCACGACGTTGGTGGAAAAGTCGTAGACGTGCGCGACACCCTGGCGGGTGAGGGCCGGGATGACGTCGCCGCCCATGTCGATCAGGGGGTTGTCCTCGTCGGGGGTGACGATGTCGACGAGGGTCTGGGTGTCGAACACGTAGTTGCCCATGCTGGCGAGGCATCGTGAACTGTCGCCGGGCATCGCCGGGGGGTTGGGCGACTTCTCGTGGAACGCGACGATCCTGCCCGACGCGTCGGACTCGATCACGCCGAACTCGCTCGCCTCGTCGCGCCGCACCGGGATCGCCGCGACGGTGACCCCCGCCCCACTGGCGAGGTGGTGTTCGACCATCTGACGGGGATCCATGCGGTAGATGTGGTCGGCGCCGAACACGCACACGATGTCGGGGCGCTCGTCGGTGATCAGGTTGAGGTTCTGGTAGATCGCGTCGGCCGAACCCTGGAACCACCGCGGCCCCCGCCGCATCTGGGCGGGAACGGGGGCCACATAGTTGTCGAGCAGGTCGGAGAACCGCCAGGTCTGGGTGATGTGGCGGTCGAGGCTGTGGCTCTTGTACTGGGTCAGCACCACGATCTTGAGGTACCGGGCGTTCGCGAAGTTCGACAGCGCGAAGTCGATGATGCGGTAGGCGCCGCCGAACGGCACCGCCGGCTTGGCGCGGTCGTTGGTGAGCGGTTGCAGGCGTTTGCCCTCACCGCCGGCCAGCACCATCACGAGAATCTTGGGATCAGCCATCGAGAGCAGGGTACACACCGGCCCCGCCGACGTCACCGAACGCACCGTTCGAGGATCGGCGACCGCATCACGGCGAGTGCCGTGCAGACTGTGCCCCATGGCCAGCACACCGCGCTCCGACGCCGGCGACGACATCCGCCTGCTCGGCAGGCTGCTCGGGGACGTCGTGCGCGAGCAGGCGGGCGACGGGACATTCGCGCTGGTCGAGAACGTCCGCCGCATCGCCGTCGACGCCCGCCACGCCGGAGACGACCCGACCGACGCACTGATCGAGGTGCTCGGCGCCCACGACGTCGAGCAGCACCTGCACGTGATCAGGGCGTTCGGGTGGCTGTCGCTGCTGGCCAACACCGCCGAGGACCTCGACCAGGTGCGTCGCCGGCGCCACCACCGCGACACCGGGTCGGCCCCGCAGGAGGGCAGCCTGGCGGCGACGCTCGACCGGCTCGCCGGCCGCGGTGTGCCCGTCGACCGGATCCTGGCCGAGCTCGACGACCTCACCGTGTCGCCGGTGATCACTGCTCACCCCACCGAGGTGCGCCGCAAGACGGTGCTCGACCGGATCGACGCCGTGTCCGACCTGCTCGACCGGCGGGCCCGTTCGATCGGCAGCCCGACCGAAGTGACCGAGATCGACCATCTCCTCCGGCTCGAGATCCTCACCCTGTGGCAGACGGCGAAACTGCGCCTGTCGAAGCTGCGGGTCCGCGACGAGATCAACGAGGCGCTGCGGTACTACCGCTCCAGCATCTTCGCCACGGTGCCCCAGCTGCAGCACGACCTCGAGCAGCTGGCGCACGACCGGCTCGGACGCGCCGTCCACAACCCGCGGGCGATCTCGATGGGCTCGTGGATCGGCGGGGACCGCGACGGCAATCCGTTCGTCGACGCGGCGGTGTTGCGGTTCGCCGTCGAGGCGCAGGCGACCGAGGCCTACCGGCACCATCTGACGGCGCTGCACGACCTGTCGCGGAGCCTCTCGATGTCGAGCCGTCTGATCACCCCGACCGACGCCCTGCTCGCCCTGGCCGAGGCCTCGGTCGACGACTCGCGGTTCCGCGCCGACGAGCCCTACCGTCGCGCCCTGCGCGGCATGCACGCCCGGCTGTGGGCGTTGGCAGCCGGGGTGCTCGACGAGGTACCCGGGCCGGCCCCCCACGCCGAGCTGGCCCCGTACCCGTCGATCGGTGAGCTGATCGGCGACCTCCGGGTGGTGTCGGAGTCGCTGCGCTCGCACGGCGCCGGCGAACTCGCCGAGGCCCGCGTCGATCCCGTGCGCCGCGGCCTCGAGATCTTCGGGACCCATCTCTGCGGCCTCGACCTGCGCCAGAACTCCGCGGTGCACGAGACGGTGCTCGACGAGCTGTTCCGGGTCGCCGGCGTGCACGACGGCTACGCCGACCTGCCCGAGCCCGATCGCATCGAGCTGCTCACCGCCGAGCTGCGGGGGCAGCGGCCGCTGGCGAGCGGGTTCGCGACGTACTCGGCCACCACCGCCGGCGAGCTCGACGTGTTCCGCGAAGCGGCAGCCGCCCATCGGCGCTTCGGGCCGCGATCGGTGCCCCACTACGTCATCTCGATGGCGTCCTCGGTCAGCGACGTGCTCGAGGTCGCGGTGCTGCTCAAGGAGGTCGGCCTGGTGCGGGTCGACCCCGCCGACGGGGCCATCTCGAGCGCGCTCGACATCTCCCCGTTGTTCGAGACGATCGACGACCTGCAGGCCTCCGGCGCCGTGATCTCGGCGCTGCTCGGGCACCCTCGGTACCGCCAGCTCGTCGCCAGCCGCAACGGTTGGCAGGAGGTCATGATCGGCTACTCCGACTCGAACAAGGACGGCGGCTACGTGGCCTCCCAATGGGCGCTGTTCTGCGCCCAGCTCGCCTTGGTGCGCGCCGCCGAGCAGGCCGGTGTGCGGATCCGCCTGTTCCACGGCCGCGGTGGCACCGTCGGGCGTGGCGGTGGCCCCGCCTACCAGGCGATCCTCGCCCAACCGGCCGGTTCGGTGCACGGGTCGCTACGCATCACCGAGCAGGGCGAGATGGTCTCGGCGAAGTACGCCAGGCCGGCGCCGGCACGCCGCAACCTCGAGACGTTGCTGGCGGCCACCCTCGAGGCGAGCTGTCTCGACGCCGAGCAGTTGGGCGCCGACCGCGAGCGGTTCACCGCCGCGATGGACGCCCTCGCCGCCCACGCGCTCGACGCCTACCGCGGGCTGCTCGACGGGTCGTCGGACCGCTTCGTCGACTTCTTCCGTTCGATCACCCCGGTGGGCGAGATCGCCAGTCTCAACGTCGGCAGCCGCCCGGCGTCGCGCCGCGACTCCGACCGCATCGAGGATCTGCGGGCGATCCCATGGGTGTTCGGCTGGAGCCAGTGCCGTCTCAACATCCCGGGCTGGTACGGGGCGGGCAGCGCCTTCGAGGCGTTCGCCGTCGACCCCGACCACGAGGCCACCCTGCACGCGATGCACGACCGCTGGCCGTTCTTCCGGGCGATGCTGAACAACCTGGGCATGGTGCTGGCCAAGACCGACCTCGGAGTGGGGCGCTGCTACGCCGACGCGCTCGTCACCGACGCCGAGGCCCGCGACGAGATCTTCGGACGGATCGAGCGCGAGTTCGCGCTCACCACCGCTTGGCACGCCCGCATCACGGGCTCGGACGATCCGCTCGACGGCAACCCGGTGCTGGCCCGCAGCATCCGCAACCGATTCGGGTATCTCGACCCGCTGCACGTGCTGCAGGTCGATCTGCTGCGCCGCCACCGCGCCGGCGAGCGGGACGAGCTCGTCGAACGAGGGATCCAGCTGACGCTGAACGCGATCGCGACCGGGCTGCGCAACAGCGGGTGAGCGATTGCCGCGCGAAGCGGCACGGGTACGCTGCGGGCATGGCGAAACGCACCGTGAGCATCACGTACTGCGTGCCTTGAGACTATTTGGAGCGCGCCGTGGGCGCTGCACGAGATCTCCTGCACGACTACCAGCACGTCATCGCCGAGTTGACGATGGTGACCGGTTCGCGAGGGGTGTTCGACGTCGTCGTGGACGGCCGGACTCTGTACTCGAAGTACGAGACCGGCCGCCACGCCGAACCGGGTGAGGTGTTGGCGTTGTTTCGGGAGCACTGTGCCACCGATGTCACGCCGTACGAGCGCTGAGTGCGCCCGCAGTCAGAAGGGGTCGGTCAGACGACCTTGACGCCGACCGCTTCCGGGCCCTTGCGCCCGGCTGCGACCTCGAACTCGACCTTCTGACCGTCGAGGAGGGTGCGTCGTCCGGTGCCTTCGATGTTGCTGAAGTGCACGAAGACGTCGTCGCCGTCGTCGCGGCTGATGAATCCAAAGCCCTTCTGATCGTTGAAGAACTTCACGGTGCCGATGGCCATTGCTGTACTACTTTCTATATTCGCCAGCCGCCACCGTGGCGACCGACAACAGCACGCTACCGAATCCGAGGCCGGATTGCTCGAACGGGCTGCTGCCGGCCCGTCGACCGGGCGTCCCGAACGGGAGCGATCGCCGGCGGGCGGGGCCGATCGCGCTGCCCGGCGCCTACAACTTGACGTACTCGTAGTCGACCGGACGGCGATGGATGCCCGCCGAAGGCGGGGCCAGCCAGCCGGCCATCCGGCCGGGCTCGGTGACGCCGGTCATCAGCGACTCGACGTGGGCCCGGTCGTCGGCCGTGGGCAGCCATCGAGCCGCGGCGGCCTCCCATCCGGCGTCGTCGAGGAGCCGTCCATCGGGGCTGACGTGGTGGTCGCGGAACACCCCGACCGACCGGTTGAACCCGAGGTGGGGCAGCCGCAGTTCGCAGCCGACCTCGGCGAGGGTGCGGTTCCAGCGGGTGAACCCGCCCCGGCAGTCGTCGGCGTAGTCGTCGCGCAACGTCTCGTTGAGGGCGTTCAGCATCGGCGCTTCGCGCTCGCCGATCCGTCCCTCGGTCACCGTCGGGACCTGGCGGGTGAGGTCGTGCAGCTGGTGGTCGTCGTCGCGCGCCTCCTCCTTGAACCGGCCCTTCAGCCCGGCCGCGAAATAGTTCGCGGCGTTGGTCGACGTCTCGGCGCCGAACAGGTCGAGCGAGACGCTGTAGTGGAAGTTCACGTACTTCTGCAAGGTGCCGACGTCGATACCACCGAAGCGGCTGATGTCGTCGGTGTCGTGTGCCTTCATCAGCTCGACGGTGCGTTCGACGACCCGCCCGATCCCCGAGGCACCCACGAACATGTGATGGGCCTCCTCTTTCAACATGAAGTCGCAGGTGCGCGACAGCGGGTCGAACCCCGACTCGCGCAGTGAGGCCAGCTGGTATTTCCCGTCGCGGTCGGTGAAGTAGGTGAACATGAAGAACGACAACCAGTCGGGTGTCTGCTCGTTGAACGCCCCCAGGATCCTGGGGTTGTCGAGGTCGCCCGAGTGGCGCTCGAGCATCTCGTCGGCCTCGTCGCGCCCGTCACGGCCGAAGTAGCGGTGCAGCAGGTACACCATCGCCCACAGGTGGCGACCCTCCTCGACGTTGACCTGGAACAGGTTGCGCATGTCGTACAGCGACGGCGCCGTGAGACACAGGTGACGCTGCTGTTCGACCGACGCCGGTTCGGTGTCGCCCTGCACCACCAGCAGCCGCCGCAGGTCGGAGCGGTACTCGCCGGGCACCTCGTGCCACACCGGGTCGCCCTTGTGCTCGCCGAAGGCGATCGTGCGGTCGGGCTCGGGCTCGCCGAGGAACACACCCCACCGGTAGTCGGGCATCGCCACGTGGTCGAAGTTGGCCCACCCGTCGCGCCCGACCGACACCGCCGTGCGCAGGTACACCGGGCTGTCCTGGAAGGCGACCGGGCCGAGTTCGCGCCACCACTGCAGGAACCGCGGCTGCCAGCTCTCGAGCGCCCGCTGCAGCCGGCGATCGTCGGCGAGGCCGACGTTGTTGGGGATCTTGGCGTCGATGTCGACGGGCGTGAACGAGGCACCCATGGTCAGACCCTGCTCGTGTCGTAGTCGGGGCGCGATCCCGAGCCGAACCGCGCCAGCGCGCCATCGGGCCCGACGGCGTTCGGGCGCTGGAAGACCCAGTTCTGCCAGGCGGTGAGGCGCCCGAAGATCTTCGTCTCGATGGTCTCGGGCCCGACGAAGCGGAAGTTCGCCTCCATCGCGGTGAGGGCATCGGGCGAGAAGCTGGCCCGTTCGGCGATCATCACCGGCACCTCGTCGTCCCAGTCGATGTCGTCCATCGCGAAGGTGACGAGCCCGGCGGCGGCGGCCGCTTCGGCGTCGAGGTCGCGCCCGAGGGCGTCGCGTGCCGCGGCGTAGGCGGCGGGCCGGTTCCAGCACCGGGCGCCCAGCCGCGAGAGCCCGTTCGCGGCGCGGTACCAGCCCAGGTTGGCATCGGTCAGGGTGAGCGTGGGAGCTCGCGAACCGTCACGGCCGCCACTGAGCATGACCGAGCGGTCGGAGGCCATGGCGAGTTCGGCCAGCGTGCCGGCGAAACAGCTGCCGGGATCGACCAGGGCGATCAGCGACCGTGCCGACAGGTCGAGCCGCTTGAGCGTGCGGCCCCACAACAGGCGCACCTCGCGCACCAGCCAGTGCTCGGGTTCCCGCTCGATCACCGCTTCGGCCGCCACGACCGCGTCGGGGTCGCCCTCGGTACGCAGCAGCCAGGTGCCGATCGTCGGCTCGTTGAAGCGCAGGTGCAAGATCGCGTGATCGAGTTCGAGCGCCGCCGACAGCAGCCAGGCCGAGGCGCCGGCGGCGACCAGCTCGTCGGCGGTGGCCGGCTGGACGCCGGTCGGGCCGCGCACGACGAAGGTGGCCGTGGCCGCGTCGCGGTCGATCGCCACCTCGAGGTGGCCGCCGACGAGCCGGTCGGGTTCGATCGCGGTGGTGCTCCCGAACACCGGCAGATCCACCCCGGCGCAGCCGTCGGGGCGCGTGGAACGCTCGGCGCGCACCGACGCCCGCCGCTCGACCAGGCCGGCGAACTCGCTCTTCGGGGCGATCGCGTCGACCAAGCCCCACTCGAGGGCCTGCTGGCCCTTGACCCCCTCGGCGCGGGTGGCGAACACGTCGGCGAGGTCACGCCGAACGAGCCGCTTGTCGACCAGCCGGGTCAGCCCGCCGGTGCCCGGCAGCACCGCCAGCAGGGCCACCTCGGGGAGCGACACCGCCGACGACCGGTCGTCGACCAGCAGGATCTCGTCGCACGCCAGGGCGAGTTCGTAGCCGCCGCCCGCCGCCGTGCCGTTGACCGCCGCGATCCACGCCTGCTGCGACAGCCCGGTGGCTTCCTCGATCGAGTTGCGGGTCTCGTTGGTGAACTTGCAGAAGTTGACCTTGTCGGCGTGGGACGATCCGGCGAGCATCTGGATGTTCGCGCCGGCGCAGAAGATCTTGTCGAGGCCGCCGGTGACCACGACCGCCTTGACCCCCGGTTGCCCGAACCGCAGACGCTGGACGATGTCGTGCAGTTCGATGTCGACCCCGAGGTCGTAGGAGTTGGTCTTCAACTCGTAGCCGCCGAGTCCGCCGGCCGGATCGACGGCCATCGTCACCGTCGCGACCGCACCGTCGATCACCACCGCCCAGTGGCGGTAGGCGCCGGGATCGGCCCCGAATCGCACGGGCGCGGTCCCCTGGATGTCGATCGTGTGTGGCATGCGTTCCCCGGGGTGGTGTGCCCACCCTAGTTTCGTGACCGCCGGGGGCACGTCCCGGCGCCGGTCGTACCCCGGCGCGCCTCGCCCCCGCCGACGACGGACGCGTAACGTCGCCGTACCGACCGAACCGGACCGAAGGAGCAACATGGATCTCACCAGCGACACCGTCGCCGTGGTCACCGGAGGGGGCAGCGGGATCGGGTTGGCACTGGCCGAACGATTCGCTGCGGCGGGCTGCCGGGTGGTGCTGGCCGACGTGCAGGACGACGCGCTCGCCGCCGCCGGCGAACAGATCGCCGCTCACGGGGTCGACGTGCTGACGGTCCACACCGACGTCGCCGACGCGGCCGCCGTCGAGGCGCTGGCCGCCGCCACCCTCGAGCGGTTCGGGGCCGTCCATGTCGTGTGCAACAACGCCGGCGTCGGCGGGGGCGGCGATCCGTGGGTCGGGCCGATCGAGAGCTGGGAGTGGACGATCGGTGTCAACCTGTGGGGCGTCGTCCACGGGGTGCGAACCTTCCTGCCCCACATCGTGGCGTCGGGGGGCGGCCACATCGTCAACACGGCGTCGATCGCCGGGCTGCTGCCGGGGTTCTCGCCGGTCTACGACGCGACCAAGCACGCCGTCGTCGCCCTGACCGAGGGGCTCCATCTCAACCTGCAGGCCGCCGGCCTGCCGGTCGGGGTGAGCTGCCTGTGCCCCGGTTGGGTGAAGACCGGCATCATCGACTCCGACCGCAACTGGCCGGCGGCGTTGGGCCCGCTCCCCGCCACCGACGCCGCCCGCGAGATCACCCGCGACCACCTGCGGCGCGCCGTCGCCGAAGGGATGCCGCCGGCGGTGGTGGCCGATCTCGTCGCCGAGGCGATCGCCGAGCAGCGCTTCTGGATCTTCCCCCACCCCGACTTCCTCGAGATCGCGGTCGAGCGGTTCCACCGCATCGCCGAGGGGATCGATCCCCAGCCCGTCCAACAGCTGCCGGGCATGCCGCCACGCTCGCAGATCATGGCCGAGGTCATGGCGGCGATGCTCGCCGGATCGGACGGCGCGTGAGCCACCGGCCATCGGCCCCGGGATGCCGACGGTGAGCTCCACCCCCGAGCCCGGGGCACCCGACGCGGTCGAGCACGTCGACGTGTTGGTGGTCGGGGCCGGCATCTCCGGCATCGGCGCCGCCTACCACCTCTGCCGGCAGCACCCCGACCGGAGCCTCCTGGTGCTCGAGCACCAGGACGGGTTCGGCGGCACCTGGCGCACCCACACCTACCCGGGGATCCGCTCCGACAGCGATCTCTACACGTTCGGCTACCGCTTCAAGCCCTGGACCGGCAGGCCGATCGCGACCGCCCAGGAGATCCTCGACTATCTCGGCGAGGTCATCGACGAGCACGACCTCGCGCGGCACATCCGATACCGCCATTCGATCGCCGCCGCGACGTGGTCGAGCGCGGACCGCCGTTGGACCGTCACCGGCACCCGCGATGGTGGGGTGCCGTTCGCCGTCACCGCCTCGTTCCTGTACATGTGCCAGGGCTACTACCGCCATGGCGAGGGCTACACCCCGCAGTGGCCGGGCGTCGACCGCTTCCGGGGCACGATCGTGCACCCCCAGACCTGGCCCGACGACCTCGACTACCACGGCAAGCGGATGATCGTGATCGGCTCGGGCGCGACGGCGGCCACCTTGATCCCGGCTTTGGTCGACGACGTCGAGCACATCACGATGCTGCAACGCTCGCCGACCTATTTCGTGTCGGGACGCAACGCCAACGAGCTGGCCGACATGTTGCGCGCCCTCGAGATCGACGAGAGCTGGATCCACGAGATCGTGCGTCGCAAGGTGCTGTTCGACCAGGCGGCCTTCGCCCGGCGCTGCTTCTCGGAGCCCGAGGCGGTCACGGCCGAACTGCTCGCCGACGTGCGGGCCCGGCTGGCACCCGAGCACGCCGATCTCGTCGACACCGCGTTCACCCCGAGCTATCGGCCGTGGCGCCAGCGGGTCGCGTTCGTGCCCGACGGCGACCTGTTCGAGGGGATCAACTCGGGCAAGGCGTCGGTGGTGACCGACGAGATCGAGACGTTCACCGAGACCGGCATCACGCTGCGATCGGGCGCGACGCTCGAGGCCGACATCATCGTCACGGCGACCGGCTTCGAGCTCAACGTGCTCGGTGACATCGCGTTCACGATCGACGGTGAGCCGCTCGACTTCTCGCAGACGGTCACCTACCGGGGCACGATGTTCACCGGGATCCCCAACATGGTGTGGGTGTTCGGCTACTTCCGGGCGAGCTGGACGCTGCGTGCCGACCTGATCGCCGACTTCGTGTGCCGCCTGCTCGGCCACATGGACGCCAAGCGCGCCACCGTCGTCGTGCCGCGATTGCGCCCCGACGAGACCGACATGGCGCTGCTGCCGTGGGTCGACCCCGAGAACTTCAACCCCGGCTACCTGCGGCGCGGCCTGCACCTCATGCCCAAGCAGGGCGATCGCGACCCGTGGCGCCACCTCCAGGACTACTGGATCGAACGGCAGCTGATGCCGGCCGCCGACCTCGACGACGGCTCGCTGGTGTTCGGGTGAACGGGGCCTGGCCCGCCGCCGCCCGGACGCTGCCGGTCGCCGGCGACGGGCCGGGCGGCTGAGCACTCACCGCCGGCGTCGAAATCGGTGTCAGGGACGGATCGCGTGCAGCGCGGCGAGTGCCGAGCCACGGGCACCGGCCATGTCGAGGTCGGACACCAGCGCGAACCTGGTCAGCGCGCGTTGCTCGTCGCGCAACGTGGTGGCGGCCACGACGGCGTCGAGGAACCAGGTGCGGAACTCGGGTGCCGCCTCGATCACGCCACCGCCGACGAAGTAGGCGTCGGGGTCGGTGAAGTTGGCGGCGATCGTGAACAGCCGGCCGATCGCCGCCGCCTGCTGACCGAAGATCTGCAGTGCCATCTCGTCGCCGCGCTCGCCGTACGAGCGGATCATGCGGGCCGCCTCCTTGCCGGGCAGCGCGGCGACCGGATGATCGGGGTAGCGGGTCAGCCAGAACGGCAACAGGTTGCGCTCGAGACCGGTCAGCGAGGCGACGCTCTCGACGTCGCCGGCGAAACCGCAGTTGCAGACCGGCACGGCCTGCCCGTCAGCCAGCAGGCCGTCCATCGGGATGTGCACGTGGCCGAGCTCGCCCGCCATCCCGGCGGCGCCGCGGATCACCTCGCCGGACTCGATCACGCCGCCGCCCAACCCGGTGCCCACGATCGCCGACACCGACGATCGCCGATGGGCCTGGTCGCCGAACAGTTGGTCGTGGGCGTACAGCGCGGCGGCGTTGCCGTCGTTGTTGTAGATCACCGGCAGGCCGAGCTCGTGCTCGACGGCGCTGCGGAAGTCGAACCCCCACCAGTCGGGCTGCGAGAAGTTGGTCGCCCCGCGCCGCGAGATCACACCGGTCGCGCTCGCCGGTCCGGGCGTGTCGAGCCCGACCGCGCGCACCGCGCCCCGGTCGACCCCGGCCACCTGCACCACGACGTCGAGCACCGCACGGATCGCCGCCAGCGCGGCCTGTGGGCCCTCGCCGACCCGGCTCGGCACCTCGACCATCCGGTCGACGAGGAAGCGGCCGTGCTCGTCGAGCAGCGTGGCGTTGGTCTTGGTGCCCCCCACGTCGAGCCCGACGACGACGGCGTCCCCACCGTTCGGTGTCGCGGGGTGAGAGGGACCGCTCATGGCGTCGCCGAGGTTAGCCACGCCGCCGGGGGGTTCGAAGCCTGGACAACCTAACGTACGTTAGATAGGTTGGAAGGATGAGCACTGCGTCGGTGACCGATCCAGCGAACGGCGCCGGCCCCGCTGCCGACTCGGGCCGCGACCGGATCA
Source organism: Ilumatobacter sp. (assembly GCA_036526035.1). Classification (GTDB taxonomy): domain Bacteria; phylum Actinomycetota; class Acidimicrobiia; order Acidimicrobiales; family Ilumatobacteraceae; genus Ilumatobacter. The sequence continues at coordinate 16,046 of DATCZG010000042.1, read as the reverse complement.
TGGACGAGGCCGCCACCTTGTTCCTCCGGCACGGGTACGAGGGCACCTCACTGCGCCGTCTCGCCGACGTCGTCGGCATCAAGGCCGGGTCGATCTACTACCACTTCGCCTCGAAGGACCACCTGCTGACGGCGATCCTGCGGCGGGGCATCGACGTGATGCAGGTCGCCTTCGACCAGGCCGAAGCGGCCGGCGCCGGACGCGACCCGAAGACGCGCCTCGAGATCCACGTGCGCGCCCACCTCGCGGCGCTGTTCGAGAACGGCCCCTACACCGCCGCCCACGTCACCACCTTCCGCACCGCGCCGGCCGTCGTGCGCGACGACATCGTTCCGCTCCGCGACGCCTACGAGGCCCGCTGGACCGACCTGCTGCGCGGTCTGCAGGACGACGCGGCGCTGGCCACCGAACTCGAGGTCAACGTGATCCGGCTCGTGCTGTTCGGCGCGATGAACTCGTCGGTCGAGTGGTTCGACCCCCGGCGGGGCAACCTCGACCGCTTCGCCGAGACGATCACCCGCCAGTTCTGGAACGGAGTTGCAGCGTGAGACCGATCGAGTCGCAGATCGACACCGGATCCGCCCGCTACGCGGCCAACCGAACCGCCTACCAAGAGCTCGTCGCCACGCTGCGCGAACGCCAGCAGTGGGCGATCGACGGCGGACCCGGCCGCGAGCAATCGATCCAACGCCACCTCGCACGCGGCAAGGTGCTGGTGCGCGACCGGATCGACATGGTGATCGACGACCGCACGCCGTTCCTCGAGTTCTCGACGCTCAGCGGCTGGGGCCAGTACGACAACAGCGCGCCCGGCGCCGGCATCGTCACCGGTATCGGGGTCGTGCACGGCGTGCCCTACGTGTTCATCGCCAACGACGCCACCGTCAAGGGCGGCTCGCTGTTGCCGGTCTCGATCAAGAAGCACGTGCGGGCCCAGCAGATCGCCGAGGAGAACGGCCTCGGCGTGATCTACCTGGTCGACTCGGGCGGCGCCTTCCTGCCGCTGCAGGACGACATCTTCCCCGACAAGGACCACTTCGGCGGCTCGTTCTACCGCCAGGCGCGCCTGTCGGCGATGGGGCTCCCCCAGCTGTCGGTGGTGCTCGGCGGCTGCACGGCAGGCGGCGCCTACGTGCCGGCGCTGTCCGACGAGGTGATCATGGTCGAGGGCATCGGGCGGATCTTCCTCGGCGGGCCGCCGATCGTGAAGGCCGCGCTCGGCGAGATCATCGACCCCGACGATCTCGGCGGCGCCGAGTTGCACACCCGGGTGTCGGGGGTCAGCGACTACCTCGCCGACACCGAGTCCGAGGCCTACGGCAAGTTGCGGGAGATCTGCGAGACCACCGGGCAGCGCCGCCTCGACGATCGCCGGTCGTGGGTCGACTGGGCCGAGCCCGAACCGCCGCGCCACGACCCGGCCGAGATCTACGGCATCGTCAGCGCCGACGACCGCATCCCGTTCGACGCCACCGAGGTGATCGCCCGGATGGTCGACGGGTCACGGTTCTCGGCGTTCAAGCCCGAATGGGGGGCCTCGATCGTGTGCGGGTTCGCCCGCATCTGGGGCCACCTCGTGGGCATCGTCGCCAACAACGGCATCATCTTCACCGAGTCGGCGCTGAAGGCGACCCACTTCATCGAGCTGTGCGAGCAGCGCCGGGTGCCGCTGCTGTTCCTGCAGAACACCTCGGGCTACATGGTGGGCCGCGATTCGGAGGCCGCCGGCATCGCCAAACACGGCGCCAAGATGGTGGCGGCCGTCGCCAACGCCACCGTGCCGCGCTACACGGTGCTGATCGGCGGCTCGTACGGCGCCGGCAACTACGGCATGTGCGGGCGGGGGTTCAACCCGCGGATGCTGTTCGCCTGGCCCAACTCGCGGATCGCCACGATGTCGGCCGAGACCGCCCAGACCGTGCTGGTCGACATCCGCCTCGCCGGCATGAAGGGCGACGAGACCACGCCCGAACACGTGCAGGCGCTGCGCGACGAGGTGGCCAGGCAGTACGAGACCCAGAGCGACCCGTACTACGCGACGTCGCGGCTGTGGGACGACGGCCTGATCGACCCGGTCGACACCCGCGACGCGCTCGGGCTGTGCCTGGCGCTCGCCGCCCGGCAGGACGAACCGGCACGCGGCCACGGCCTCGTGTACCGGATGTGAGCACCGCCATGACCGACCGCACCATGCGCATCCTGGTCGCCAACCGGGGCGAGATCGCCCGCCGCATCATCCGCACCGCCCACCGGCTGGGTCACGAGACGGTCGCCGTGTACGGCGACCCCGACCGCACCGCGCCCTTCGTCACCGAGGCCACGCGGGCGTTCCGTCTCGGCCCGGCGCCGTTGACGGCGTCGTACCTGTCGGTCGAGCGGATGCTCGCCGCGATCGAGGCCACCGGGGCGAACGCCGTGCATCCCGGCTACGGCTTCCTGGCCGAGAACGCCGGCTTCGCGCGGGCGGTGCTGGCGGCGGGCTGCGCGTGGATCGGGCCCCACCCCGACGCCGTCGAGTCGATGGGCTCGAAGATCGAGGCCCGCCGCCTCGCCGAAGCGTCGGGTGTGCCGATCATCGCCGGGTTCGACCGGTCGCAGGATCCGGCCGACCTCGCCGCGGCCGCCGCCCGGATCGGGTTCCCGGTGCTGGTGAAGGCAGCCGCCGGCGGCGGCGGCAAGGGCATCCGCATCGTGCACACCGCCGACGGCTTCGCCGCTGCGCTGCGCGAGGCCTCCTCCGAGGCCGAGCGCTCGTTCGGCGACGGCGCGATGATCGTCGAGCGCTACATCTTGCGGCCGCGCCACGTCGAGGTGCAGATCATCGGCGACCGGCACGGCAACCTCGTGCACCTCGGCACCCGCGAGTGCTCGGTGCAGCGCCGGTACCAGAAGGTGCTCGAGGAGGCCCCGGCCCCCAACCTGCCCGACGACACCCGGGCCGGGTTGCACGCGTCGGCGGTGCAGCTCGGCCGGGCGATCGGCTACGACTCGGCCGGCACGGTCGAGTTCATCGTCGACGACGAGACCGGCGACCACTTCTTCCTCGAGATGAACACCCGGCTCCAGGTCGAGCACCCGGTCACCGAGTCGGTCACCGGGCTCGACCTCGTCGAACTGATGATCCGCTCGGCGAGCGGAGAGCCGCTGGGCATCGACCAGGCCGACGTCACCTGGGCCGGCCACGCCTTCGAGGCCCGGGTCAACGCCGAGGACCCGGCGAACGGGTTCGCCCCGCAGATCGGCCCGGTCACCCACCTCGTCGTGCCCGATCACGCCCGCTGGGACAGCGCGATCGTGGCCGGCGACACGATCACGCCCTACTACGACCCGATGATCGCCAAGCTGATCGTCGACGGCCCCGACCGTGACACGGCGCGACGCCGCCTGGCGCGGGCGCTCGACGGGCTGGTGATCGGCGGGCTGGTCACCAACACCGGCTTCCTGCGCTGGCTCGTCGACCAGCCGCCGGTCGTCGCCGGCCGGGTCACGACCCGCTTCCTCGACGAGACGGCGATCCCCGGCGCTCCCCCACCGGCGGCCGACCAGGCGGCCTGGGTGTGGCGCCGCGCCCGGCTCGCGGCGCGCGGGTCGGGCCCCTGGGCGGCGCTCGACGGGTTCCGCCTCACACCGCACCGCGACCGACGCCCGACCGTGCTGCGGTCGCTCGACGGCGCCCTGCACGAGTCGACGGTCGACACCGCACCGTCCCCCCTGCCCGCCGCCAGCGTGTCGCTCGCCCACCGATCGGTCGCCGTCACCGTCGACGGGCACACCCACACGTTCTCGGTGCCGACCCGCAGCGAGCTGTGGGCGCCGGCGGCCAGCGAGGGCCACGGGCACGCCGGGGTGATCACGGCGCCGTTCCCCGGTGCCGTCACCGAGGTCGCGGTCGTCGTCGGCCAAGCCGTCAAGGGCGGCGAGGCGGCCGTGGTGATCGAGGCGATGAAGATGCTCCACACGCTCGGCGCGGCCGGCCCCGGCGTGGTGGCCGAGGTGCGCGTCGCCCCCGGCGACCAGGTCGTCACCGGCCAGGTGCTCGTCACGTTCGAAACGCCACCCGACCCGACCGGGCCTCTTGATGACCGAGCGCCCGCCGACCCGATCGAGGTACCCGAATGACCCATCGCAACGTCTACATGACCGACGAACTGCAGGCGATCTACGACCAGACCGTCGAGTTCGTCACCAAGGAGGTCACGCCCCACGGCGACGCGTGGGAGGAGGCCGGCAAGGTACCGCGCGAGGTGCTGCGCAAGATGGGCGCGCTCGGCATGTTCGCCCTGCGGGTACCCGAGCAGTTGGGCGGGCTCGGCATGGGGATGCTCGCCTCGGCCGCCTTCGCCGAGGCGCTCGGGGCGTCGACCTACGCCGGGTTCGACGTCACCGTGCTGGTGCACACCGACATGGCCGGCCCCCACCTGGTGCACTCGGGGTCACCCGAGCAGCACGCCCGGTGGATGCCCGGCGTGATCTCGGGCGAGACGATCCTGTCGATCGGCGTCACCGAGCCCGACGCCGGCAGCGACGTGGCCGGTATCCGCACCAGTGCCGTCAAGGACGGCGACGGCTGGCGGATCAACGGCACCAAGACGTTCATCACCAACGCCGTCTACGGCGATCTCACGATCGTCGCCGCCAAGACCGACCCCGCCAACAGGTACGGCATCACGATGTTCCTCGTCCCGGCCGGCACCGAGGGGTTCTCGGTGGCGAAGAAGCTCGACAAGCACGGCTGGCGGTGCAGCGACACCGCCGAGCTGGTGCTCGACGACGTGTGGGTCGCCGACGACCAGGTGCTCGGCACCGTGCACCGCGGGTTCTACGAGACGATGCGCAACTTCCAGAACGAGCGGATGGTGCTGGTCGCCATGGGGGTCGGTTCCGCCCAGGTGGCGATCGACCAGACGCTGGCGTACACCCAGCAACGCACGGCGTTCGACGGCCACCTCTACGACCTCGGGGCGATCCGCCAGCGGATGGCGATGAACCAGGCGACGCTCGACGCCGTGCGGGCCGCGATGTACCACGCCGCCTGGCTCGGCGACGAGGGCATCGACAACGTCAAGGAGATGTCGGGCGTCAAGGCGTTCGGCGCCGAGGCGATCAACCGCATCATGTACGACTGCGTCCAGTTCCACGGCGGCATGGGCTACATGCGCGAGACGGCCGTCGAGCGGATGTACCGCGACGCGCGGATCCTGCCGATCGGGGGAGGCGCCACCGAGGTGATGCTCGAGGAGGTCGCCAAGCGGTCGATGGTCGGCGGAGCATGAAGCCGCTCGGCCGACTCCGCTCGCTGCTGTTCGCCCCGGCGGTGCGGCCCGACTTCGTCGCCAAACTGGCCGAGCGCGGTGCCGACGCCGTCGTGATCGACTGCGAGGACGCCACCCCGGCCAACGCCAAGGCCCAGGGGCGGGCCACCGCCCGCGAGTTGGCGCCCGGGCTCGCCGCGGCGGGCTGCCAGGTGCTGGTGCGGGTCAACGCCGAGCCCACCGAGTGGTTCGCCGACGACGTCGCCGGGGCACTCACCGCCTCGCTCGCCGGGGTGGTCGTGCCGAAGGTCGAGACGCTCGCCGGGCTCGACCTCGTCGCCGCCGCGCTCGACGCCGCCGGGTTCGGCGATCTCGGGGTGCTGGCCGGTGTCGAGACCGCCCGCGGGGTGGCCGACGCCCGGATGCTGTTGGCGCACCCGCGCATCGTCGCCGCCTACTTCGGGGCCGAGGACTTCGTCGCCGACATGGGCGGTGTGCGCACCGACGGCAACCGCGAGGTGGCGTACGCACGATCGGTGGTCGCCCTCGCCGGCCGGCTCGCGGGTGTGCCCGTGCTCGACCAGGTGGTCACCGACTTCCGCGACGACGCCCGGTTCGCGGCCGAGGCCGCCGAGGCGCGCGCCCTGGGTTACCGGGGCAAACTGTGCATCCATCCGGCCCAGGTCGCGATCGCCAACCGGGCGTTCGTCCCCGACCCGACCGAGGTCGACCGGGCGCAGCGCCTGTTGGCGGCCTACGACGCGGCGGTGGCCGGCGGTGTCGCGGCGATCGACTTCGACGGCCAGATGGTCGACGAGCCACTCGCCGCGCAGGCCCGCCGGATCATCGCCCTCGCCGAGGGCTGAACCCGACCGCTCCCCTCAGGCGGTGCCGTCGCGACGCCGGTGCATCAACGCGTCGCGGACCGCCCGGCACACCAGCTCGTCGCGCTGGTTGTGGGCCCGGTGCTCGAACGTGACGACGCCCTGCGCCGGCCGCGACGCCGAAGGTCGCGCCGCCAGCACCTCGGTCTCGACCCGCAGCGTGTCGCCGTGGAACATCGGCGCCGGGAACACGATCTCGCGGAAGCCGAGGTTGGCGACGGTGGTGCCGAGGGTGGTCTCGTGCACGCTGATGCCGATCACCATCGCGAGCGTGAGCATCGAGTTCACCAGTGGTCGGCCGAACTCGGTCTCGTTCGCCGCGTAGTCGAAATCGAGATGCAGCCAGGCGGGGTTCATCGTCATCGACGTGAACATCACGTTGTCGCTCTCGGTGATCGTGCGCCGGATCGCGTGCGGGATGATCCGCCCCGGCGTCAGCTCCTCGAACCACTTCCCGGTATGGGCCCGTTCCATCGCCGCTCAGCCCTTCGGCTCGGCGCCGGCGGCACGTCGGCGGGTCGGAGCGAGCGGTTCGGAGTTGGCCATGTCGCGATCGTTGCAGGTCGCACCGGTGGGCGCCGAAGTCGTCGCAGCACCCTCCGGCGCCTACCCTGGCACGATCACCACGTCCGACCCGATCCACCGCGCGACCCCACCGCTCGCACCGCGCGCCCTGGCCCGCTGGGTGTGGCGACTCACCAGGGACGTGTGGGACGAGTACCGCACCGACAACGCCGGCGACCTCGCCGCCTCGATCACGTTCTGGACGATCTTGTCGATCCCCGCTGCGGCGCTGGCCCTCGTGAGCGCCCTCAGCTCGCTCGAGGCGCTCGCCGGCACGTCGGTGTCGAACGACGTCGAGGAGCGGGTGCAGAGTTTCGTCGCCGACACGTTCGTCGACTCCGACACGATCGCGACGGCGATCACCGAACTGTTCGACGGCACCAACGCGGGCGTGGTGACGATGGCCGCCCTGCTCGCGGTGTTCACCCTGTCGCGGGCGTTCGCCGGCTTGATCCGGGCGATGGACATCGCCTACGAGGTCGACGAGGGCCGCACCTGGTGGCAAGTCCGACTGGTGGCGATCGGCCTCGGGATCGGCACGATCGCGGTCGCCGCCGCTTCGGCCACGTTCCTGGCGATCCTGCCGTCGCTGCCGCTGTCGTGGGCGCTGCGGTGGCTCACCGCGCCGCTCGTCGTCGCCGGCATCGTGGTGTGGTGCGCCACGCTGTTCCACGTCGGCCCCAACCATCGCACCCCGTGGCGCTACGACCTGCCCGGCGCCGTGGTGACCACCGCCGGCTGGGTCGCCGCCAGTCAGCTGTTCGCGGTCTACGTGCGGTTCGCCGGCAACGCCAACCAGGTGCAGAGCGGTGTCGGGGCGATCCTGTTGGGGCTCAGCCTCGTGTACCTGCTGAGCCTGGTGCTGGTGGTCGGGGCCGAGGTCAACGACGTGATCGCCCGCCGCGCCGGGATCGTGCAGCAGCCGCGGTCGCTCCGCACGCGGGCCCGGGTCTGGCGCGCCGGGCGGCGACCCGGGGCGCGCTGACCACGACGAGCGGGCGCCGGCCGCGGCCCGCTACGGTCCGGCCCGTGCACCCCGACGAACTCGACCGTCTGGCCGACCGGCTGTTCACCGCCTTCACCGACTGGGATCTCGATGCCGTCGCGGCGATGATGGCCCCCGACGCGGTGGTCGTGCAGAACGGCCGACGGTCGAGCTTCGACGCCTTCCGCGTCGAGCTGGAGGCGATCCGCCGCCTCATCGGCGAGCACCGCTACGAGGACGTCCGGCGGGTGATCGGCGACCACGCGGTCGTCGAGGAACACGCGGTGCGGGCGACCGCGCCGACCGGCCGCGAGATCGACCTGAAGGCGTGCGTCGTGATCCGGTTCGACGAGACCGGCCTGATCACGTCGCTCGACGAGTACGTCGACACGGCAGGCCTCGGCTGAACCGGTCGCCGTGTCGCCCGGTCGGCTGACGAGATGGCAAGCTCGGATCATGACCCGTTCGATCGACACCGGTACCGATGACCTGCTCGCCCACGTCGACGGCAACGTCGGCGTGATCACGTTCAACCGGCCCGAGCGGCGCAACGCGCTCTCGGGCGGGATGTACACCGGGTTCGCGTTGGCGCTCCCGGCGATGGCGCTCGACCCCGAGGTGCGGGTGGTCATGCTCACCGGCGCCGGCGGCGCGTTCTGCGCCGGCGGCGACGTGAAAGGCATGAACGAGTCGCACCGTACCGGTGTGCCGCGCCCGGGCCGGCCGACGAACTTCGACGACAACGTCGCCCAACTGCGCAACCATCAGCGGGCGGTGTCGCTGACGCTCCACCAGTTCCCCAAGCCGGTCGTGGCGGCACTGCCGGGGGCCGCGGCGGGTGCCGGGCTGTCGATCGCGCTGGCCGCCGACATCCGGCTGGCCGCCGAGCGGGCGGTGCTGGTGACCGCGTTCGCGAACGTCGGGGCGTCGGGTGATTTCGGGGGCTCGTGGTTCCTCACCCAGCTCGTCGGCACCGCCAAGGCGAAAGAGCTCTACTTCACGTCGCCCCGGCTGACCGCCGCCGAGGCCCGCGACCTCGGCATCGTCAATCAGGTCCTGGCCGACGACGGGTTCGACGCCGCCGCCCTGGCGTGGTGCCGGGCGCTCGCCGAGCGCGCCCCGATCGCCACCCGGCTGATGAAAGAGAACCTCAACCGGGCGATCACCTGCGACCTGGCGACCGCCCTCGACGCCGAGGCCCCCAACATGGTGCGGGCGATGTCGACCGCCGACCACCGCGAAGCGGCGGCGGCGTTCGTCGAGAAGCGCAGCCCGGTGTTCCGCGGCGACTGACGGGCGCCGCACGACGTCGCCGCGTCGTCACGGCGCGACGAGCTCGAACGTGCAGCCGCAGATCTCGGTGCGGCCGGCACCGCGGGCCTCTGTGGCCCGCAGCACGAACCCGCCGACGCCCTCGCCGCGCGGGCCGGCCGGCACGAACCGGATCTCGCCCTCGTCGAGCGCGACCGTGCGACCGTCGGCCCGCCGGCCGAGCACTTCGGCCCACCGTGCCGCCATCGCGTCGGGATCGGCGGCCTCGACGACCACCGCCAGCACGGCGCTCACCACCTCGCGGCGCACGTGCTGACGCCACACGGGCCCCGCCCAGGGCCACTCGCCCCAGACGTCGGTCCGGTCGACCGACAGGATCGCCCCGCCCACGTCGGCGGGGTGCAGGTGGAGCCCGACGATGCCGTCGACCGCCGCTTCGAGGACGACCCGCACCCCGAGCTGCTCGAAGCGCTCGCGCAGCGGTGTCAGGTCGTCGACCTCGAGGATCACCATGTAGCCGCCGTCCCCACCCCGCTTGTCGAGCAGGCGGCCCGCCGTGGTGCCCTCCCGCAGGGGTGAGACGATCTCGAGCAGTTGTTCGCCGATGGGGAACAGGGCGTTGCGCAGGCCGAACGCGCCGACCCCCGGGTCGCGGTAGCAGAGCTCGACGTCGAGTTGGGTTTCGACCCGGTGTTCGGCGGCTTCGAGGTCGGCCGCGACCATCACGATCTGGCGGAGGCGCATGCGCATGCCGCGAGTCTGCCCCCCGTGCACCGGGCGAGCGGGGATCAGTCGACGATCGCGCTGTAGACGAGGTTGCGGAGCTGGCCGCGGAAGTCGAACGTGGCCGACGGCATCAGCTGGGTCAGGAAGATCACCCAGAGGTCCTCGATCGGGTCGACCCAGAACAACGTGGACGCCGCCCCACCCCAGTAGAAGTCGCCGCGCGCCAGGGCGCCGGTGGTCACCTGGTCGATCGTCGAGGCGAACCCGAGGCCGAACCCGACCCCGGCGTTGCCGTAGCGGGTGTGCGGCTCGACGTCGAGGGCGTCGAGGTCCTTGCCGCCGGGAAGGTGGTTGCGGGTCATCAGCTCGAGCGTGCGCGGCCCGATGATGCGGTGGCCGTCGAGCTCGCCGCCGCGCCGCAGCATCTCGCAGAACCGGATGTAGTCGGCCAGTGTGCCGGTCAGGCCGGCACCGCCCGACAGGAACGCCGGTGGCCGGGTGAACGGGCTGGTGAGCGGGTCGTCGAGCAGCCGGGTCGTCTTGTCGGGGTGACGCGAGTAGTTGGCGGCGAACCGTTCCACCTTGTCGGGTGTCACCTGGAAGGCGGTGTCGACCATGCCGAGCGGCTCGAAGATGTGGCGCCGGAGGTACTCGTCGAAGGGCTCGCCGGAGATCTCCTCGACCAGGGCGCCGCAGGCATCGGTCGACAACGAGTACTGGTAGGCCGTGCCGGGCTGGAACCGCAAGGGCAGCGTGGCGAGCCGGTCCATGAACTCGGTCATGGTGGCGGGCACGTCGGCGCTGCGGATCTGCAGCCGGCGGTACTCCTGGTCGATCGGGTGCTGGTCGTCGCCGCCGGGCAGCACGCCGCCGTAGGTCAGCCCGCCGGTGTGGGTGAGCAGGTCGCGGATCGTCACCGGCCGGTGGGCCGGCTCGGTCACCATGTCGTCGCCGCTTCCCGACAGCCAGACCCGGTGCCGCTTCCAGGAGGGGAAGAAGCGGGCGACCCGGTCGTCGAGCCGGAACCGGGCCTGCTCGAACAGCTGCATCAACGCGATCGACGTGACCGGCTTGGTCATCGAGTAGATCCGGAAGATCGTGTCGTCGCCGATCGGGACGCCGCGTTCGCGGTCGCGTTGGCCGAGGGAGCGGTGGTACGCGAGCCGCCCCCGCCGCCCGACGGCCACCTCGCAGCCGGCGATCTTGCCCGGCTCGAGGTAGTACCGCTCGAGGTGGGCGGCGATCCGGTCGAGGCGCCCGGCGTCGAATCCGACCGCTGCAGGTTGCGTGTCCACGGGTCTCCCTTGCTGTTGCACGGATCGGGCGGCCTCGCGGCCCGGCCCGCCGATCGCCGTCGAGGTTACGGCGCGATCGGGCGGGCTCCTCACGGGTCGGCGGGCGCCGGGCCGGAATCCGGTCAGGGCCCGGCGATGCGCACCAGGGCGGCGACCAGCCGGCCCTCGGCGCGGGTGGCGGCGAGGTCGACCTGGCCGATCAGGCGCCATTCGTCGTTGCCGTCGGGGTCGTGGACGGTCTGGTGGACCCGGCCGGTCGCCGGGTCGTACTCGAAGCGCGAGGCGTGGCGGGCGTCGCCGTCGGTCAACACGGCATCGTATTCCTGCCAGTAGTCGGCCATCGCGGCGGCGGCGTCGAGCTCGTCGGCGGCCGTCGCCGGCCGGCGCCGCCTGGCGAGGTCTTCGATCCAGCCGAACGCCAGGTTGCGCACCATCGTGCGGAACGCCCGGGCGTCGCTGGTGATGTCGCTGGTGCTGTCGCCGTCGTGTTTGCCGGGCGGGCGCACGTCGACGTCACCGGCGGCCGGGTTCTGCAGCCGCTCCCACTCGTCGAGCAGGCTCGAGTCGACGTGTCGCACGAGCGTGCCCAGCCAGTGGGTGATCTCGTCGAGTTCGTCGCTCCCCGCCTCGGCGGGGACGTTCTGGACCAACCCCTTGTACACGTCGGACAGGTAGCGCAACACGGTGCCCTCCGACTGCTTGAGCCCGTAGAAGTCGATGTACTCGCCGAAGGTCATCGCCCGTTCGAACAGGTCGCGGGCGACCGACTTTGGCTTCACGGTGTCGCCCCCGACCCACGGGTGCCTGGTGCGGAACTGGTTGAAGTCGCCGTACATCCAGTCCTTGAGCGGCCGCGGCGGTTCGACCCGGGCGAGGCGTTCCATCCGTTCCTCGTACTCGACCCTGGCCGACTTCATCTCGCTCATCAGCTGGTCCTTGGCCCGCCGCAGCTGGGCGGCGATCACCACCGCCGGGTTCTCCTGGACCGCCTCGATGATGGTGAGGATCGCCAGCGAGCGGTCGATGTCGCCGGTCGCCCCGACCGCGACCGTTCGCATCCCGGGGTCGCCCACCGGGTGGTCGTCGGGTTCGAGCTCGTCGGGTTCGAGCTCGTCGGGTTCGAGCTCGTCGGGATCGAGCTCGTCGGGATCGAGCTCGTCGGGATCGAGGTCGAGCAGATCGGCGAGGCCGGCGAAGGCGTTGTTGGTCATGCCGGCGCCACCGCGCTCGGCCCGGTCGCCCTGGTGCGGTCGCCTGCCGACGGCCGGCGGGTCGGGTCGCCGGACCGGCACCTGGATCTCGCGATCGAGGTGCTCGATCGCCTCGATCGCCCACAGCGACAGCGGTTGGTGGAGCGCGAACTCGTCCTGCAGGTCGAAAGCGACCCGCACCCGCCGCCCCAGGTCGTCGGGTTCGTCGGGGAACTCGAGCAGGCCGGCGTCGACGAGCGACCGGTAGATCGCGATCGCCCTGCGGATGTGGTGTCGCTGACGCTTGCGGGGCTCGTGGTTGTCGACCATCACGCGCCGCACGGCCGCGCAGCCGTCGCCGGGCCGGTCGAGCAGGCTCATCACCATCTGGTGGTTGACGTCGAAGCTGGACGTCAGCGGCTCCGGCTCGCCACCGACCAACTTGTCGAACGTGTCCTCGTCCCAGTGGGCGTAGCCGCGTTCGGGCGGCTTCTTCTTCACGAGCTTCTTGCGCTTCTTGGCGTCGTGTTCGGCCTGGGCGGCGGCGCGTTGGTTCTCGACGAGGTGTTCGGGGGCCTGCACCCAGACGTCGCCGCGGTCGTCGAAGCCCCGCCGACCGGCACGCCCGGCGATCTGCTGGAACTCGCGCACGCTGAGCACCCGCACGGTGCTGCCGTCGTACTTGCACAACTGGGTGAACAACACGGTGCGGATCGGCACGTTGACCCCCACCCCGAGCGTGTCGGTACCGCAGATGATCTTCAGCAGGCCGGCTTGCGCCAGCCGTTCGACGAGCAACCGGTACTTCGGCAGCAGGCCGGCGTGATGCACGCCGATCCCGCCGACGAGGAACCGCCGGAACGTCCGACCGAACGGCGAGTCGAAGCGGAACCCGCCGATCAGGTCCTTCACCTGCTGCTTCTCGTCCTTGGTCAGCGGGTCGAGGCTGAGGTAGCCCTGCGCCGCCTCGGTGGCCTCCCGCTGGGTGAAATGCACCAGGTAGATCGGGGCCCGCCCAGCCGCCAGCAGCTCCTCGATCGAGTGGTGCAGGGTCGTGGTGCGGTAGGCGAAGTCGAGCGGGACCGGGCGCAGCGACGACTTGACGAGTGCCGTCGGCCGGCCGGTGCGGGTGGTGAGGTCGCGCTCGAAGAACGCTGTCGAGCCCAAGGTGGCCGACATCAGCAGGAACTGGCAGTGCGGCAGCTCGAGCAGCGGCAACTGCCAGGCCCATCCGCGCTGCGGGTCGGCGTAGAAGTGGAACTCGTCGGCGATCACCACGTCGACGGGCGTGTCGGCGCCGTCGCGCAGCGCCCAGTTGGCGAGGATCTCGGCGGTGCAGCAGATGATCGGGGCGTCGGCGTTGACGCTGCCGTCCCCCGTGATCATCCCGACGAGATCGCTGCCGAAGGTCCGGCACAGCTGGAAGAACTTCTCGGACACGAGCGCCTTGATCGGCGCCGTGTAGACGCTGCGCTGGTCGCGGGCGAGCGCCACGAAGTGCGCCGCCTCGGCGACGAGCGACTTGCCCGATCCGGTGGGCGTGTTGAGGATCACGTTGCCGCCGGCGATCAGCTCGAGCAGCGCCTCCTCCTGCGCCGGGTACATCTCGATCCCGGTCTGCGCGGCGTACTCGGTGAACCCGTCGAGCATCGCCGCCTCGTCGGGCGCCGGGGGCAGATGCCGCAGGATCGGCGTCAGGTCGTGTGGTGGGGTGTTCATGGGAGCTCGCCGTAGTCTGCCCGACCCACCGCCGCGACCCGCGACGCGACCCCGCCACGCTCAGCCGCCCGGCCGCGCCGCCGCCGCGGCGCCCGGTGTCGCGGTGCGCCTCCCGCCGGCGCCCGGCCGGGGCGTACTGTGGGCCGCATGAGCCCCTCGATCAGCACCTCGACCGTGTCGGCCAACGGCGTCGACTTCACCTATCTCGAGTGTGGTTCCGGGCCGCTGGCGCTGTGCCTGCACGGTTTCCCCGACAGCGCCCACACGTGGCGGCACCTGCTGCCCGAGCTCGCGGCAGCCGGGTTCCGGGCCGTCGCCCCGTTCACCCGCGGGTACGCCCCGACCAGCGTGCCCGCCGACGGGCTGTACCAGACCGGCGCGTTGTCGGCCGACGCCAACGCCTTGCACCAGGCGTTCGCGGCCGACGAGCACGCCGTGCTGATCGGCCACGACTGGGGGGCACCATCGGTCTACGGGGCGGCGGCGAGCGCCCCCGAGCGCTGGGCTCGGGTGGTCGGCATGGCGCTGCCGCCCGGCGGCGCCGCCGGGATGGCGTTGGCGACCGATCTGGCCCAGCTGAAGCGCAGTTGGTACCTGTTCTTCTTCCAGCACCGGCTCGCCGACCTGGTGGTGCCGGCGAACGACCTGGCGTTCATCGACATGCTGTGGGCCGACTGGTCCCCCGGTTTCGAGGCCGCCGCCGACATCGGGCACGTCAAGGGGTGTCTGCGCGAGCCGGCCCATCTCGCCGCCGCGCTCGGCACCTACCGGGCGATGCTGGGCGACGGCGCCCGCACCGCCGAACTGACGGCGATCGAACGCGCCGGGGCCGGGGTGCTCGGCCAGCCGACGCTGTACCTGCACGGGCGCCACGACGGCTGTATCGGCGTCGACGTCGCCGAGTCGGCACGGGCGACGTGCCCGTGGGCGACGATCGAGATCGTCGAGGACGCCGGGCATTTCTTGCACCTCGAGCGGCCCGACGTGGTCAACCGGCGGGTGGTCGAGTTCGTCGCCGGCTAGCTGTCGGCGTACCTAGCCGGCGGTCTCGTACTGGATGGCCGCCCGCTCGGCGACCCGGCCGGTGATGAGGTCGGCGATCATCGCCCGGTGCGCCGGGTGATCGCGATAGACGACGTAGTCATCGGCCGAGTCGAAGTCGCCGACGACGACGTACTCGTAGTTGCCGCTGTTGACGCCGGCATCGGGGCCGTGGCGGTAGCTGCGGATCTCGGGGATCGCCGCGACCAGGCCGTCGAGCGCGGCCGAGACCGCGGCGACGTGCGCGGCATCGACGTCGTCGGTCCACTTGAACATCACCACGTGCCTGAACATCGCTGCATCCCTTCGTGTCGCGGGTCGGGCCCGGACGGTCACCGGGCACGCTACCCGGCGACCGGGCCCGGGTCGCCGCCCACGACGAGCGTGGCAGGGGCCTCGGCGTTCAGCCGCCGGGCGGGCGGTACGACGGCGACTTGGCGGCCGCGGCGTCGATCTCTTCGACGGTCAACAACGGGGTCATCGACAACTCGACGGTGCCGGTGGCGTTGATCATGAACGAGATCGCCGCAGCGCTCGCCGAATCGGGGAAGTCGGCGATGCCGACGATGTCGTCGGCCCCGAACGCGTAGTACAAGCAGTCGACCGATCCACCGACCGACTCGATCGCGGCGGTCGCCGCCGCCAGGCGGCGCGTGCCACCCTCCTGCATCAAGCCCTTCATTCCCTCGGGGGTGTAGCTCGCCTTCACCAGATACTTCGACATGGCAGTTCCTTTCTCGTTCGGGGCGGCCCGAGGCCGTCACGGCAGAGAGTATCAGGCGTCCGCGGGGTCGAGTCCCGGGAGCTCCGACGGGCGGGCCGCCGGTCAGCTCGGCCGGGCGAACAACAGCCGGTTGGGATAGGCCGCCACGTGATAGCCGGCGACGTCGAGGATCAGATGGGTCGACTGCGACGAGAACACACAGATCCGACCCCCCGACCCCAACGGGATGATCGCCCCGTTCGCGATCACCTCCCCCGCCGCGAAATTCACACTCGACGCCAACGGCCGCGGCGACCCACACGGATACAACGTCACATACCCACCACCATCAGGGCCCACCACCGCCACATTCACCACCGCAGCCGCCGCATTCGACGGCACACCACCACGACCA
>DATCZG010000041.1:0-89963 GCA_036526035.1 Ilumatobacter sp. | reverse complement strand
ATCGGTCACCTGAGCGGGATCGACAACACCGCTTCGAGATCGTCGATCGCCTGGGCGGCCGACAGCACTTTGATGGTGGTCATGCCCATCGCCCTGGCGGGCTTGAGGTTGATGCCCAGATCGTCGAGGAACACGACCTGTGCGGGTTCCACGCCGGCAGCCGCACAGGCGATCTCGTAGAACTGCGGCTCGGGCTTGCGGCAGCCGACCTTGCTCGACTCGATCACGTGGTCGAAGCGGGCCATCACGGCGTCGACCTCGGGGCGGGCATGGTCGTCGGAGGTTCCAGCGGCGCGGTCCGACGAGACGTTGTTCGTCAGGCAGGCGGTGACGAAGCCGGCCGCGATCACCCGATCGAGGGCGGTCACCATCTCGGGTCGCACCGAACCGTGCAGCATGCCGAGCACGTCGCGGCCCGGAACGCGATGGCCGAGCGCTTCGGATTCGGCGGCGAACAAGTGGTCGAATTCGACCGCGTCGACCTCGCGGCGCTCGATCAGAGCCCACGCGTTCGTGTCGGGGTGACGGCTGTTGACGGTGCGGATGAAGTCGATCGGCAGACCGTTCGCCCGCTCGTATTCGTTGAAGGCATCGAACGGGCTCGACAGGATCACACCTCCGAAGTCCCAGAACACGGCGGCGAATCCGGTGGTCTCCATCGGCGGGCACCCTACGATGTACGACGGCGTCGCGCCGACCTGGCACACGCAGCAACGAATCGAGATCTTTCCCCATGGCGAAAGCACCGAGACCGGACCACTTCGTGGTCGACGGGTCGAACATCGCAACCGAAGGCCGCGGCCAACCGAGCCTCGAACAGCTCAACGACGCCGTCCTGGCGTTCATGGACGAACACCCCACCGCCATCGTGACGGTCGTGGTCGACGCCACGTTCGGTCACCGGATCGATCAGAAAGAAACGAAGGCGTTCGACGAGGCGGTCGCCAACAACGAGTTGGTCACCCCGCCAGCCGGGGCGATCGGCCGCGGCGACGCGTTCGTGCTGACGATCGCCAACAAGGCCGGTGCCGGAGTGCTGTCGAACGACTCCTTCCAGGAGTTCCACGGTGAGTACGAGTGGTTGTTCGACGAGGGCCGGCTGATCGGTGGCAAGCCGGTGCCCCACGTGGGGTGGGTGTTCGTGACCCGTACCCCGGTGCGCGGCCCCAAGAGCCGTCAATCGGTGCGTGAGGCGAAATCCGACGCCCAGACAGAACGCACCGCGAGCAAGGAGCTGGCGAACCGCCGGGTCCGCAAGAAGGCCGCCGGCGATCAGCCGTCGGCCGCTGCGGCCGGCGACGTGGCCGCTGCCGCCGAGGCCGCCGGGGTGGCGCCCACCGGATCCACATCCGGCCGGTCGGGGCGCAGCCGCGGGCGCGGGCGCGGCGTCAAGAAGGCGGAGGCAGCGGCCGAGGTCGCCGCGCCGGCAAGCGCCCCTGCGGTATCTGCCGAGTCCGAGACGCAGCGTCCCGTCAGCCTGCCCTCCGGTGGGCCGGTCAACGACCTGATGCCGTTCCTCGAGTTCGTCCAGCGCCATCCGGTGGGCACCAGTTGCACCGGGGTGGTCGAGAGCTACGCGTCACACGGCGCATATGCCCGGGTCGACGACGTGTTGATCTACATCCCGCTGCGGCTGATGGACCACCCCGTACCGCGCAGTGCGCGGTCGGTGCTGGCGGCCGGTGAAGCCGTGACCGCAGTCATCGTCGGCTACGTGGCCGACCGTCGGTCGATCGCCGCCGCCCTCCCGCACATGGCATCGGCGGCGAGCGAGGCCCAGGCCGGCGCCTCGGCGTCGGCTCCCGTGGCCGACCCTGCCCGGGACGCGTCGTCGGCGCGGCGAACCCCGGCTGCGAAGTCGGGGGCTGCGAAGTCGGGGGCTGCGAAGTCGGTGCCTGCGAAGTCGGTGGCTGCGAAGTCGGTGCCTGCGAAATCGACGGCCGCGAAGTCGACGGCCGCGAAGCCGGGGAGGTCACGGACCAAGAAGTCGGCGGCTGCGAAGTCGGCGGCTGCGAAGTCGGCGGCCGGGGCGGCAACCCCGGCCGAGCAGCCGGCCACCGGGCGGCCCACCGCGAAGCAGGCCGCCCGAAGGACCGAGCAGGCGCCGGTCAAGCGGTCCGCCGCCAAACGGGCACCGGCCAAGAAGGCCGTGTCCGAGCGGGCTCGATCGCGGCGGGCCGACGAGCCGCCCGCGAGGCGCTGATGCGGGTCGTCACCTGGAACGTCAACTCCCTGCGCGCCCGGCTCGAGCGGGTGGAGGAGTGGGTCGCGCAGGTGCAACCCGACGTGTTGTGCATCCAGGAGACCAAGCTCGCCGACGACGCGTTCCCGGCGCTGACCTTCCGGGGGCTCGGCTACGAGAGCGCCCACTACGGGCAGGGCCAGTGGAACGGTGTCGCGATCTTGTCGAGGGTCGGCCTCGAAGACGTCGTGACCAACTTCGCCGTCGGCGTCGAGCCCGACCCCGACGCCCGCATCATCACCGCCACGTGTGGTGGGATCCGGATCTCGTGCTGCTACGTGCCCAACGGGCGCAGCCTCGACGACGATCACTACACCTACAAGCTCAGCTGGCTCGACCGGTTGGTCGAGCACCTCGACCTCGACACCGCCGCCGACGGCGACGTGATCGTCACCGGTGACTTCAACATCGCCCCCGAGGACCGCGACGTCTACGACATCGGCAGGTTCCGCAACGCCACGCACGTCAGCCCCCCCGAGCGAGATCGGCTCGCCGCACTCGAGCGGTGGGGCCTCGTCGACCTGTTCAGGTGTCGGCATCCCGATGCCGATGCGGTCTACTCGTGGTGGGACTACCGCTCGGGCGACTTCCATCTGGGCCGCGGGATGCGGATCGACCTGGTGTTGGGCTCGGCGTCGGTGGCCGAGCGCTGTGCGTGGAGTGCGATCGACCGCAACGCCCGCAAGGGCAAGTCGCCCAGCGATCACGCCCCGGTGATGGTCGATCTCGCGGCGAGCTGACCGGCTCCGCTGCGTCGCCGGCGGTCAGTGCTCGGCGAGCGCGGCGGCGATGCCGTCGAACAGGCGGCGGGCCGTGATCGCCCCGATCCCGGTGACGGCGTCGAGCTCGTCGGCCGTGACCGGCCGCCGTTGCGCGATCAGCGCCAGCGCGTGGTCGGTGATCACGGCGTCTGGCAGGATCCCCGCCGCCCGGGCGACGTCCGATCGCCAGGCCCTGAGCTGGTCGATCGTGTGCTGCTTGCCGCTGCGACGCAGCCCCAGCAACTCGACGGGCGGGGGGAGCGTCTCGGGCGTCTCGCTGACGAAGCCGTCGAGCAGCGGTGTCAGCTTGCGCTGGTAGCCGCCCCGCCGCGCGGCCCAGTTGACGACGAGCACGTCGGTCGCCCGGGTCAGCGCCACGTACAACAGCCGCGCCTCCTCGGCGCGGGCGGCGTTGGTGGTGGCGGACCGGTGCGGCACGAGACTGGTCTCGCAGCCCACGATGTGCACCGTGTGCCACTCGCGGCCTTTGGCGCCGTGGAACGTCAACACGTCGACACCCGGCAGGTCGCGCCCGAACGGATCGGTGGTGCCGACCCAACTGCGGAACGCGGTGCCGTCGCCGGTGGGCTGCTCGCGCAGGAACTCGAGCGCCGCATCGGCGACCTCGGCGCGCGGGTCGGCCGGGTCGTCGACCAGGTCGAACTGGTCGCGCGCCCACTGCCGCATGCGGTTCGGGTCGTTGAGCCGGTAGGCCTCGGCGAGGATCGGGGTGAAGGGTGAGCCGGGTCCGTCGACGAGGCGGCGCACCGGGACACCGGCGCCGACGAGAGCGGCACGGATCGGGGCGAGCACGGCGTGGGTGCGGGCGAGCACGGCGACCCGAGCGGTGCGCACCAGGGTCGGATCCAGCCGGGCGATCTGGCCGGCGACCCACGCGGCTTCGGCGGCTTCGTCGGCATGGGTGCGGATCGACGGTGCCGGCCCGTCGGGGCGGCCGGAGACGACGTCGGTGCTCTGACCCCCGGTGCGCAGGCTGTGCGCCGCGGCGTCGACGATCTGGGGCGTGCAGCGGTGGTTCACCGGCAGCCGCACGATCTCGATGCCGGGGAAGCGGTCCGACACCTCGATCAGCAGGGTCGGGTCCGACCCATTGAAACTGTAGATCGCCTGCGCCGGGTCGCCGACGAGGAACAGGTCGTTGCGGCCCTCGCAGAGCAGGTCGACCAGCCGGTGCTGCAGCGGGTTGAGATCCTGGGCCTCGTCGACGAGCACGTGCCGGAACCGCCACCGCACCGACTCGGCGAAGTCGCCGTCGCGCTCCATCGCCTCGATCGTGGCGCCCAGCAGGTCGTCGAGGTCGAGTACGCCGCGCCGATGCTTCTCGGTGCGGTACCTGGCGAGCGCCTCGGCCACCCGCGCCGGCGCCACGTTCGATCGGCGCTGATCCCGCCGCGCCGCACCCTCGTACCGGTCGGCGTCGAGGCCTCGCGCCGCGGCCCAGTCGATCTCGGCGACCAGCTCGTCGAGATCGGCCGCCCCCATCAGCTCGCCGACGAGCCGGCGGCGGTCGGTCAGGATGTTCTTCGCCGGCTGGTCGAGGTCGGCCCAGCGTTGCCGCAGCAACTGCTGGGCGATCGAGTGGAAGGTGCCGGCGGCGATGCGGTCGGTGAGGCCGAGCCGGGGGAGCCGGCGCCGCAGTTCGCCGGCGGCCTCGCGGGTGAACGTGAGCACCACGGTGTGGGCCCCGTCGGCGGTGCCGGTGACGATGCGGTAGGCGACGCGCCGGGTGAGCACCCTGGTCTTGCCGGAGCCGGCCCCGGCGACGACCGCGACCAGGCGCGACTCGGTGGTGACCGCGTGGCGCTGGACGGTGTCGAGATCCGCCAGCAGCAGATCGGCACTCGTCGGCTCGGCAACCACGGTGGCAACGGTACTGTGGATGACATGCCGTACCCGAAGAAACTCCTCAACGACTACGAGACGGTGGCACTCGACCTGCATCCCCACTGGTGGTACTTCGCCGAGCCCGTCACCTCGCTCGTCGGGTCGGTCGTGCTCGGCATCGTCGTGCGGGTGTTCCTCGACGGCGACGTCGAGAAGGCCCTGACCTACGTCGCGCTGGTGCTGATCCTGGCGTGCGCGCTGTGGCTGGTCGTGCGCTACCTCAAGTGGGCCACCACCAACTTCGTGATCACCAGCGACCGCGTCATCTTCCGCAGCGGGGTGATCGGCAAGACCGGCATCGAGATCCCGCTCGAGCGGGTCAACAACGTGCTGTTCAACCAGTCGATCTTCGAACGCCTGCTCGGCGCCGGCGATCTGTTGATCGAATCGGGCGGCGAGGACGGCCAGCAGCGCTTCAGCGACGTCCGTCGGCCCGAGCAGGTGCAGAACCTGATCCACTCGCAGATGGAGGTCAACGAGTCGCGCCGCTTCGCCGCCCCGGTGGCGACCGACGTGGCGTCCCAACTCGAGAAGCTCGAGGGCCTGCTCGAGCGGGGCACGATCTCACGCCACGAGTTCGACGACCAGAAGCGCAAGCTGCTGGGGGGCTGATCGGGGCCGGTGCGGCCCCGATCGACGGCGCCCGTTGACGATCGACGCGGCGCGCGTGTCACACTCGGGGCCATGACGTCTGCATTGCTGCCCGAGGTCGCCGGGGCGGGTCGCGCTGCGCCGCGGCTGCCGACGCCGCCCGACGTCGGCGCGGCGGTCACCCCCGAAGCGACCGCACCCCGTGCGTCCGGGCCGGGGGTCGCGCCATGAGCGGTCCGCTCGCCGGCTACAAGATCATCGAGATCGCCGGGATCGGCCCCGGCCCGTTCGCGGCGATGCTGCTGAGCGACATGGGTGCCGAGGTGATCCGCGTCGAGCGGGCCGCGGCTGTGCGCGGCCCGGCACCCGACCGCGCCCACCCCGACATCCTGCGGCGCGGCCGTCGCAACATCGCCCTCGACCTCAAGCACCCCGACGGGGTTGCCGCCCTGCTGGAGCTGGTCGGGCGGGCCGACGCCCTGATCGAGGGGTTCCGTCCCGGAGTGATGGAACGGCTGGGGGTCGGCCCCGACGAGTGCCTCGCCCGCAATCCGCGACTCGTGTTCGGCCGGATGACCGGCTGGGGCCAGGACGGACCCTACGCGTCGGCGGCCGGTCACGACATCAACTACATCGCCCTCGCCGGGGCGCTGGCCCACTTCGGCCGGGCCGGGCAACCGCCGACACCGCCGATGAACATGGTCGGCGACTTCGGTGGTGGCGGCATGTTCTTGGCGTTCGGTGTCGTGTGTGCCCTGCTCGAGGCGCAGCGCAGCGGCACCGGTCAGGTGGTCGACACCGCGATGGTCGACGGCACGGCGACGCTGATGACGATGTTCTGGTCGTTGAGCCAGATGGGGGTGCACGACATCAACCGACGCGGCGAGAACCTGCTCGACACCGGCGCCCACTTCTACGACGTCTACGAGTGCAGCGACGGCGAGTACGTCTCGGTCGGTTCGATCGAGCCCCAGTTCTACGCCGAGCTGCTGCGCCTCACGGGCCTCGCCGACGACGCCGAGTTCGCCACCCAGATGGACCGCTCGCAGTGGCCGCGCCTCAAGGCCCGCCTCGCCGAGGTCTTCGGCTCGAAGACCCGTGCCGAATGGTGCGCGGTGATGGAGCACACCGACGTGTGCTTCGCCCCGGTGCTGCGCATGGACGAGGCCGCCGCCCACCCGCACAACATCGCCCGCGGCACGTTCGTCGACGTGGCCGGGCTCACTCAGCCCGCCCCGGCTCCTCGCTTCAGCCGCACCGAGCCGACGATCGACCGTCCCCCGGCCCACGACGGCCAGCACACCGTCGAGGTGCTCAGCGACTGGGGTATGTCGAGCGACCGCATCGAGTCGCTGATCGAGTCGGGCGCCGCCAAGCAGGCATGAGTGGCGACCCTCGTCTGCTTCCACGCCCATCCTGACGACGAGGCGATCGCCACCGGTGGCTCGATGGCCCGGGCTCACGCCGAGGGGCACCGGGTCGTCTTGGTGGTGGCCACCGACGGCGCGCACGGCGAGGTTCCCGACGATCTCGCCCCCGACGAAACGCTCGTCGACCGGCGGCGCACCGAGACGATGGCCGCCGCCGCGGTGCTCGGCATCGACCGTGTCGAGTTCCTCGACTACACCGACTCGGGCATGACCGGGTGGGGCCAGAACGACCACCACGAGGCGTTCTGCCGGGCCGACCTCGACGTCGTCGCCGGACGGGTCGCCGACGTGTTGCGCGAGGAACGCGCCGACGTGTTCACCCTGTACGACTGGCACGGCGGCTACGGCCACCCCGATCACATCCAGGTGCACCGGGTGGGGTGCCGCGCCGAGGAACTGGTGCGCCCCGACCTGCCAGGGCTGCGGGTGTTCGAGTCGACGTTCAACCGCGACCGGATGCGGCAGTTGGTCGCCGCGGCGGCCGAGATGGGGGTCGTCGAGACCGGCCCCCCCGGTGACGGCGGCGCCGAGTTCGACCCCGACGGCCCGATGGACGACGGCAACCCGATGGGCACCCCCGAGGCCGAGCTGACGCTCGGCGTCGACGTGTCGGCCTTCACCGGGCACAAGCGGGCGGCGATCGCCGCCCATCGCAGCCAGGTGTCCGATTCCAGCTTCTTCATGAACATGCCCCCCGAGGCGTTCCGGTTCGCCTTCGGGGCCGAATGGTTCATCGAGCACGGCGTGGCGCCGGGCCTCAGGATGGGTTGGTTCTTCGAGTGAGCGGCGGCGAGCGCGCGATCGTGCGTCTCGTGCGCCACGGGCGCGCCGCCGCCGGATGGGACGTCGACCCCGACCCCGACCTCGACGAGGTCGGCAAGGGGCAGGCCGAACGGGTGGCAGCCTCGCTGGCGGCGATCGGCAGGTTCGACATCATCAGCAGCCCGCTGCGGCGGTGCCGTTCGACCGCCGACCTCTACGCCCGGTTGACACGCGCCCCGGTCGGCATCGAGCCGCTCGTCGCCGAGATCCCGTCGCCGGAGGGTGTCGCGATCGGCGACCGGGTCGAGTGGCTGCGAGCAGCGATGCAGGGCACCTGGGCCGAGCTCGGGCCGCGCTACACGGCCTACCGCGACCGGGTTGCCGCCTACGTCGCCGGTCTCGAACGCGACACCGTGGTCTTCTCGCACTTCGTGGCGATCAATGCCGTGATCGGGGCCTGCCTGGGCGACGACCGGCTGGTGATCCGCAGCCTCGACAACTGTTCGGTGACGTCGGTGGCGGTCGAACAGGGCCGGCTCACGCTGCTGGTGGGTGGTGCCGAGGCCGACACGTTGATCCGCTGACCGGCCCGTCATCCGGCCGGCGAATCCGCGCGATCTCGGGCATTGTCCACCACAATGTGCCCCACGATGGCTTCCTTGCTCCGGTCCCCCCGACCCGGTCGACGGCTGCTCGCGACGGCCACGGCCGCGGTGCTGCTCGTACCGGCGTGTTCCGCCTCCGGCGACGACGCCACGCCGGCCACGTTCACGCTCCCCCCGCTGCCGACCTCGTCCACGACGGCGCCCCCGCTGGTGACCCAGCCACCGGCTCCCGCCGCCACCGAGCCGGCCGCCACCACCACCAGCACCACCGAGCCACCGGCCACCACCACCACCGAACCGCTGGCGGTGCAAGAGCTCGTCCTGCGCGGTGACGGGATCGGGTCGGCCCGGTTCGGCGCCGACCCCGACGTGGTGATCGACTACGTCAGCTCGATCCTCGGCGGCGACACCGCCGACACCGGGTGGGTCGATCCGTTCACGTTCGCGGCCTGCGACGGCACCCTGGTCAGGCGCGTCGACTGGGGGGTGCTGTCGCTGCTGTTCGGCGACCTCTCGCCGGTCGCCACCGGCCGCCGCCACTTCGTCGGCTGGGAGTACGGCCTGGTCGGCCAGATCGGCGACCCGCCGGCCGGTCTGCGCACCGCCGGCGGCATCACCTTGGGCAGCCGGGTGATCGATCTCATCACCGAGTTCCCCGAGACCGGTGTCAACGACGGCGAGGCCGACCTCAGCATCCCACCCAGCTTCTACGTGAGCGACAACTTCCGCGGGCTGCTCACGGGCACCACCGTCGACGACGTCGTCACCGTGATCTTCGGTGGCCACGGCTGTGCCGAGTAGGGCCGTCCGTGCGTGAGGTCCACGCCGTCAACACCTGGTTGGTGATCGGTCTCAACG
The DNA here is from genome assembly GCA_036526035.1 of Ilumatobacter sp. Lineage (GTDB taxonomy): Bacteria > Actinomycetota > Acidimicrobiia > Acidimicrobiales > Ilumatobacteraceae > Ilumatobacter. Next base: position 80,809 of record DATCZG010000041.1, on the reverse strand, counting down.
CGGTGGCCGGCGCGTGGTGTCTGCTGGCGTTCCGGCTGGGCCGGTGGGGCGGGCGCCCCGTGTGGGCGACGGTGATCGCCGCCCAACTCAGCGTCTTCGTGCAGGCCGCGGTCGGCGCCGTGCTCGCCAACCAGGACGGCGTCGAGCTCGACGACATGCACGCCCTCTACGGCTTCTCGGCGATCGTCGCCGTGGCGATCATGTACAGCTACCGCACCAGCCCGTTCATGAAGGGCAAGGCGTTGGTGCTGTACGGCTTCGGGAGCCTGTTCGTGATGGGTCTCGGCCTCCGCAATCTCGTGTTGATCTAGCGAGGACGCGGACCATTGGCTCTGTACCGGCGTCGCACCCGGCGAGATACTGGAAATGCAGCCCGTGGAAAGGTGGTCGCGATGTCGTCGACGACGTTCGAGCACAAGCATGACGCGTGGCTCGAGGGCCACGCCGAACAATGGGTCGAGGCCGGCCTGATCTCACCTCAGCAGGCCACCTCGATCAAGCACTTCGAGCACCTCGACGAGCCGCCGCCGCAGAGCCGCCTGACGATCGTCGCCGAGGTCGCCTCCTACCTGGGCAGCGTCATCGCGTTCGCCGGTGGGGCGGCGATCGTCGGGCCGAACTGGGAGCGGATCGGGGTCGGCGGCCAGCTGCTGATCGCCGCCGCGATCGCCGCGCTCGGGTTCGTGGTCGGCACCTGGCTGGTGCGGCTCGGCGAGATCGGCACCGAACGGTTGGGCAGCTTCCTCTGGCTGGTCGGAACCGGCGGGTTGGCGATGGCCGCTGCCGTGGTGATGCACGAGATCGATCCCCGCGACGGCGGTTGGTACGCGGTCGTCATCGGCGCCCCGCTGCTGGCGGTGGGGTTCGGGCTGTGGCGCAACCTCGACCGGCCGCTACAACTGCTCACCACGGCCGCCGGCCTGGCCGCCGTCGCCGGCGGTGCCGGCGAGCTGACCGACCTGTCGCCGTGGGTGCGTGCCCCGGTCGTGTGGGTCGCGGCAGCGGGCTTCGGCATGGTCGCCGCGGCCGGCCGGGTTCGCCCGCGCCTCGTGGCGTTGGTCGTCGCCGCCGCCGGCATGATGATCGGCTCGATGCTGTTCTCGATGGAGAGCGAGCGCCTGTCGGCACTCGTCGCCGTGGCGACCGCCGCGCTGATCGTCTCGTACGCCCTGCACGACCGGTCGTGGCCGCTGGTGGCGGTCGGACTGTTCGCGTTCTTCGTGGCGACGACATCGCTCATGCAGACCGTGTTGCACGGCATGCTGGCGCGGTTGGTCGCGGTGGTGTTCGGCCTGATCGTCGTCGCCGTCGTGGCGATGCGGGCGCAGCGCAGCAACTCGACCTGAGCCGCTGCGACGATCCGGGCCCGGCGATGCCCGGTAGCGGGCGAATCCGCTGGGGCAGGACTCAGCCGAGCTGCGCCTCGAGGGCGTCGACGGCCATCTGCAACTGGGCAGGCATCCGGTCGCCGAAACGTGCGTAGTGCTCGCGGATCTGTGGGATCGCGGCCCGCCAGCCCTCGGTGTCGACCCGCAGGATCGCCTCGAGGTCGGCAGCGTCGATGTCGAGGCCGTCGGTGTCGAGTGCCGAAACGGTGGGCAGGCGACCGATCGGGGAGTCGACCGCCTCGGAGCCGCCGTCGACCCGTTCGAACACCCACTTGAGCACCCGGCTGTTGTCGCCGAACCCCGGCCACAGGAACCGGCCGTCGGCGTCGCGGCGGAACCAGTTGACGAAGAAGATCTTCGGCAGCTTGCCGGGGTCGGTCGCCTTGCCGATCGTGAGCCAGTGGGCGAAGTAGTCGGCGAAGTTGTAGCCGCAGAACGGCAGCATCGCCATCGGGTCGAAGCGCAACTTGCCCACCGCGCCCTGCTGGGCGGCGGTGGTCTCCGACGCCATGATCGAGCCCAGGAACACACCGTGCTCCCAGTCGAACGCCTCGGTCACCAGCGGCACGGTCGTGCGTCGCCGGCCGCCGAACAGGATCGCCGAGATCGGCACGCCGGCGGGGTCCTCCCACTCGGGGGCGCACACCGGGTTCTGGTTGGCGGGCACCGTGAAGCGGGCGTTGGGGTGGGCCGCCGGGGTCGCGCTGGAGGGGGTCCAGTCGTTGCCGCGCCAATCGGTGAGATGAGCCGGGGCGGGGCCGTCGATCCCTTCCCACCACACGTCGAGGTCGTCGGTGAGAGCGGTGTTGGTGAAGATCGCGTTGCCGTGGATCGTCGCCATCGCGTTGGCGTTGCTCTCCTCGTTGGTGCCGGGGGCGACGCCGAAGAAGCCCGCCTCCGGGTTGATCGCGTGCAGCCGGCCGTCATCGCCGAACTTCATCCAGCAGATGTCGTCGCCGATCGTCTCGGCCTTCCAGCCCGGCACGGTCGGCACGAGCATCGCCAGGTTCGTCTTCCCGCACGCCGACGGGAACGCGGCGGCGACGTACTTGGCCTCGCCGGCGGGGTTGGTGAGCTTGAGGATCAGCATGTGCTCGGCGAGCCAGCCGTTGTCGCGGGCCATCACCGAGGCGATCCGCAGTGCGAAACACTTCTTGCCGAGCAGGGCGTTGCCGCCGTATCCCGAGCCGTACGACCAGATCTCGCGGGTCTGGGGGAAGTGCACGATGTACTTCTGGTCGGGGTTGCACGGCCATGGAACGTCGGCCTGGCCCGCTTCGAGCGGGGCGCCGACCGAGTGCAGGCACGGCACCCATTCGCCGTCGGTGCCGAGCACGTCGAGCGCACCCTGGCCCATGCGGGTCATGATCCGCATGTTGGTGGCGACGTAGGCCGAGTCGGACAGCTGCACGCCGATGTGGGCGATCGGCGAACCGAGCGGCCCCATCGAGAACGGCACGACGTACATCGTGCGACCCTTCATCGACCCGCTGTACAGCTGCAGCATCTCGGCCTTCATCTCGGCCGGGTCGCGCCAGTTGTTGTTGGGGCCGGCCTCGGCCCGGGTCGGCGAGCAGATGAACGTGCGGTCCTCGACCCGTGCCACGTCGCCGGGGTCGGAGTGGGCCCAGAAGCTGTTGGGGCGCTTGGCCTCGTCGAGTCGGGTGAAGACGCCGGCCTCGACCAGTTCGGCGGCGAGGCGGTCGTACTCTTCGGCCGACCCGTCACACCAGTAGACCTCGTCGGGTTGCATGATCGCCGCCCACTCGTCGACCCAGGCCGACAATCGCCCGTTCGAGGTTGTTCCAGCCATCGTGACCCTCCTGTGGACCAGCGGTCGTCGTCCCACCGGTCATTCTGGCCGATCGGGCGTCGGTGCACGGTGCTCGGGATCGCCGGACGGGGAGTTTGTGCAGATGCGAACATCGGAAAATCCGATGTTCGGGCCGGAAAATCTCGGTGGGTGCCGCTCAGTGCACGCCGGGTGTGCCCATGTCGACCTCGGAACCGAGGCGCAGGTGGGTGGCGTGACCGGCGGCGTCGAGGTCGAACACGACCCGCTGGCCCTGGCGCACCATCCGGAAGATCGACCCGGCGAGCGCGTCGAGGGCGAGGTCGTAGTCGGCCAGGTCGGTGTCGCACATGACCACCCCGGTCCGCGACACGGGGTCGTACGCCTTGATCACACCTTGCATGGTTGCGACGTTAGTTGCCGAAGGCGTCGAACGGGAGATCGTCGGGGGAGCGGTGCCGTCGGCCCGCTCAGCCGGCCTTGACGATCTTGCCGGCCTTGATGCAGCTGGTGCACACGTTGACCCGCTTCGGGGCGCCCTGCACCAGGGCCCGGACCCGCTGGATGTTCGGGTTCCAGCGGCGCTTGGTACGCCGGTGGGAGTGCGACACCGACATGCCCCACGAAGGGCCTTTGCCACACACTTCACAAACCGATGCCATTGTCCACTACTCCTGCGACGTCGCTCGAGGACAGGACCCTGTCCTCACGGCTCCAGCATGCTAGCGGCGCAACCGCCAACAACCTCCGGGCCGGTCCGGCGCCGGCCGCCACCACACCTATGGCTGGTACCGCCGCACCTTGGTGGGTTTGCCGCGGATCGCCGAGCCATTGAGCACGGTGATCGCGTGCTCGACCGAGCGCTCGGGGATACCGACGACGCTGTACTGGTCGGCGATCCGGATCGGGCCGATCTGGCGGCCTTCCAGACCGACCTCGTTGGCGATCGCGCCCACCAGGTCGCCGGGTCGCATGCCCGCCGTGCGCCCCATCGAGATGTAGAGGTAGCCGGTCGGCTCGGCGTTGTCGCGGCCACGGTCGTCCATCGACCCTCGCTGACGCTCGGCCTTGGCGCGGGGCGATGCGCCCGAACGCTGCTGGTCGGCCCGGTCGTAGCGGCGGGCGTCGGGGATCTCGAGGGTGTCGTCGCCGACGGCGCCCTCGGCGTCGTGCACCAACTTCACCGCCGCGAGCGTGATCGCCGTCGGGTCGTGGTCGCCCGACAACGCCTCCACGATCGCCCGGGCATCGTCGAGGCCGTCGCCCCCGACCGCAGCCCGGATCGCCTCGACCGTCTGGGTGATCCGTTGCGCCCGGAGGTCGGCGACGGTGGGCACCGTCTTGAGGCTGATCTGCTGCTTGGTGAGCCGCTCGATGTTGCCGAGCAGCCGCTGCTCGCGGGGCTCGGCGAGCGTGATCGCCACGCCCTCGCGCCCGGCCCGCCCGACGCGGCCGATGCGGTGGACGTAGCTCTCGGGGGCCGACGGCACGTCGTAGTTGACGACGTGGGTGAGCGAGTCGATGTCGAGCCCGCGCGCCGCGACGTCGGTGGCGATCAACAGTTCGGCCGTGCCGTCGCGCAGCCTGGCCATCACGCGGTCGCGCTGGTGCTGGTCCATCCCACCGTGCAGCGCCTCGGCCCGGTAGCCGCGGCCGTTCATGGTGACGGTGAGCTGGTCGACCTCGCCACGGGTACGGCAGAACACGATCGCTGCGGTCGGCGACTCGACATCGAGGATCCGGCCCAGCGCAGCGGGTTTGTGCGCCCGCTGTACCACGTAGGCGCTCTGGCGCACCAGCTCGGCCCCGGGCTCGGTGCCGCCCTTGCCGATCTGGATGCGCGCCGGGTCGCGCTGGTACTTGCGGGCGATCGAGTTGATGCGGCTCGGCAGGGTGGCCGAGAACAGCACGGTCTGGCGGTCCTCGGGGGTGGCGCTGAGGATCGCCTCGAGGTCGTCGGCGAAACCCATGTCGAGCATCTCGTCGGCCTCGTCGAGCACGACGATGCGAACGTCGTCGAGCGGCAACGAGCCGCGCCCGATGTGGTCGACGGCCCGGCCGGGCGTGGCGACGACGACGTGCACCCCGCGGTCGAGCTGCTGGAGCTGGCGGTAGATCGGCTGGCCACCGTAGATCGGGACGACCTTGACGCCGAGGTGCCGGCCGTAGTTGAAGATCGCCTCGCTCACCTGCATGGCGAGTTCGCGGGTCGGCACGAGCACCAGCGCTGCGGGCGCGGTGGAGCGGCCCGAATGGGTGTCGAGGTGGTGCAGGATCGGCAGCGCGAAGGCGGCTGTCTTGCCGGTGCCGGTCGCCGCCTGGCCGAGCAGGTCGCGGCCCGCGATCAGTGTGGGGATCGTGGCCCGCTGGATCGGGGTCGGCTCTTCGTAGCCGAGGTCGTCGAGGGCGGCGAGCAGTTCGGGTCGCAGACCGAGCGCCGCGAAGCCCGAGCCCTCGTCGCCATCGGGCTGGCCGCGGTCGCCGGAACCGGGCGCGTCGGGGGCGCCGGTGGCGGGTTCGGAACGGGATGGGTCGATCGCGCCGTCGATCGGGTTGGTCGTGTCCATGTCGTGGCTGCTCTCGTCGGGGATTCTCCACCCTAACGGCGCCCGGATCGGGCGCGATCACTGCCGGATCGAAACCCCGTCCGCCGGGCCGGCAGCGTTACGATGGAGTGGTGCCGACCCTCGAACATCTCGACGTCCACGCGCTGCGAGATGTCATCACGACGTACCGCGACGCCGTGCGCGACCATGCCGGCGGGCTGAACCGGCTCAACGTCTATCCGGTGCCCGACGGCGACACCGGCACCAACATGGCCCGCACGCTCGACGCCGTCGTCGCCGAGATGGAAGGCGCCGACGGCGGCGACCTCGGGGCGACCTGCGACGCGATCAGCCACGGCTCGCTGATGGGCGCCCGCGGCAACAGCGGGGTGATCCTCAGCCAGATCCTGCGCGGGTTGGCGAGCACGTTCAAGCAGCATGCCGAAGGCACTGCCCACCGGGTCGCCGAGGCCCTCGCGGCGGCGTCGGCCGGCGCCTACCAGGCGGTGCTCAAGCCGATCGAGGGCACGATCCTCACCGTGGCGCGCGAGAGCGCCGAGGCTGCCCGTGCGGCGGCGGCGGCCGACGCCTCGTTGGTCGACACGATGCGGGCGGCGCGCGAAGCCGGCAAGCGCGCCCTCGACAACACGCCCGAGCTGCTGTCGGTGCTGAAGGATGCCGGTGTCGTCGATGCCGGCGGCGCCGGCTACCTGTTGTTGCTCGATGCCGCCCTCCACGTCATCGACGGCGCACCGCTCCCCGAGCCCGACTCGGTCGACGACTATGCCCACGGCCTCACCGAGGAGCAGTTCGAGGCCGTCGCCCACCGCACCTCGGGCGTCGAGGGCGAACTCGACGTCAGCGAGCAGCGCTACGAGGTGATGTACTTCCTCGACCTCGACGACTCGCGCATCGAGGAGTTCAAGCAGGGGTGGGGGGCTGTCGGCGACTCGATCGTCGTGGTCGGTGGCGACGGGATCTGGAACTGCCACGTGCACTCCAACGACATCGGCGCCACGATCGAAGTCGCCCTCGATCTCGGTGGTCGACCGCGCCAGATCCGGGTCACCGACCTGTTCGAGGAGGTCGCCGAGGAGCACGCCCATCGCGAGGCCGAGCTGGGCCGGTCGGCCCCCCGCGCCGGGGCCGGGTTGCCTCCGGTCACCACCGCCGTCGTGGCGGTCTGCAGCGGCGACGGCCTCGCCGAGCTGTTCGCCAATCTCAAGGTGCAGGGCATCGTCACCGGCGGCCAGACGCTCAACCCGTCCACCGCCGAGCTGCTCGACACCGTCGAGCACGTCAACGCCGACCAGGTCGTCATCCTGCCGAACAACAAGAACATCATCCCGGTCGCCGAGCAGGTCAACGGCCTGACGTCCAAGACGGTCGTCGTCGTGCCGACCCGCACGATGCCCGAGGCGCTCGCCGCGCTGGTGGTCTACGACCCCGAGGCCGACGCCGACGACAACCAGCGCGAGATGCTCGACGCGATCGAGTCCGTCGCCACCGGCGAGATCACCCGGGCGGTCCGCGCCTCCAACAGCGAGGTCGGGCCGATCGCCGCCGGCGACTGGATGGGCATCGTGCGCGGCGAGGGCATCGCGGCGGTCGCCGACACGGTGTTCGCCGTCGCGACGCAACTGCTCGGCAAGCTGCTGGCGGAGGGCGGCGAGCTGCTCACCATCATCACCGGCGGAGACGCCGACCCCGCCGTCACGGCGCAGATCGCGGCCTGGGTCGACGACGAGCATCCCGACGTGCAGATCGAGGTGCACCCGGGCGGGCAGCCGATGTACCCGTACCTGTTCGGTGTCGAGTGAACCCGGCAGCGTGAACCAGCGGCCGCCCATCACGCTGCGCGACCTGGCCGGCCTCGACGTCGCCCAGCTCCACGGGGTGGGCGAGAAGAAGCGGGCGTCGTTGGCGGCGGTCGGGATCGACAACGTGCTCGATCTCGTCACCACCTATCCGCGGCGGTGGGTCGACCGCACCAACGAAGCGCGTCTCGCCGACCTCGTGCCCGGCGAGGAGGCGCTGGTTCTGGTGACGGTGCGTTCGGTCGCCAAGCGCACCACCCGCAACCGGCGCACGATGGTCACCGCCAGCGTCGGGGACGGCTCGGGCCGGATGGAGGTGGTGTTCTTCAATCAGCCGTGGCGCGAACGGCAGCTCAAAGAAGGCCTCCAGATCGCCCTGTTCGGGAAGGCCGACACCTATCGGGGCGGCCTGCAGATGGCGAACCCCATCGTCGACCTGATCGGCGACCGCACCGGCCGGATCGTGCCGATCTACCCGCAGAGCGAGAAGGCCCAGCTCAACACGTGGGAGCTGGCCGGTTGGATCGACGAGGCGTTGCGGCGATGCCGCGAGCGCGGCATCGCCGACCCCGTGCCGGCCGCGATCCGCGACCGCCTCGAACTGGTCGCCCGGTTCGACGCCCTGGCGTCGATCCACGCCCCCGAGTCGATCCGCGAGAAGGAACAGGCCCGGCGTCGGCTCGCCTTCGACGAGTTGCTGCGCGTCCAGTTGGTGCTGGTGTTGCGCAAACGCGAACTCGAGCGAACGTCGAAGGGTCTGGTGCACGTCGTCGGCGGCGAGCTCGTGCGGCGGTTCCACGCCGTGCTGCCGTATCCGCTCACCGGCGCACAACGGCGGGTGATCGCCGAGATCGAGCGGGACCTGGCGGGCGCCGAGCCGATGCACCGGCTGCTGCAGGGCGACGTCGGTTCCGGCAAGACGGTCGTCGCCGTGTCGAGCCTGCTGGTGGCGGTGCAGGGCGGGCACCAGGGTGCCTTGATGGCCCCGACCGAGGTGCTCGCCGAGCAGCACGCCGACGGGGTGCGCAGCCTGCTGGGCGACTTGACGGTGCCCGACCCGGGCAATCTCTTCGGTGACCGGCCGCTACGGGTCGAGCTGCTGACCAACCGCGTCGGCGGTGCCGAACGGCGCGAGGTGCTCGCCGGCCTCGCCGACGGCACGGTCGACATCGTGATCGGCACCCATGCCCTGATCCAGGAGGGCGTCGAGTTCCACAGCCTCGGCGCGGTGGTGGTCGACGAACAACACCGGTTCGGGGTCGAGCAGCGCGCCGCCCTCCGCGACAAGTCGTCGGGGCATGTGCCCGACGTGCTGGTGATGACCGCCACCCCGATCCCGCGCACGGCGGCGATGACCGTGTACGGCGACCTCGACGTGAGCGTGCTCGACGAGCTGCCGCCGGGCCGGACGCCGATCGTCACGAGGTGGGCCAATGGCCCGCTGCTCGAGGCCGAGGTGTGGGCCGATGTGCGCCACGAGGTCGCCGAGGGCCGTCAGGCCTACGTGGTGTGCCCGCTGATCGAGGAGAGCGACAAGCTCGAGGTCGCCTCGGCCGAGGAGACCTACCAGCGGCTGGCGAACGACGAGCTGCAGGGGCTGCGGCTCGGCCTCCTGCACGGCCGGATGTCCTCGGCCGACAAGCAGATGACGATGGAGTCGTTCCGGGCCGGGCACCTCGACGTGCTGATCGCCACGACGGTGATCGAAGTCGGTGTCGACGTGCCGAACGCGACGATCATGGTGGTGCTCGACGCCGACCGGTTCGGGATCGCCCAGCTCCATCAGTTGCGGGGCCGGGTCGGGCGCGGTGCCGCGGCATCCCGCTGCTGGCTGGTCACCCACCAGCACGACGACGCCAACCCTCGGGTCGAGGCGCTCGTGGCCTCGACCGACGGCTTCGAGCTCGCCGAGGTCGATCTCGATCTGCGTGGTGAGGGCACGCTGATGTCGACCAGCCAGAAGGGCCGCAGTGACCTCAAGCTGGCGTCGTTGCGGCGCGACCGCGAGTTGGTCGCGCTGGCCCGCGCCGCGGCGTTCGAGATCGTCGACGCCGACCCGCTGCTCGCCGGCCATCGGGTGTTGCGCGACGAACTCGATCTGCTCTTCACCGAGGAGGACGAGGGCTTCCTCGCCAAGAGCTGAGCGTGCCGGCCCCTGCCGCGTTGGTAGCGTCCGGGCCGTGACCCGACAGGAGAAGGCGGACCGGATCGGCGCGATCCTCGACGAGTTGTACCCCGAGCCGCCCGTACCGCTCGACCACGTCGACCCGTACACGCTGCTGGTGGCGGTCGCGCTCTCGGCCCAGACCACCGACAAGAAGGTCAACCAGGTCACGCCGGCCCTGTTCGCGGTGGCCGACACACCCGAGAAGATGGCGGCACTCGACCCCGACCGGATCCTCGAGTTGATCAGGCAGGTCGGGTTGGCGCCCACCAAGGCCCGCAACCTGTGGACGGCCGCCAACCAGATCCTCGATGCCGGCGGAGAGGTGCTCGCCGACTGGGAGTTCCTCGAGTCGCTCGCCGGCGTCGGGCACAAGACGGCGAGCGTGGTGATGGCCCAGGCGTTCGGGGTGCCGGCGTTCCCGGTCGACACCCACATCCACCGGCTCGCCACCCGGTGGGGCCTGTCGAACGGCACCACCGTCGAGCGCACCGAGCGCGACCTCAAGGCGGTGTTCCCCGAACCCACGTGGAACGCCCGTCACCTGCAGATCATCTACTTCGGGCGCGAGTACTGTCCCGCCCAGCGTCACGACCTGTCGGTCTGCCCGATCTGCGGGTGGGCCGCCACCAAGAAGCGGGTCCGCGAAGAATCGGCGCGCTGAACGGATCCGGCGGTGCTGGGGCTCAGGCGTCGGGCCGGCCGTCGTGATCGGGCACCTCGTGCACGAGGTCCCACCGATCGAGGCAGTCGCGGCAGCGGTAGGTGATCAGGTCGCCGTCGCGCCACGTGCCGTCCTCCCGGGGCGCGGTGAGCAGGAAGCACCGCCCGCCACAGTCGATGCAGGTGATTTCTCGGTCGGGTTCCGCCATCGGCCCAGTATGGCGCCCGACACCCTTCGAGCGTCCGCCCCCTAGCCTGGCGGGATGCGTGTGGTTGCTGGTGAACTGCGGGGCCGGAGGATCGAGGCTCCGCCGGGCCCGGCGACGCGGCCGACCACCGACATGGTGCGCGAGGCCGTGTTCAACGCCCTCCACAGCCTCGACCTGATCCGCGACGCGACGGTCGCCGATCTCTACGCCGGGTCGGGCGCGCTCGGGATCGAGGCGCTGTCGCGCGGTGCCGCCCACTGCACCTTCGTCGAACGCGACCGCACCGCGCTGCGCACGCTGCGCAGCAACCTCGGTGCGCTCGGGCTCGAATCGCGCGCCACGGTGGCGGCCGGTGACGCGCTGATCCTGCTCGGTGGTCTCGACGTCGACGTCGTCCTGGCCGACCCCCCGTACGACTTCGACCGGTGGCCCGACCTGCTGGCGTCGACCACGGCCTCGTTCGTCGTCGCCGAGTCGGGACGCCCGCTCGATCGCCTCGACCCGGCGTCGATCCCGGGGTGGACGGCGACCCGCACCAAGCGCTACGGCCGTACCTGGGTGACGTTCTTCGAGCGGGCCACGGGCCCGATCGCGGCCGACGTCGACGGCGGCATCATCGCCGAACGCGCGTGACGGCAGTACCGTGGAGTCACCCATGACCACGGTGCTGATCCCCGGTAGTTTCGACCCGCTCCACCTCGGCCACATCGACGTCGTCGATCAGGCGGTCGAGTTGTTCGGCGACGTCGTGGTCGGGGTGCTCGTCAACTTCGAGAAGCCGTCGGGCGTGTTCAGCCCCGACGAGCGCGTCGAGCTGGCGCGCGCCAGCCTGGCCGGCCGGCCGACCGTCACGGTCCGGGCGTTCGGTGGGCTCGCGGTGCAGGCGGCGGCCGACGTCGGCGCCGACGTCATCGTGAAGGGTCTGCGCACCCCGCACGACTTCGACATCGAGCAGCAGATGGCGCACATGAACCACTCGGTCACCGGTGTCCGCACGGTGTTCGTGCCGTGTCGCGCCGATCTCGGGTTCATCTCCAGCCGGTTCATCCGCGAGATCGCGGCGCACGGCGAGCCGGTCGGCCATCTGGTCGCTGCTCCCGTGGCGGCGGCGCTCGCGGATAGATTCGCCGGTCGATTGCACGAGTGAGGCAGATCCCATGAGCTACGACGATCGATACGACGACCGCTACCGCGACGACGGGTCCGACGGCGGCTACGACGAGATCGACGACGACTACCCCGACACCCAGCACGCGAGCGGTTACGTCGGCGACGCCGAGACATGGTTGCGGCGAGCGATCGACATCGTCGCCAATGCCCCCACGATGCCGCTGTCGTCGAGTCCGCGCATCGACCGCGACGAGGTCGTCGAACTGCTCGACCGGGCGCTCGCCAGCATGCCCGACGAGCTGCGTCAGGCGCGCTGGATGCTCAAGGAGCGCCAGGAGTTCGTCAACAAGACCCGGCGCGAGGCCAACGAGATGCTCGAGGCGGCCCGGGTGCAGGCCGAGCGCATGGTGCAGCGCACCGAGGTGGTGCGTTCCGCCGAGTCGCGGGCCCGCCAGGTCGTCGAAACCGCCGAGAGCGACGCCCGGCGTCTCAAGCTCGAGACCGAGGACTTCCTCGATCAGCGTCTGGCGAGCTTCGAGATCCTGCTCGACAAGCTCGAAAAGACCGTTGCCACCGGCCGCCAGAAGCTGTCGATCGGCAATGCCGGCGCCCACCTGCCGGTGGCCAACGTCGACGAGCACGACCCCACGAAGGGGTTCTTCGACCAGGATCGCTGAGGCACGGTTCGTGGCGACCCACCCGGCCCATGTGTTGCGGGTCAACGCCCGCGAGTTGCTGCGTCAACCGGGTGCCCGCCGTGAACTCGTCGCCGGGCTCGAACCGGCCGATCTCGGCCTCGACGACGACCGCATCGTCGGCACGATCGACGTCGGTCTCGAGGCCGTGTCGAGCATCGACGGCATCGTGGTGCGCGGGGCGGTCACCGTGGGGTGGCGCGGCGTCTGCCGGCGCTGTCTCGCCGAGGTCGACGGTGTCGCGGTGATCCCGGTCGACGAGCTGTACCAGGACGATCTCAGCGACGACGACGCCTACCCGATCGAGGGTGATCAGATCGACATGGCGGCACCGGTGCGCGACTACGTCGTGCTCGAACTGCCCGACGGCCCGTTGTGCCGACCGGACTGCGCCGGGATCTGCCCGGTCTGCGGCGCCGACCGCAACGACGCGCCGTGTACGTGCGACACGGCCGTGCGCGACGAGCGCTGGGCCGCGCTCGACGGGTTCGAGGTCGACGACGGCTGACCCGGGGGCTCGCGACGCTTCCGGGACGGGGCGTTCGTTCTGGCCGTTCGTGCCGATAGCCTGGCGCAGCCGATCGTGCATCTGCACGGGCATACATTCTGATCAACAGATCTCGATCGCTGGAGACCGACGGTGGCCGTTCCGAAGAAGAAGAAGTCGAAGTCGAAGAGCCGCAGTACCCGCGCCGCGGCGTGGAAGCTGAGCGTTCCGAGCCGCAGTCTGTGCCCGCGTTGCGGCAACGCCAAGACGCCGCACACCGTGTGCCCCTCGTGCGGCTGGTACAAAGACCGCGTCGTCATCGACGTCGGCTGACCGGGCCCCGCGACTCACCATGTTGCCGATCGCGGTCGACGCCATGGGCGGCGACCACGCCCCCGACGCGATCGTCGCCGGGGCGAAGGCCGCCGCCGGCGCCGGCACCCCGGTCGTGCTGGTCGGCCCGGCCGACCTCGGCGAGCGCGTCGACCTCGGGGGCCTCGAGCTGATCGTCGCCGACGAGGTGATCGAGATGGACGAGGACGGCGGCAAGGCCGTGCGCCGCAAGAAGGACTCCACCCTCGTGCGCGCCGCCGAAGCGGTCCGCGACGGCCGGGCCTCGGCGATGGTCTCGGCCGGCAACACCGGGGCGACCATGGCGTCGGCGCTGCTGCGGATGGGGCGCATCAAGGGCGTCAACCGCCCGGCGATCGCGACGATCATCCCGGTGCCGGGCGGCCAACCCACGGTGTTGCTCGACGCCGGCGCCAACGCCGAGGTGTCGCCCGAATGGATGGTGCAGTTCGCCCAGATGGGTTCGATCTTCTCCCGCCACCGGTTCGGGGTCGCATCCCCGAAGGTGGGTCTGCTGTCGATCGGCGAGGAGCCCGGCAAGGGCGACCAGCTCCGCAAGGAGAGCTTCCCGCTGCTGGTCGCGGCGTCCGAGGCGTCCGATCTCAACTTCGTCGGCAACGTCGAAGGACGTGACGTGATGACCGACGTCGCCGACGTCATCGTCGCCGACGGGTTCACCGGCAACGTGGTGCTCAAGACCCTCGAAGGCGGGCTCAAGTCGGTGATCGGTGCGTTGCTCGAGGCGTTCGGTTCGGCACCCGAGTACCGTCAGCACGCCGAGGCGCTGATGCCGGCGCTGCTGCCGCTGTACGAGATGCTCGACCCCGAGACCTACGGGGGTGCGATGCTGCTCGGTGTCGACGGCGTGTGCATCATCTCCCACGGTTCGTCGAGCCAGCGGGCGATCTTCAACGCCGTCAACGTGGCGCGTGAGATGGTCGAGGCCGACGTCGTCGGCGAGATCAGCGCCGCCATGCGGCCACCCGACGGCGACTGACCGCCCGCCGGCGGCGCCCGGTGAGCCGGGTCGTGACCCCGACTCCGGTCGGCCGGGTAGCATCGCTGGCGTGCCAGCAGAGACTCATGTGAACCAGGGCCCCATCGGGCGCGACGAGATCTTCGAGATCGTGCGCGACCGGTTGGCCGACATCTTGGAGATCGACCCCTCCACCATCAGCGAGGCGCAGTCGTTCGCCGGCGACCTCGAGGCCGATTCGCTGGCCCTGATCGAGCTCGTCGAGGCGCTCGAGGAGGAGCTCAGCGATCGCACGGTCGGCTTCCGCATCGAGGACGAGGATCTCGAAGACCTCAAGACCGTCCGCGATGCCGTCGACTACGTGCACGAACGCACCAGGGGCTGAGCCGTGGGTCTCGGCGCGCTCGAGCAGCGCCTCGGTCACACGTTCCGTGACCGTGAGCTGCTTCGGCGTGCCATGTGCCACCGATCGTGGGTCGCCGAGTCCGACGACACGCACAGCAACGAGCGCCTCGAGTTCCTCGGTGACGCGGTGCTCGGCTGGGTGATCGCCGACCTGGTGTTCCACCGCCACGGCGAGCTGGCCGAGGGCGCCCTCAGCGACCTGCGCAAGAGCGTCGTCAACGCCGGTTCGCTCGCCGAGGTCGCCACCGAGCTGGCGATCGGTGACCACCTCCTGCTCGGCAAGGGCGAGGATGCCGCCGACGGCCGCTCGAAGGTGTCGATCCTGTCCGACGCGATGGAGGCGGTGCTCGGTGCGGTCTATCTCGACGGTGGCTCGCGAGCCGCGTTCGCGCTGATCGACCGGTTGTTCGGGGCCCGCCTGCACGACGCCTACGAGACGCTCGACCAGCTCGACGACAAGTCGGCGTTGCAGGAGCTGCTCGCCCGGCTGTCGGGACACGAACCCGTGTACGCGGTGCGCTCGACCGGGCCCGATCACGACAAGACGTTCTTCGCGACGGTGCACGCCGACGGGCGCCTGCTCGGCGAGGGTGACGGGCGGTCGAAGAAGGCCGCCGAGCAGGCCGCCGCGAACGCCGCCGTGCGGGTCCTCACCGGGAGCTGAGCGGGCCTGGCGTGCCGGAGCTGCCCGAGGTCGAAACGGTCCGTCGCGGCCTCGAACGCTTCGTCGTCGGCCGCCGTGTCGATCGCGTCGAGGTCGGCCGCCGGCGCACCGTCCGGCGCACCTCGCCCGAAGCGGTGATCCACGGCCTGACCGACACCACGATCCTGGCGGCCGATCGCCGCGGCAAGTACCTGCTGCTGCCGCTCGACAGCGGCGACTCGGTGATGATCCACCTGCGCATGAGCGGCCAGGTGCTCGTCGCCCCGGCCGGCGCGGCGCGTCCCGCCCACACGCACGTCGTGCTGCACCTCGACGACGGCAACGAGCTGTGGTTCGTCGACCCCCGCACGTTCGGCGAGGTGGTCGTGTTCGACCCCGACCGGGTCGCCGTGGAGCTGCCCGAGCTCGCCGCCCTGGGGCCTGATCCGATCGCCGACGGCCTTTCGCTGCCGCAGCTGCGCGGAATCCTGCGGTCGCGCCATCGTCAGCTCAAGCCGTTGCTGCTCGACCAACACGTCATCGCCGGCATCGGCAACATCTACGCCGACGAGATCCTGCACGCCGCCCGCCTGCGGCCCGACCGCGCCAGCGACGAGCTGGCGACGGTGTCCGAGCGCCGATTGCACGGAGCGATCCACGCCGTGCTCGCCGGGGCGATCGAGGCCGGCGGGTCGACGCTCGGCGACGCCCAGTACGTCGACTTGTTGGGCGAACGCGGTTCGTACCAGGACGACCACCACGTCTACGGGCGCTCCGGCGAGCGCTGCCGGACGTGCGGCGTCGGCTGGATCCGCCGTACCGTGTCGGCCCAGCGATCGACGCATTACTGCCCCCGCTGCCAGCGGTAACTAGATTCGAGCACGCGTGTTCCTCAAGAGTCTCACCCTGAAGGGCTTCAAGTCGTTCGCCGACACCACCGTGATGCACCTCGAACCCGGGGTGACCGTCGTCGTCGGCCCCAACGGGTCGGGCAAGTCGAACGTCGTCGACGCGATCGCGTGGGTGCTCGGCGCCCAAGCACCGAAGTCGGTCCGCTCGCAGAAGATGGACGACGTCATCTTCGCCGGCACCGACAAGCGCGCCGCCCTCGGACGGGCCGAGGTGAGCCTCACACTCGACAACTCGTCGGGGCTGCTGCCGGTCGAGTTCAACGAGGTCACCCTGACTCGCATCCTGTTCCGCAACGGCGACAGCGAATACGCGATCAACGGCGTGGCGTGCCGCCTGCTCGACATCCAGGAGCTGCTCTCCGACGCCGGCGTCGGGCGTCAGCAGCACGTGATCGTCAGCCAAGGGCAGATCGACGCCGTGCTCAACGCCCGCCCCGAGGACCGCCGCGGCATCATCGAGGAGGCGGCCGGGGTACTCAAGTACCGCAAGCGCAAGGAGAAGGCCGAGCGTCGCCTCGACGCCACCGAGGCCAACCTGCTGCGCCTGCAGGACCTGCTGCGCGAGGTGCGCCGTCAGCTGCGGCCGCTCGAGCGTCAGGCCGAGGCAGCCCGGCGCCACGGGGCGCTGGTCGCCGAACTCGACGCGTTGCGGGTCTACGTGGCGGGCCGCGAGATCAGCGGGCTGCGCACCCGGCTGACGACGCTCGCCACCGACCGTCTCGACGCCACCCGCCGCGAAGCCGAGTTCAAATCGGAGCTGGCCGGGCTCGACACCGAGATCATCGCGATCGAGTCGCAGTTGACCGCTCGCGGCGAGCACGACGTGAACGAGCGGCTGATGCACGTCGAGCAACTCCGCGAGCGGGCACGTGGGTTGACGGGGATCCTCGCCGAACGGAAGCGGTCGCTCGAGCGCGACCGCGGCCAGTTGCTCGGCGCAGGGGTCGTCGCCAACCTCGAGGCCGACGTCGCCCAGCTGCGCGACGACCTCGAGGCCGTCGCCGCCGCGCTCGAGCAGGTCGCCCCCGACGCCGAGGCACTCGCCGCCGAGGAGGATGCCTTCGGGCAGGAGCGGGAGCGGATCAGCGGTGCCCTCGTCCCCGAACCCGACGGCACCAAGGCGGCGAGCGCAGCCGCCGAGGTGCGTGGTGAGCTGCGATCGGTGCGCGCCGCGGCGCAACGCGACGAGGGCGAGCTGCGCAGGGCCACCGCCCGCACCGACGAGCTGCGCGGCAAGCTCGACGAGCTCGGGGTCGAGGCCGACCGGCTACGCGACGAGTGCGCCGAGGCCGAGGCGATCGAGGTTCCGCTCGTCACCGAGATCGAGGCAGCCGAGCAGGCTCGCGCCGCGGCCGACGCGGCGATCGAGGTGGCGGTGCAGGAACGCCACGATGCGTCGGAGGCGGCATCGCGGGGCGCGGCCCGGGTCGAAGCCCTGCAGTTGGCACTCGACGCCGCCCGGGCACGCGCCGGCGCGGAACGGCTCGCCGAGGTCGACGGGGTGCTGGGCACGTTGCTCGATCTGGTCGAGATCGACGCCGGCTGGCAGGAGGCGGTCGAGGCGGCGCTGGGCGAGGCGCTGACCGCGGTCGTCGTCGACGGTCGCCCGTCGGCGCAGCGGGCCCTGGCCGTCCTGCGCGAATCCGCCACGAGCGGGGCCGTACTCGCCACCGGCGCCGGCCCGACGCACGCCCCGCCGCCACCGGTGGGCGAGCCGGTCCTGCCGCACGTCCGCTCGCGCCGGCCCGGGGTGCCGGGCCTGCTCGAGGCGCTGGTCGGTGCCGCGGTGCGGGTCGACGATCTCGACCGGGCGATCGACGCCGCCTTCGGTCACCCCGAGGCGGTCATCGTCACGCCGGCCGGCGATCGCTTCGGTCCCACCGGCTGGCGGATCGGCGCCGCCGCCGGCGGGGCGACCGCCGCCGCCCTCGACGACGCCCGCGAGCGCGCCGCGCGGGCGGCCCGCCGCCTCGAACTCGCCGACGTGGAACTGGGCGACGCCCGCCAGCGGCAGACCGCCGCCCGTGAGCACGAGCAGGCGCTCACCCGGCGACTCGACCAGAACGACGGCCGGTTCACGGCGGCATCCGAGGCGCTCGCCCGGGTGCACGGCCGCCGCAGGGAGCTCCAGACCGAACTCGACGGGCTCGAGCGCACCGTCGCCGAACTGACCGGACACGTCGAGCGCGGACGGGTCAGGATCGCCGAGTTGGAGGCGGTGCTCCCGGCCCTCGCCGCCGACGAGCAGGCCCAGGCCGAGGCCGCCCGGCTGCGCGGCGAGCTGCGCGCCGATCTCGAGGCGCGGGCGGGGTCGCTGGCGGCCCGGCGCCGCGAACTCGAGGTGCGCGACGCCGGCCTGCACGAACGCCGTCGGTTCCTCGAGGCCCGCATCGTCGAGACCGAACGCCGCCTCGAAGCCGATCACGAGGCGCGGGCGCTGGCCGCCGGGCACCGGGTGCAGATCGAGCGGTCGATCACGGCGATCGAACACCTCATGGCCTTGGTCCAGGCGCATCGAGCGGTGATCGAGATCGAGCACGACGATCTGTCCGAGCGCCGGCGCCGTCAGAGCGAGGAGGTGCGCGGGCTCGCGGCCGGGCTCGATGCCGCCCGCAAGCGGCGCACCGACGCCGAGCGCCACCTCGACGAGGTCCGCCACGCCTCGCACCGCAGCGAGATCGAGGAGGCCGAGGCCAAGCTGCGCCTCGAGACCGCGATCGAGATGCTGCGCCGGGATCTCGACGTCGAGCCGGAGGTGGCAGAGGCGGCGTCGCTTCCCGAGCTGCCCGAGGGCGCGACGGCGCCCGGACGGGTACGCGAGCTCGACCGCGAGCTGCGACTGCTCGGTCCGATCAACCCGCTCGCGCTCGAGGAGTTCAACGAACTGCAGCAACGCCACGCCTTCCTCGACGAGCAACTCGAGGACGTGCGGGCGACCCGCCGTGAGCTCAGCCGGGTCATCAAGGCCGTCGACCACGAGATCCAGAGCGTGTTCGCGGCGGCGTTCTCCGACGTCAGCGCCAACTTCACGCTGCTGTTCAGCACCTTGTTCCCGGGCGGCAACGGCCAGTTGAAGTTGACCGCCCCCGACGACCTCCTCAACACCGGTATCGAGGTCGAGGCCAAGCCGAGCGGCAAGAACGTCAAGAAGCTGTCGCTGCTGTCGGGCGGCGAGCGGAGCCTCACGGCGCTGGCGTTCCTGTTCGCCGTGTTCCGCAGCAGGCCGTCGCCGTTCTATGTGATGGACGAGGTCGAAGCGGCGCTCGACGACGTCAACCTGCACCGCTTCCTCGGGCTGGTCGCGGAGTTCCGCAAGGACGCCCAGCTGATGATCGTGTCGCACCAGAAGCGCACGATGGAGGCCGGCGACAGCCTGCTCGGGGTGTCGATGCAGCCGGGTGGTTCGTCGAAGGTCGTCACCGAACGGGCCAGCACTGCGACCAGTCGGGTGTGACCTCGTCGCCGTACCGCACTTGCGGCCGCTGCGAGCTACTATCTCGCCGCTGGATGCCGCCGGTGTCAGCAGAGGAACCCTCGTGGACGTGACATCTGACTTCGCGATCGAGCTGATCCGGGTGCGCAAGACGTTCTCGGAAACCGTCGCGGTCGACGACGTGCAGCTCGCGATCGGGCACGGTGAGTTCTTCTCGCTGCTCGGGCCGTCGGGCTCCGGCAAGACCACGGTGCTGCGCA
Source organism: Ilumatobacter sp. (assembly GCA_036526035.1). Classification (GTDB taxonomy): domain Bacteria; phylum Actinomycetota; class Acidimicrobiia; order Acidimicrobiales; family Ilumatobacteraceae; genus Ilumatobacter. Next base: position 60,959 of record DATCZG010000041.1, on the reverse strand, counting down.
TGATCGCCGGTTTCGAGCAGCCCACCGCGGGGGCGATCCTGTTGGAGGGCAAAGACGTCACCCACGTCGCCCCCTACGACCGCGACATCAACACGGTGTTCCAGGACTACGCGCTGTTTCCGCACATGACCGTGCAGCAGAACGTCGAGTACGGCTTGAAGGTGAAGCGGGTCCCCAGGGCCGAACGCCGGCAGCGGGCCGGAGAGATGCTCGAGGTCGTGCGGCTGGGAGGTTTCGGTCACCGCCGTCCCAACCAGCTCAGCGGGGGTCAGCGCCAGCGCGTCGCGCTCGCCCGGGCACTGGTCAACCGACCGGCGGTGCTGCTGCTCGACGAGCCGCTCGGAGCGCTCGATCTCAAGCTGCGCGAGGAGATGCAGACCGAGCTCAAGGCGATCCAGCACGAGGTCGGCATCACCTTTGTGTTCGTCACCCACGATCAGGGTGAAGCGCTCTCGATGAGCACCCGCATCGCAGTGTTCAACCAGGGCCGGGTCGAGCAGGTCGGTTCGCCGGTCGAGATCTACGAACACCCGACCACCGCCTTCGTCGCCGGGTTCGTCGGGACGTCGAACCTGCTCGACCAGGTGTCGAGCGCCCGGCTGATGGGGGTCGATCATCCGCACTCGCTGCGTCCCGAACGGATCCGTGCCGTGACCGACGGGGGCCTGCCCGGCGAAGTCGTCGCCGAGGGAACGATCGCCGACATCCAGTATCTCGGGGCCGACTCCCGGGTCAGCATCGATCTCGATGCCGGGTGCCGCATCATCGCCACGTGGCCGAGCACCGGCTTCGAGGGCACACAGATCGGCGCGGCGATCCGCGTCGGCTGGCCGCGCGAGGCGGCATTCGCCGTCGCCGACGCGGCAGCAACCTAGCAACACCCGGCCGGGCTTCCGGCCTCTCAGATCTCCGAAGGGGGAGACATGCAACGCAAGAAGGTCCTGGGAGTGATGGTGGCATCACTCGCCTTGGTGGTCGGTGCCTGCGGCGGCGACGACGATGCACCGGCCGCGGACGCTCCGGCGGCCGACGAGCCGGCAGCGGACTTGCCGACGGCCGACGAGCCGACGGCCGACGAGCCGACGGCCGACGTGGACTATCGGTGGATGCCCAACACCGACCTGCTCGCCGGCGCCGAGGGACAGGTGAACATCGTCGCCTGGCCCGGCTACATCGAGGACGGCTCGACCGCACCCGAGTACGACTGGGTGACGCCGTTCGAGACGTTGACCGAGTGCTCGGTCAACGTGAAGCTCGGCAGCACCAGCGACGAGATGGTCCAGCTCATGCAGAGCGGCGAGTACGACGGAGTGTCCGCCTCGGGCGACGCCACGAACCGTCTCATGGCCGGTGGCGAGGTCGTCGCCCTCGATCTGGGCGAGTTCACCAGCTACGACCAGATCTTCGACGGCCTGAAGGACAAGCCGTGGAACTCGCTCGACGGCCAGCCGATGGGCATCCCCCACGGTCGCGGCGCCAACTTGTTGTTCTTCAACACCGAGGCGTTCCCCGACGGGATCGACAGCTGGGCCCCGATGTGGGAGGCCGGATCGGCCGCCGAGGGCTCGACCTCGGTCTACGACAGCCCGATCTACATCGCCGACGCCGCCCTGTGGCTGATGGCGACGCAGCCCGAGCTCGGGATCACGAACCCGTACGCGCTCGACCAGCAGCAGTTCGACGCCGCGCTCGCCCTGCTCGCCGAGCAGGAGCAGATCACCGGCCAGTACTGGGCCGACTACGTGGTCCAGGCGGAGTCGATGACCGATGGCACGGTGCTGGCCGGCACCACCTGGCAGGTCGTGGCGACCTACGCCCAGAGCCTCGGCGCCAAGATCGACGTGGTCAAGCCGAAGGAAGGCGCGACCGGCTGGTCGGACACGTGGATGCTGTCCTCGCAGGCCGAGCACCCGAACTGCATGAAGCTGTGGATGGACTGGATCTCGTCGCCGTGGGCCAACGCCCAGGCCACCGAGTACTTCGGTGAGGCGCCGAGCAACCGCGAGAGCTGCGGGCTCACCGCCAGCCCGACGCACTGTGACGACTTCCACGCCTCCGACGAGGACTACTTCGCCGACGTCTGGTACTGGACCACGGCAACGGAGGAATGTCTCGACGGTCGCACCGACGTCACGTGTGTGCCCTACACCGAATGGGTCAACGCCTGGAACCAGTTGCGGTCCTGACGTCACCGTCGTCCGACGGAGGAGCCGGGGGGCGTGAGGCCCCCCGGCTCCTCCGTCGCGTCAATCGTTTCTTCCGGGAGCACCGCACGCTCAGCCTGCTGAGCGTGCTCTCCCCGCCGTTGATGTGGATGCTGGTCGTCTACATCGCGTCGCTGGCGCTGCTCGTCGTGTCGGCGATGTACACGCTCGACCCGGTGTCGCAGAAGCCCACGAGCGAGCTGACCACCCAGAACGTGGTCGACTCGCTCACCAACCGCTCGGCGATGGTGCTGTTCGCCCAGACGGTCGGCACCGCCGCACTGGTGACGGTGCTGTGCATCGCGCTCGCCCTGCCGACGGCGTTCTTCATCGCCAAGTTCGCCCCGCGGTGGGCGCGGCGCGGCCTGATGGTGTCGATGCTGCTTCCGTTGTGGGCCGGTTACATGGTCAAGACCTATGCGTGGCGCACGATGGTGGCACCCGCCGGCGGCAACAAGTTCGCGGCCGAGGGGCGCGGCGGGGGCGGGTTCCTCCAGAGCGTGCTCGGCTGGACCCCCGGCTACAGCTGGTACTCGGTGGTGATCGCGCTCACCTACCTGTGGTTCCCGTACATGGTGTTGCCGATCTACGCCGGGCTCGACCGGCTGCCCGTTTCGCTGCTCGATGCCTCGAGCGATCTGGGTGCCAGGGCGGGCCGCACGTTCCGGGGGGTGATCGTCCCGCTGCTGTTGCCCTCGATCGCCGCCGGATCGATCTTCACGTTCTCGCTCTCGCTCGGTGACTACATCCTGCCCCGGCTGGTCGTCGACGGTCGGCGACGCGTCATGTTCGGCGAGTTGATCAACTCGACCCTCGGCGCACCGAACCAACCGCTCGCCGCCGCCTACACCCTGTTCCCCGCCGTGACCATCGTGGTGTACCTGATGGCGATGAAGCGGGCCGGCGCGTTCGACAATCTGTGATGGGATGTTCGTGGTGGATGCATTCGTGAGCGGCGGTCGCGCCGAGCGGGACGGGGGAGCGACGTGAGGCTCGGCCGGCCGGCGCGTGGCGTGCTCGCAGCGTTCACGGCGCTGACCCTCGTGTTCCTCTACGTACCGCTGTTCGTCGTGGCACGGTTGTCGTTCACGCGGGCCAACTCGATCAGTTGGCCGGCCGACGGGTGGACGACGCACTGGTGGGAGGAGGCCTGGCAGACCGAAGGCCCGCGCGATGCCTTGATGCGCTCGTTCTGGGTGGCCTTGACGGCGACGGGGATCGCCCTCGTGCTCGGCACGATCGGCGCCTTCGCGATGCAACGCTTCACGTTCTTCGGGAGGAACGTCGTGTCGTTCCTGATGGTGCTCCCGATCGCGCTGCCCGGCATCGTCACCGGTGTCGCGCTCCAGAACACGTTCAGCCGCACGTTCGACCTCGGCATCGTGTCGTTCAAGATCGGGTTCGGATTCCACTCGCTCGTGATCGCCCATGCCACGTTCTGCGTGGTCATCGCGTACAACAACGTGATCGCCCGGCTGCGACGGTCGTCACCGAACCTGATCGAGGCGTCGGCCGACCTCGGAGCGCACGGCACCCAGACCTTCCGCTACGTGACGTTCCCGCTCGTGCGATCGGCGTTGCTGGCGGGTGGGATCCTCGCGTTCGCGCTGAGCTTCGACGAGATCGTGGTGACCACCTTCACCGCCGGGTCGGGTTACCTCACGCTGCCGCAGTGGATCTACGCCAACTTCGCGCGTCCGAAGACGCCGGTGGTGGTCAACGTCGTCGCGACGTTCGTGATGGCGGTGTCGATCCCGCTGGCATATCTGGCGCAGCGACTGTCCGACTCCGACTAGTGACGGCCCGCCGGTGACGACCGCGGTCAGTGCGGTTGATCGGCCCAGCGCAGGTAGGGCTTGGTCTCGACCACGTTGCCGAACCGCTCGCGGGCGTCGGCGGTCGACATCGCCGGCGACACGATCACCCGATCGCCGGGGCGCCAGTCGGCCGGGGTGGAGATCGGCGCCGCGTCGGTGGCCTGGAGGGCGTCGATCACCCGCACCAGCTCGTCGAAGTTGCGGCCGACCGACTTGGGGTAGGTGAGGGTGAGGCGCACCTTGTTGGCGGGGTCGATCACGAACACCGAGCGCACCGTCGAGGTGTCGCCGGCACCGGGATGGATCATGTCGTAGGCCTCGGACACCGTGCGGTCGGGGTCGGCGATGATCGGGAAGTTCAAGGCGGTGCCGCCCACCTCGCCGATGTCGGGCGCCCACCCGTGGTGCGAGTCGATCGGGTCGACCGAGACGGCGATCGGCTTGGTGTTGCGCTCGGCGAACTCGCCGCTCAGGGCGGCCGTGCGGCCGAGCTCGGTGGTGCACACCGGCGTGAAGTCGGCCGGGTGGCTGAACAGGATCGCCCACGAGCCGGCCTTCCACTGGTGGAAGTCGATCTCGCCGTCGGTGGTGACGGCCGTGAAGTTCGGTGCCTCGTCGCCGAGTCGGATGGACATGGTGCCTCCCGGTCGTGTCAGGTGCGGTGTGGGTGGTGCGGTGTGGGTGTTGCGTTCCGAGCGCCTGCTCGGGCTGTGCAGTGTCGCCCGACCGCTAGCGTCATCCAGGCTATGCAGTCGTACTGGATCTTCCTCATCCTGGCCGTCGCCGTCACGGTGTTCGGTTTCGGGGTCCTCGTCCTCAACCGGCGCCGCGGTCACCAGCAGGTTCGCCCGGCCCCGCCCGGCGTGCCGGCCGCCCCGGCCCGGACCTTGCCGCCGGCGGCCCCCGCCGGCACCGAGGCACCGGCGGTCGAGCCGGCCTCGTTGCGCGACCGCCTCGCGAAGGCCCGCCAGGCCTTCTCGGGAACCTTCGCCGGGCTGCTGGGTCGGTCGGCGATCACCGCCGAGACCTGGGACGATCTCGAGGAGGCGCTGTTGCGGGCCGACGTCGGGTTGCGGGTCACCGAGGCGCTGCTCGACGACCTCAAGGCCGAGGTGGCCGCCCAGCAGATCGACGACCCCGCGCAACTGCTCGCCGCGCTGCAGACCGAGATGGTCGCCCGGCTGCGCGGTGCCGACCGCTCGGTCCGCTTCGACGCCGAACTGGGGCCCGGTCGGCCCAACGTGTGGTTGTTCGTCGGGGTCAACGGCGTCGGCAAGACCACCACGATCGGCAAGCTGGCGCGTCAGCAGGTCGACGCCGGCCGCAGCGTGCTGCTGGCGGCGGGCGACACGTTCCGGGCGGCGGCCGCCGAGCAACTCGGCACCTGGGCGGCGCGCTCGGGGGTCGAGTTCGTGCGCGGTGCCGACGGCAGCGATCCGTCGAGCGTGGTCTTCGACGGTGTCGAGCGCGCCGCCGCCAGGCAGATCGACCTGGTGCTGGCCGACACCGCCGGCCGATTGCACACCAAGACCAATCTGATGGAAGAGCTCAAGAAGGTTCGCCGCGTCGCCGAGAAGGGGGCCGGAACCGTCACCGAGACCCTGTTGGTGATCGACGCCACCACCGGCCAGAACGGCCTCAACCAGGCCCGCGAGTTCAACGAGGCCACCGACGTCACCGGGGTGGTGCTGACCAAGCTGGACGGTTCCGCCAAGGGTGGCATCGTGTTCGCGATCGAGACCGAGTTGGGGATCCCGGTCAAGATGGTCGGGATCGGCGAGCAGCTCGGCGACCTGGTGCCGTTCGACCCCGACGAGTTCGTCGCCGCCCTGTTCGACCGGTCCTGACGGCGGCCCGTCGCGGAATTCCTGCCGGAAGGGAACCGCGGCCCCCCGGCGAGCGTCCCACAGGCATGAAACGTCACTCATCTCCCATCCTTCCCCTGGTGCTCGTGGCGGCGTTCGGATTGGCCGCGTGCGGTGACACCAACCCTTCTGTCCCCGACGGCTGGGCCTCCGATGGCCTGCTCAGCCCGCGACCGATCGAGATCGCCAGCGGCGGCGGCGGGTTCGACAGTGCGCCGATGGCGGCCGAGAGCTCGACGGGCGACCGGGCCAGCGAAATGCCGGTCATGCCCTACTGGATCGCCGAGTACGTGCTGGGCGCCGGCCTGCCCGGCCTGCCGACCAACGACGTCGGCTACGTGTTCCAACGCGGCGACGGTGCCACCGCCGAACAGGTCGCCGCTCTGGCGGCGGCGCTCGGCGTCACGGGTGAGCCCGTGGCGGTCGATCCCGATTTCGGCGGCTCGTGGCTGGTGGGTCCCGACGACGGGACCGCACCGATGCTGTGGGTCTCCAACGACGCCCAGATCAGCTGGAACTACAACGCCGCGTGGGCCGATCAGGGTGTTCGCACGATGTGTGTCGAGGCCGTCAGCTCCGACGGCACGGTCACGTCCGACTGCCCCGAGCCCGAGCCCCCCGCCGGGGTGCCGACGGCCGCCGAAGCCGAGCAGCGGGCCCGCGATCTGATGGTGGCGGTCGGTGAGAACCCGGCCGTGTACCGGTTCGAGACCTATGCCGACGAGTGGTTCGCCAGCGTGTCCGCCGTGCAGCTGGTCGACGGCGTGTTCGAGTTCAGCCGCTTCGACGTCGGGTTCGGCGCCGAGGGCGTGATGCAGTACGCCAGCGGCCGGTTGGCCGAGCCCGAGCGGGTCGGGCCGTATCCGCTGATCGACCTCGACACCGCGGTCGCCCGGTTGAACGATCAGCGCGCCCTGTGGGGCGGCGGGTTCGTCGGCCCGGCGACCCCGGCGATCGCCGAGAGCGGCGTCGGCACCGCCGAAACCGGCGCAGCGGCACCTGCGGTCGAGCCGATGCCGGTCGAGCCGATGCCGGTCGAGCCGATCACGGACGAGCCGATGCCGGTCGAGCCGATGCCGGTCGAGCCGCTGCCGCCTGCCGACATGCCCGAGCCCGAGCCGGTGACCGTCACCCTCGTCGACGTGCAAGCCGACGTGTGGTGGGCATGGGACACCGACGGCGCCGTGTGGCTGCTGCCGGCCTACCGCTTCATCGACACCGATGGTGGCTGGCACGTCGTGCCGGCGGTCACCGACGAGTTCCTGGTCGAGGTCGAGGCGCCGATCATGATCGAACCGATGCCGGAGCCGCCGAGCGCCGACCCCGGGTTCGAGCCCGAGCCGTTCGACGTCACGCTGCTGGCCTCGTCGGTCGGGACGACCCTCACGGAGTTCACCGCCGAGGCCGAGACGTTCGGTGCGTCGGTGCGGGTCGTCGAGCGTGACGGGGTCGCCCTCGAGGCCACCGCCGACTTCCAGTTCAACCGGGTCAACGTCGCCGTCACCGGTGACGTCGTCACCGAGATCGTGTCGGTCGGCTGAAGCTGCCGGCAACACCAGGTGAACGCCGCGGGTGGCGTCGCCGCCGAGGTCGTCTCGGTCGGATGACGCCACCCGCCGCCGCGACCTGCGGGTAGCCTCGACCCTGCATGTTCGACAACCTCTCCGACCGGCTCGACGGAATCGTCAAGCGCCTCCGCGGCAAGGGACGCCTCACCGAGGCCGACGTCGACGAGGTGATGAAGGAGATCCGTTCGGCGCTGCTCGAGGCCGACGTCAACGTCACGGTCGTGCGCTCGGTGTGCAATCGCATCCGCGAGCATGCGATCGGTGCCACCCGGTCGGCGGCCCTCGACCCGGGCCAACAGGTGGTCAAGGCGGTCAACGACGAGCTCACCCGGATCCTCGGCGGCGAGACGCTGCCGATCACGTTCGCGTCGAAACCCCCGACGGTGATCCTGATGGCGGGCCTGCAGGGCTCGGGCAAGACCACCGCCACCGGCAAGCTCGCCCTCTGGCTCAAGTCGCACGGCCGGCAACCACTGCTGGTCGGCGCCGATCTCCAGCGCCCGGCGGCCGTCGAGCAGCTGCGAACGCTCGGCAACCAGGTCGGTGTGCCGGTCTACTCCGCCCCGGAGGACCCGGTGCTCACGGCGTTCCAGGGGGTCGACGAGGCGAAGCGGCTGGGCCGCGACGTGGTCATCGTCGACACCGCCGGCCGGCTGTCGATCGACGCCGAGATGATGGAGCAGGTCCGCCTGATCTCCGGTGCGGTCTCGCCCCACTACACCTTCTTGGTGATCGACGCGATGACCGGCCAGGACGCCGTGCAGACCGCCGAGGCGTTCCACCGGACCCTGCAGATCGACGGCGTGATCCTCTCCAAGCTCGACGGTGACGCCCGCGGCGGTGCCGCCCTCTCGGTCAAGGAGGTCATCGGACGGCCGATCGCGTTCGCCTCGACCGGCGAGAAACTCGACGCCTTCGAGCAGTTCCACCCCGACCGCATGGCCGGCCGGATCCTCGGCATGGGCGACATGCTCACGCTCATCGAGCAGGCCGAGCGGGCCTTCGAGGCCGAGCAGGCCGAGCGGGCCGCCACCCGGCTGATGGAGGGCGAGTTCACGCTCGACGACTTCCTCGAGCAGATGCAGGCGCTCAAGAAGATGGGCCCGTTGTCGGGCATCCTCGGGATGATGCCGGGCATGCCCAAAGAACTCAAGGGCGCCAAGATCGGCGACGACGATCTCAAGCCGATCGAGGCGATCATCCACTCGATGACCCCCGAGGAACGCGCCCGGCCGAACCTGATCAACGGCAGCCGGCGGGCGCGGATCGCGAGCGGCTCGGGGCGCGAACCGGGCGAGGTCAGCCGGCTCGTCAAGCAGTTCGGCGAGATGCAGAAGATGATGAAGAAGATGGGGATGGCCGGCGGCAAGAAGGCCAAGCGCGGCGGCCTGCCCGGCCTGCCCGGTCTCGGTGGCTTGCGCGGCATGCCCGACCTCGACCAGATGATGGGCGATCAGCGCGGCCTGCCGCGCTGACCGCGGTCACCACTCGGCGCCGAGCGCCCGGGTGTCGTCGCCGCCCTGGGGCTCGAAGCCGTCGAGCAGGTCGTCGAGTTCGGTGAGCAGGATGGCGACGTGTTCGGGGCCGAAGACCAGCGGTGGGCGGATCTTCAACACGTTCGTGTAGCGGCCGGTGACGCCGGCGAGGATGCCGCGGTGGCGCAGCGCGGTGGCGATCCGTTTCGCATCGGCGTAGGCGAGCGGCCGGCGGGTCGCGCGATCGGCGACGAGGTCGAGCCCCCAGAACAACCCGCGGCCGGCCACCGAACCGATCACCGTGTGGCGCTCGGCGAGGCCGGCCAGCCCGCGCCCCAACGCCTCGCCCGTCGTGGTGGCGTTGGCGAGCAGTTGCTCGTCCTCGATCACGTCGAGCACCGCCAGGGCGACCGCCGCCGACACCGGATTGCCGCCGAAGGTGTTGAAGTAGCTGCGACGCCGGGCGAACCGGGCGGCGATGTCGGGTGTGGTGACCACCGCGGCGACCGGGTGCCCGGCGCCCATCGGCTTGCCGATGGTGACGATGTCGGGCTCGAGGCCGTAGTGGTCGTGCCCCCAGAAGTGGGTGCCCATCCGGCAGTAGCCGGCCTGCACCTCGTCGGCGATCACGACGCCGCCCTGCCGGCGCACGAGCGCCGCAGAACGCGTCACGTAGTCGGGCGGCGCCACGAGCACCCCGTTGGAGTCCCAGCTGGTGTCGATCAGCATCGCCGCCGGCCGGTGGCCGCGGTCGGCGAGCTCGTCGATGCAGGTGCCGACCAGCGCCGCGTAGCGTTCGCCGAGATCGGGCGCCGGCGCCCGGAACGGGCCGCGATAGGTGTTGGGGGGTTCGACGACGCCCAGCCAGTCGGGGCGTTGCTCGACCGGATAGCTGTCGGTCGACAGCAGGCCGACGAGATCGGAGTTGCCGTGATACGACCGCTCGGTCACGATCACGCCGTGGTGGCCGGTGACGGTGCGGGCGATCTGCACGGCGAGATCGTTGGCCTCGGTGCCGGTGCAGACGAAGTAGCACGTGCCGAGGTCACCGCGCAGGCCGGCCCCGAGGCGCTCGGCCAGCTCGACGACGTGCTCGTGCAGGTAGCGGGTGTGGGTGTTCAGCAGCGCCGCCTGCCGGGCGAGCGCCTCGACGACCCGGGGATGGGCGTGGCCGACCGACGGCACGTTGTTGTAGCAGTCGAGGTAGCGGCGGCCGTCGGCGTCGTACACCCAGACACCCTCGCCGCGCACCAGGTGCACCGGCTGCTCGTAGAACAGCTGGTAGCTGGGTGCGAGGGCCGCCCCGCGGCGGCGCAGGAGCTCGTCGTCGTTCACGACGCCTCCCTGATCCGCGCGACCGCCCGACGGGCGTCGACGGCGAGCCAGGTCGCGACGTTGCGCAGCAGGCCGGGGCGTTCGGCGCGCACCGCCTCGGAGATGTGCGGGGCGTGGTGGATCTGGTGCTCGATCAGCAACGTGCTCAGGGCGAGGCGGCACAGCACGAGGTGGGGGAGCGCCTCGATCTCGTCGTCGGTGAGGTCGCGCCGGGCGCGGAAGCCGGCCGTGAGGGCGGCCAGGGCAGCGACCGGATCGGCCTGGCTCGGCGCCAGGTTGGCACCCGACACCGCCAGGTCGGCGACGGTGATCGTGTGCACCAGGTCGCCGAAGTCGATCACCCCGGTGACGCGGTCCGACGCCCGGTCGACGCGCAGCAGGTTGCCGGCATGACCGTCGTTGTGGATGATCTGGCGCGGCAGGTGTGCCATGCCGGCGAGCGCCGATTCGAGGTGCGGGCGGGCCGGCTCGAGGACGGTGCGGGCATCGGCGCCGAGCGCGTCCCACAGCTCGTCGTCGACGATCAGCCCGTTGGCGATGTCCCAGGGCATGAAGTCGCCGGCGGCGGGGTGCTCGAAGTCGCGCAGCGCCGCCGAGAGCGCCCCCATCAACTCGCCGATCGCCCGCAGCCCTTGGATCGAGATCGTCTGGTGGTCGTCGAACGTGACGCCGGCCAGGTAGGTGACCAGCCGCATGCGGTGGCTGCGCCCGGCGTGCACCAGCTCGGGCACCAACTCGCCGCCCAGCGCGGCGACCATCCTGGCGACGGGCAACTCGGGGGCGCGCCGCTCGAGGTGCACCAAGGCGCGGGCGTGCAGGTCGATCGTGGCGGGCGGCTCGCTCGGGCTGGCGATCTTCAGCACGAACCGGCGCCCGTCGGGCGAGGTGATCAACGTGTTGTGCGATCGCTCGCCGCGCAGGCGGATCCCGGTGCCGGTCACCCCGTACCGTTCGGCGGCGATCGCCAAGGCGTCGTCGACGGTCAGCGTCGGGGGGTCGAACCGGAACAGATCCATGCCGGCTCTGGTGTAGCACGCCGTCGATCTCGCGGCGACGTTCGGAATCATCGTCATCGGCGCTAACCTTTCGTGGTTCTCACATCGCGTTCAGGAGTCAGTTCACATGGCAGTCAAACTGCGCCTCACCCGAATCGGCAAGAAGAAGCAGCCGCAGTACCGCATCGTCGCTGCCGACGCGCGGGCGCCGCGCGACGGTCGGTTCATCGAGATCCTCGGGCACTACGACCCGCGTCAGGATCCGTCGGCGCTCACGGTCGACAACGACAAGGCCGTCAAGTGGCTCAGCCAGGGTGCGCAGCCGACCGAGCGGGTCGCCAAGCTGCTCCAGGTCTCGGGCGCGATGGATCAGTTCAAGGCCGGCCAGTGAGCGACGCCTCGGCGCCCACCGCGATCGCCGTCCTCACCCACATCGTCAAGTCGATCGTCGACGACCCTGACGCGGTCACCGTCGACGAGGTCACCGACGAGGGCAAGCATCGCCTCGACGTGCGCGTCGGCGAGGGCGACCTCGGCCGGGTGATCGGTCGGCGTGGTCGCACCGCCGCCAGCATCCGCACGGTCACCCGGGCGGCCGCCTCCAAAGACGGCGTCGACCTCGACATCGAGTTCCTCGACTGATCCCGACCGGCCGCGACGGTCTGTGCCTGGCGGCGGTGGCTGCACCGGCCGGCACGATTCCCGTCCCGTGCCGACGTCGCCGGCCCGCCCGGCGGGTACCTTGATGAACGTGTCGAACCCCGAGGGATCGTTGCCGCAGGGCCTGCTGGAAGTCGGTCGGATCGGCCGTCCGCACGGCATCCGCGGTGACCTCTTCCTCGACCTGATCACCGATCACGTCGAGCGCGCCCGTGTCGGCAGCCGGCTCTGGGCGCGCAACCGGTGGCTGACGATCACCGAATCGAGCCCTTCCAACCGCCGCTGGAGGGTGCATTTCGAGGGCGTCGACGACCGTACGGCGGCCGAAGCACTCACCGGGGTCCTCGTGTCGGCCGAGCCGATCGACGACCCCGATGCGCTGTGGGTCCACGAGTTGATCGGCAGCGACGTCGTCGAGACGAACGGCATCCACCGCGGGCGCTGCGTGTCGGTGATCGAGAACCCCGCCGCCGATCTGCTCGAGCTCGACTCCGGCGCGCTCGTCCCCGTCACCTTCGTCACGGCGATCGAACGCTCGGGTCCGGGACGGCTGATCACGATCGACCCGCCCGACGGTCTGTTCGAGCTGAACGACTGAGGCGCCATGCGGATCGACGTGTTCACCTTGTTCCCGGCGCTGGTCGACGGGTTCTGCTCCGAGAGCCTGTTGGGCAAGGCCCGCGATGCGGGCGTGCTCGACCTGCGGCTGCACGACCCGCGCGACCGCACGACCGACGTGCACCGCACCGTCGACGACGCGCCCTTCGGCGGGGGGCCCGGCATGTTGATGCGGGCCGAGCCGCTGTTCGCTGCCGTCGAGGCCGTCGACCCGCCGCGGCCGCTCTACCTGCTCGGCCCCGGAGGTCGGCGGTTCGACCAGTCGATGGCCCGCGAGTTGGCGGCCGGGTCGGGGTTCAGCCTCTTGTGCGGTCGCTACGAGGGGGTCGACCACCGGGTGCACGAGCACCTCGTCGACGGCGAGCTGAGCATCGGCGACGTCGTGCTCAACGGCGGCGAGGTCGCGGCCTGCCTGGTGATCGAGGCGGTCAGCCGCCTGCTGCCGGGTGCGATGGGCAACACCGCGAGCCCCCACGACGAGAGCTTCGGTGCCGCCGGGCTGCTCGAGGAGCCGCAGTACACCAGGCCGGCGGAGTTCCGCGGGTGGCAGGTGCCCGACGTGTTGCTCAGCGGCGACCACGCCCGTGTCGCACGGTGGCGGCGCGCCCAGGCGCTGCACCGCACCCTTGCCGGCCGTCCCGACCTGATCGAGGCCCGCGGTGGAATCTCCGACGATGAGCGCGCCCTGTTGGAAGAGTTCCCACCTCTCCCGTATCCTTGACGTGCCCCTCGCCTCCGGTGACAAAGCGATAGTGCCCCGGGCCCGAAGATCTGAGAGACACGCCATGAAGACGACCGACCTGATCGACCACGACTCGCTCCGCGACGACATCCCCGACTTCTTCCCGGGCGACGAGCTCAAGGTTCATGTCCGGGTGGTCGAGGGCGGCAAAGAGCGCATCCAGGTGTTCCAGGGCAACGTGATCAAGCGCCAGGGCAGCGGCCTGCACGAGACCTACACCGTGCGCAAGCTCAGCTACGGCGTCGGCGTCGAGCGCACCTTCCCGATCCACACCCCCACGGTGCAGAAGATCGAAGTCGTCAAGCGCGGCGACGTGCGGCGGGCCAAGCTGTACTACCTGCGCGACCGGGTCGGCAAGGCCGCCAAGGTCCGCGAAAAGCGCGAATTCTGAGTCGCCGACTCACGCTCTGAGTCGCCGACTCACGCTCGGGCGAACGCCCCGGTCCCTCTCGATCGGAGGTACGCGTCGATGCGCGACCCGTCGATGTACGAACCCTTGCTGGGTGACCCGTCCGGGCATGACCTGTCGCGGCGCGCCCGCGGCGCGTGGGGCGAGGGGCGCGCCGCCGGCCACCTGCGCGCGCTGGGTTTCACGGTGGTCGATCGCAACTGGCGTCCGCCCGAGCGTGAACTGCGCGGCGACCTCGACGTCGTCGCCCGCCGGGGTGACCTGATCGTGTTCTGCGAGGTCAAGGCCCGCCGGCGCCCGCTCCACGGCGGTGCCGCCGCGGCCGTCGACGGCCTGAAGCAGCAGCGGGTGCGCGACCTCGCGGCGAGTTGGCTGCGCCAACGCGGCCTCGCCGGCGCCGACGACCTCGAGCTGCGGTTCGACGTGATCGCGATCGACGGCGTCACGCTCACCCACCACCGCGGCGCGTTCTGACCGCGACCGTTGTCACAGAGGCGACCACGTTCAGGCGAGGAACGCCCACACCACCATCGCCAGTGCGGCGGCGGTGGCGATCAACATCAGCGCGTAGTCGGCAGGTCGGGCCTTGTACTTGCGGTGCGGGTCGAACCCCATCGCACCAGTATCGCCGGGTACCCTCGGGCACGTGCGGCGCGTCTTCGCGATGGTGGCCACCTCGGTGGTGATGACGGTCGGTGTCCCGTCGCCGGCTGTGGTCGCCGTGGTGCGTTCCACCCCGCCGGTCACCGAGCCGGTCGACGACTCGGTCGACGGCGATGCCGGCGTCGGCGTCGTCGGCGGTACCGCCGGTGTCACGGCGGTCACGTTGCCCCTCGTGCCGGTGCCCGAAGGGTGCACCGCCCCGCGCCTGCCGCATGTCGTGTTCGACGGCACCGTGGTCGAGCGTGACTATCGCACGGTGCGGTTCGCGATCGACCGCGTGCGGGCCGGAGACCCCGCCCCGTATGCGTTCGAGAACGCGATCGACGTGCGTTACGGCCTCGACGCCCAATACCTGCGCGAGGGCGAGCAGTACCTGATCGGGGCGGTCGTCGACCCCGACGTCGGCCTGCTGGTGTCGAAAGTCACCGCCCCGATCGAGGACTTCGGTGGCGACGAGGTGATCGGCGTGTCGGAAACCGACGTCGACTGCCCGGCATTCGACGACCCGCTGCGCACGCTGCACCTCGACGGCACGGCGATCGACGCCGGACTGCTGCAGCCGCTGTCGGGGGCCAAGCTGCGCATCGTCGCGGCCGTCGTGGTGCCGTTCGCGATCGTGGTGGCAGTGGTGTTCGTGCTCGCGATGTTGCGGCTCGGCCTGGCGGGCGCCTACCGGGGTTTCGCGGCTCGCCGTCGCCGCCGGTTCAGCTGAGGGCGTCGCGCACCGCCCGCCGGGCCTCGGCGAACCCGTCGAGCGCGATCTGCTCGGCCGGGCCGGCGGGCGTGCAGCGCACCAGCACGCCGCCGGCGACCGGCTCGCCGATGACGGCCTCGAGCGCCACCGCATACGCCGCCAGCTGCGTGCGGTAGCGGTCGAGGCGGGCGGAGCGGTCGGTGCCGTCGGCCCAGTCGTCGGTCTTGTAGTCGACGATCACGTAGCCGTCGTCGGTGCGCACCAGCAGATCGATGTACCCCTCGAGCAGCCGGTCGCCGGTGGGTGCCGCCACGAACAGCTCGCGGTGGTGTTCAACCCCGGCGGCGAACTGCACGATCGGGGTCGCCAGCGCCGAGCGGGCCAGGTCGGCGACCAGCTGCTCGAGCCCGTCGATGCCTTCGGCCGCGCACTGGGCGGCGGCGAGCGCGTCGACATCGGCCCCGGTGTGCAGGTCGGTGAACTGCAGCACACCGTGCACCGCGCGTCCGACGGCGGTGCCGTAGCGGCCGCGTTGCCACGGCGGCAGGTCGAGGTCGACCGGTTCCTTCGCGAGGCCGCTGTCGGCGGACCCGTCCGGTTCGACACCGATGGTCGCGGCGAGCTCGTCGGCGAGCTCGTCGGCGAGCCGCGTGGCACTGACGGTGGTGCGGCGGCCGGCGGCGCGCACGGCGCGGTCGCGCTCGCGTCGCCACTCGCCCTCGTCGGCCCAGCCCGGCTCGCGGTGGCCGGGTTGCGGCCGGGTGAAGGCGCCCGCCGCCGGCTCGAGTGGCCGCGCCCCGGCCCCGAGGGCGTCACCGGCGTGCAGCAGTGCGGCGCTGGTGGAGGTGGGGCCGATCTCGGCGTCGGACGGCGGCCGGTGCAGCGACACCACCAGGTGATCGACGGCCCGCGTGCAGGCCACGTACAGCAGCCGCCGTCGCTCGGCATCGCCCATCTGCTCGTCGAGCGGTGCGAAGTCGGCGTAGACCTCGTCGTGGCGGTGGCTCGAGATCGTCCAGGTGTGCTGGTGCCAGACGGCGGTGTGGGCGTAGCGGGGGGTCGGCTTGGTGGTGAGCCCGGACACGATGGTGATCGGGAACTCGAGGCCCTTCGCGGCGTGGATGGTCATGATGCGAACGGCGTCGTCGTCGTGTTCGGGAAGGATCGTGTCGGCGTTGCGGCTCTCGCTGGCCATCAACGCGACCCAGCCGAGGTAGCGCCGCAGGCCGTGCCCGCCGGCGTCGCTCCACGCCCTGGCCTGATCGACGACGTAGCGGACCCGGCGCCACACGTCGCGGGCGTCGGCGCCGTCGAGGGCGGCGTCGAGCACCCGCCGCTCGTCGACCAGGGCGGCCAGCAGGTCGGCGGGGGTGCGCCAGGTGCTGCGCTCGGCGAGCGAGCGGACATGGGCGATCGCGGCGGCGACGGGATGGTCGCCGAGCGAGGCGGGCGGGTCGGCCCAGATCGACCAGCTGCCACCCCCGGACCGCCAGTCGTACAGCTCGGTGTCGCTGCAGCCGTAGAGCGGCGTGCGCAGCGCGGCGACGAGGGCGAGCTGGTCGGTGGCGTCGTCGGCCGCCCGCAGCGCCAGCATCAGCTGCCGGATCTCGGTGGTGACGTACACGACCGAGCTGTTCTCGGCGCGGTAGGGCAGGTCGCGGTCGCGCAGCGCCGCCTCGAGGGCGGGCAGCGAGGTGCGTGCCGGTAGCAGCACGGTGATGTCGCCGGGGCGGCAGGGCCGCAACCGGGCTTCACCGTCGCCGAGCTGCTCGGTGACCAGCCATCGGTCGTGGAGCGCGGTCGACACGGCATCGGCGACGTCGGCGGCCTCGCGCCACCGCAGCTCGTCGGCTTTCTTGCCGGTGGCGAGGTCGTCGTGGGCCGACGCGCCGAGCACCGTGACCGAGCCGTGGTCGCGGAACCGGGCCCGCCGTGCCTCGAGCGGTTGGTACGCCGGCTGGATGCCGGCGTCGAACTGGATCAGCCGGCCGAACACGTGGTTGACCCAGTCGAGCACCGGGCCCGAGGACCGGAAGTTGGACGACAACGTGGCGGTCGCCGCCCCGATCTGGCCGGCGGCCTGCATGTACTGGGCGATGTCGGCCCGTCGGAACCGGTAGATCGACTGCTTGGGGTCGCCGACGATGAACAGCCGGCCGGCCAGCGGCCGCAGCAGGGTCCAGTCGCCGGTGTCGGGGGCTTGGGCCGGGTCGTACGGGTCGGAGGCGAGGCGGACCGCGATCTCGAGCTGGATCGGATCGGTGTCCTGGAACTCGTCGAGCAGGATCCGGCGGTAGCGGTGGTGCAGCTCGGCGCGCACCTCGGTGTGGTGGGTGACGAGCTGGCGGGTGAGCACCAGCAGGTCGTGGAACTCGACGGTGCCGTCGGCCGCCCGCGCCCGGGCGCCGTCGAGCACCCACCCGCCGAGCAGCGCGCCGAGCACGCGGACGCGGTGGGCGCGCACGGTCTGCAGCAACGCCTCGGCCTGCTCGGCGAGGGTGAGTTCGCGGGCGCGCAGGGCCGGCAGGGCGTCGGCGTCGAACCCGGCGCTGCGCCAGTTCTTCTGGGAGCCGGTCAGTTGCACCTTGGCGCAGCGCCGGGCCACCTCGCCGAGCAGCTCGAGTTGCTCGGCGAGCTGGTGGGCGTGTTGCAGGCGGGTGCCCAAGCCGTGCAGCACGGTGAGCAGATCGAACTGCCGGTCGGCGTCGGGGCACGGGGTCTGGCACACATCGAGGAGGGCCTCGACGAACGGCCGGGGATCGAGCCGGAAGGGCGCCGGGGGCGAGCAGTCGACGCGTTCGGCGACGAGGTCCCAGTTGGCGTGGAAGCCGGCGGCGACCCGCTTGCCGCCGACGTGGAGGCGGAAGTTGTCGAGGCTGCACAGCTCGATCAACTCGGTGCCGCCCTCGGTGACGCCGCCCGGCGGATCGGGGTCGTCGAGCAGTTGGTCGAGCAGCATGCTCCAGCGCTGCTCGAACGCCAGGTGGCTCTCGAGCTCGTCGAGCACCCGGAAGCCGGGTGGCAGCCCGGCCTGGACCGGGTGGTCGTTGAGCAGGCGGCGGGCGAACGCGTGCAGGGTGCCGATCGGCGCGTGGTCGAGGCCGTCGAGCGCGGCCCGCAGGCGCGTCGTCTGGTCGGGCCCAGCGCCCGCCTGGGCCTCGGCGAGCTTGCCGCGCAGGCGGTGCCGCAGCTCGGCGGCCGCCTTCTCGGTGAACGTGATCGCGGCGATCGTGCCGATCTCGGCCCCGTCGGCGACCAGCGCCACGATCCGGTCGACCAGGCTGCTGGTCTTGCCCGAGCCGGCCCCGGCCTCGACGAAGAGGTTGGTCGACAACTGGGTCGTGATCGCCTCGCGGTCGCGCTGGTCGGGCAGGGGGGCGGGGGCGCTCATGATGCGTCGTGCCCCGCGAACTGCTGGGCGAGCCGGGGATCGGCCTGTTTGAGCTGCCATTCGGCGAACCGTTCGGCGGTACCCAGGCCGTCGGGCTCGCAGTAGTGGCAGCCGACGTAGGCGTGCCAGCCCGGGGCGTCGGGCGTGGCCGGGAACAGGCCGGCCTCGATGCCCGCCACCAGGTGCCCCAGATCGGCGCTGACCTGCGCCCAGACCGCGTCGTCGAAGGTGTACCCGTGGCGGTGGTAGCCGCCCCGGGCGAAGAAGTCGTATTCGGCGTGCACCGCCAGCGGGCCGTCGGACCCGCCGAAGTGGGCGAGAGCGGCGGCCGCGTAGGTGGGGAGCTGGAACTTGGTCGCCCCCTCGGTCGGGTCGGCCGCCGAGATCTTGCCGAACGCCGAGTCGGCGCCGGACTTGTGGTCCATCACCACCAGCGCGCCGTCGGCCTGCCGGTCGATGCGGTCGATCGAGCCGTGCACGGCGAGCCGGCGGCCGTCGGGCAGCGGCAACGTGACCGACCCGTCACGACCGAACCGCAGCTCGGAACTGACGACCTCGGCCCCCCGGGCGGCCACGGTGTCGCCGTCGCGCCGGAACCACTCGACCAGGTCGGCCCTGACCGATCGGCGATCGAGCTGCCAGTGGGCGGCCCGGCCGGTGCGGCCGGTGCGCTCGAAGTCGTCGGCGACCTCGTCGAAGATCGCCAGCAGGTGCTGTTCGTGCACGGGGCCCCAGCCGCCGGGGCCGGGTTGCGGGAGGTGCCCGACGATCACCTCGCGGTGGAACCGGTCGAGCGTGACGTGCACGACGTTGCCGCGCTCGAGGGGCGAGAGGGCGAGTTCGTCGTCGCGGTCGTCGATCGGTTGGACCCCGAGCAGGTAGCGCATGAAGTAGCCGTGCGGGCACTTCGCCCAGGCCTCGAGGCGCGACGGCGACACCGGGCCGGTGAAGTGCTCGATCGACCGGCTGCTGAGGTCGCCGTCGAACTCGGTGAGGATGCTGCGGCGGCGGGCGGCACGCATCGCGAGGGCCCGGACGGCGACCGGGTCGCCGGCACACCGGTCGGACAGCAGGCCGGCCCCGCGGTGGGCGGCGGCGAGGCGATCGCGGAGGCGGTGCTCGTGGTCGGCGGCCGGGAACTCGGTGGCGAGCAGCCCGGCATGGTGGCTGTTGATCTGGTGCTCGACGGCGTCGGGCAGGTGGGCGGCGAGCCAACGCGACGGTGGCCGCTCGGTGGCCGAGCGCAGGTCGCCGCGCGGCACGCCGACCACCACGCTCGTGGCGGTGTCGAGCACCGCCAAGAAGTTGCGGTGGGCGCGCCGGGCGCGCGCCCGCGACGTGGGGAGTTGGGCGGCCTGGCGGTCGAGGTCGCCGACGAGCGGATCGGCGTCGGGGGCGGGCGGCAGCAGGCCGTCGACCCCGCCGAGCACGATGACGAGATCGGAGT
Source organism: Ilumatobacter sp. (assembly GCA_036526035.1). Taxonomy (GTDB): domain Bacteria; phylum Actinomycetota; class Acidimicrobiia; order Acidimicrobiales; family Ilumatobacteraceae; genus Ilumatobacter. Next base: position 41,076 of record DATCZG010000041.1, on the reverse strand, counting down.
CGAGCCCGATCGCCCCGGTGAGCGAGCCGACGGTGATGCCGTCGCCGATCCGGCCGAGGCGGCCCGGCGCCACGTCGAACTCGGCGGCGAAGACCTCGCGGAACTCGCTGCGGCGAACGGGCCGGCCGACCGTGTCGAGGTGGCGCAGCCGGTCGAGCACCCGGGTGGTGTGCTCATGGGCCAACCGTTCGGCCTCGTCGAGCCGGCCGAGCAGGCGGTTGCCGAGCCGCCACTCGATCTGACGGGTGGACCAGTCGGCCCACTCGCGCCACGTGCGCACCGCGGCGGCGTCGCCGAGATCGCGCTCGAGCGCGGCGACGAACGCCGCGAGCTCGTCGGCCGCATCGGCCGCCGCGGCCCAGCGGCGGGAGGCGGCACCGTCGTCGGAGCGCTCGGCGCGGGCCCGCTCGGCGGCGGCGAACCGGGCGAGCCGCCCGGCCCACTGGCCGGGCCGGTTGACACCCGCCTCGCGGGCGATGCGCTCCCAGGTGGCGAGCCGCACCACCTGGCCCTGCTCGCCGCGGGTGGGGACGTCGGCGAGCAGGTCGAACAGGTCGCTGCGCCGCAGGCCGCGGCGATCGACGTCGAGCAGGTCGAGCAGGAAACGGGGGACGACGCGCTCGGTGGCGAGCGTGCCGGGCCGGCCGTTCCACGGCAGGCCCGCCGCGTCGAGGTGGTGCTCGACGAGCCGGGCGTAGGGCCGGTCGGACGGCCACAGGATGGCCATCCGGGCGAATGCGACCCCGGCCCGGGCGTGCTGCACGGCGAGCCGCACGGCGTGGCGCACCTCGTCATCGGCGTCGGTGACCGAGTAGGTCTCGGGCCGGTGCGGCCGTGGCGGGCTGTCGGCCGGGCCGGTCACCGCCGCGCCGAGGCGGTGCGCGAACTCGAGCATCTCGAGATCGAGCTCGGCGACGCCGGTGTGGGCCAGCACGACGGTGGTGTCGCCGGCCGCCCCGATCGCCCGCAACAGCTCGAGCTCGAGCCCTGCCGTGGCGTGCGGCAGGAACACGACGACCTGCTCGAGGCCCGCCACCGGCGCGGCGACGAGCCGGTCGATCGCGCCGCGCAGCAGGTCGCCCTCGTCGTACCACGTGCCCGCCAGGCGGGCGGTGACGCCGGCGGAGACGCGCGCCGCCTCGCGGCCGCGGCGGCTGGCGCCGGCGAGCTGCTGCAGCGCCGCCGGGCCGGCGCGGCGCAGCTCGCGGTGCAGGTCGCGCAGCGCGGCGACGGTGGAGGCGTGCTGGGCGACGTCGCCGAACGCCCCGGGGTCGTCGGTGAGCACCCGCTTGATCGCCAGGTCGAGCGCCGGTGTCGACACCGGGCGGCGGCCGGCGTCGTGGAGGCCCGGGCCGGCCAGCAGCTCGGCCAGCCGGTAGGGGGTGACCATGCCGATCGCCGCCACGCCGCCGGCCCGGCCGAGGGCGCGCCGGGCCATGACCCCGGCGGCGTTGGTGGGCACCATCACCGTGACCGGTGTGAGGGGGTGGCCGCCTTTGGCGGTGGTGACCGCGGCCGCGAGCGCGGCCAACGCATCGCGGGCGTGCGTGAGCTGAACGCGGATGGTCACGTGGACGATCGTAGGGACGGGGTGTGACGGTGCGGCGTGATCAGGCCCTGGCCGCTTCGGCCAGTGCCCGCAGCTCGGTGACCGCGTGCTCGAGCCCCGCCGGGTCGCGGTAGAGCGCACTGCCGGCGATCAGCACGTTGGCCCCCGCCGCGACCGCCCCGGCGATGGTGGCGGGCCCGATGCCGCCGTCGACCTCGAGGTCGACCGTGTCGGACAGCCCGCGGTCGTCGATCATCCGGCGGACCTCGGCGATCTTCGGCTCCATCGCGGTGATGTAGGCCTGCCCGCCGAAGCCCGGGTTGACCGTCATCACCAGCACCAGGTCGACGAGGTCGAGGACGTGTTCGATCGCCGCCACGGGTGTCGCCGGGTTGAGGGCCACCGCCGCCCGGGCGCCGAGCGAGTTGATGGCGTCGAGGGTGCGGTGCAGGTGGGTGCACGCCTCGGCGTGCACGATCAGGCGTGAGCAACCGGCCTGGACGTACTGCTCGGCCATCACGTCGGGCGTGTACACCATCAGGTGGGCCTCGAACGGCACGGTGCAATGGGCGCGGGCGGCCTTGATCACGTCGGGACCGAACGTGAGGTTCGGCACGAACTGGCCGTCCATCACGTCCCACTGGATGTGGTCGACGCCGGCCGCCTCGAGCGCCGCGACCTCGTCGCCGAGCCGGGCGAAGTCGGCGGGGAGCACGGACGGGACGATCTGGATCGGGCGGGCCACGAACGCAGAACCTAGTCAACCGGGTGGGCGCGCGGCGCGTCGTCGCGGTCGTCCCGCTCGTCGTCGTCCCGATCGCCGCGGTCGTCCCGCTCGTCGTCCCACGCGTCGTCGGCGTCGTCCCAGACCCGGTTGCGGGCCTCGACCGTCGCCTTCCAGTTCTCCGCCTCGCCCCGGGTGCGGTAGGGGCCCAACATGTGGTCGCCGGGCCCGCGCTGCTCGGCGGGCACGGCGCGGCCGCGTTCGAGGTCCCAGTACCACTCGGTCGGGTCGGCGCTCACACCCCCAGTTTGGCGCCGTCGGCGGTGGGTGCGCACATCCCGGGGGTACTCGTGTCGCCGGACGGCCACGGTCGGTAGCCTGCCGGCGATGACCGACCAGTTCGCCGCCGAGGTCGTGCGGCCCGAACGGCTGATCGCCGGCGGTGAGGCGCTGGCTCGCGACGTCGACGGTCGGGTGATGTTCGTGCGTGGCGGGCTCCCCGGCGACGAGATCACCGTCGACCTCGTCGAATCGCACGGCGACTGGTCGCGCGCCACGGTCGGCCGCGTGCTGGTCGCCTCGCCCGACCGCGTCGAGCCGCCGTGCGTGCGCCGCCGCGAGGGCTGCGGGGGGTGCGACTGGCAGCACCTGCGGGTGCCGGCTCAACTGGCGGCCAAGATCGAGGTGGTGCGCGATGCGTTGCGCCGCACCGGCAAGCTGCCCGACGCCGTGGTCACCGCCGGCGGGGTGGTGGCCGACACCGGGTACCGCACGACGCTGCGGGTCGTCGGCGACCCGACCGGCCGGGCGTCGTTCCGGGCCGACCGGTCGCACGACACCGTGTCGGCCACCGGCTGCCTGGTCGCCCACCCGGCGCTGCTGCCGGTGCTCGACACGATCCGCGTCCCACCCGGCCTCGAGGCGACGCTGCGCACCTCGGCGGCCACCGGCGAGCTGACCGTGCGCTGGGACCGCGCCCAGGGCGAGGTCACCGGCCTGCCCGAAGCGGCCCGTACCGGCGCGTCGGCCCATCTCCACGAACTCGTCGCCGGCCACCGCTTCCGGGTGTCGGCGGCCTCGTTCTTCCAGAGCGGCCCGCAGGCCGCCGAGCTGCTGGTGGCCGCCGTGCGCCGGGCGGCGCCCGAGCTGGCCACCGCCGACACGGTGCTCGACGCCTATGCCGGGGTCGGGTTGTTCGCCCTCGCCGCCACGTCGCCCGACGCCCGCCTGTGGACGGTCGAGACCTCGAAGTCGGCGGTCGCCGACTGCCGCGCCAACCTCGCCGGGCGCACCGCCCGGGTCGAACACGGCGAGGTCGGTGCGTGGCGACCCGATCGCGGCACCCGGATCGACGTCGTCATCGCCGACCCGTCGCGCTCGGGTCTCGGGCGGCCGGGTGTCGCCGCGATGGCGGCCACCGGCGCGCCGTTGATCGTGCTGGTCAGCTGCGATCCGGTGGCGCTCGCCCGCGACGCCGCGCTGCTCGGCCGCCAGGGGTACCGCCACGACGGCACCGAGGCGCTCGACCTGTTCCCGCACACCCACCACGTCGAGTGCGTCACCCGATTCGTCGGCGCCTGATCGCTGGCAGACTGTCGCCGTGATCGAACCGCTGCTGTCCGAGGCCGTCGCCGAGGCGCTCGCCGCCGGGCGACCGGTGGTCGCCCTCGAGTCGACGATCTTCTCCCACCTCGGTCTGCCGGCACCCGCCAACGCCACAGCGCTGGCGCGCTGTCTGGCGGCGATCACCGGCGGGGGAGCGGTGCCGGCCCTCACCGCCGTGCTCGACGGCGTCGCCCGGGTCGGCCTGCGCGACGACGAGCACGAGCGGATCCTCGGGGCGGGACGCAAGGCCGCCGAGCGCGATCTGCCGGTGGCGGTCGCCCAGCGCTGGCCGTTCGGCGCCACCACGGTGTCGGCCTCGGTCGCCCTGGCGGCGGCAGCCGGGGTGTCGGTGTTCGCGACCGGTGGCATCGGCGGCGTCCACCGCGGTGTCGAGGCGACCGGCGACATCAGCGCCGATCTCGACGCGCTCGCCCATCACCCGGTGATCACCGTGTGCGCCGGCGCCAAGGCGTTCCTCGACCTCGGGCGCACCCTCGAGTACCTCGAGACCGTCGGCGTCCCGGTGCTCGGCTGGCAGCACGACGACTTCCCGGCGTTCTACACCCGGTCGTCGGGCCGGAGCGTGCCGCACCGGGTCGAGACGGCTGCCGAGGTGGCGGCGGTGCTCGCCAACCGCACCCGGGCGCGGTCGGGCGTGCTGCTCGCCGTGCCGATCCCGCCCGGCGACGAGCTCGATCCGGCCGAGCTCGACGACGTGCTCGCCAGGGCGCTCGCCGACTGCGACTCGGCGGGCATCACCGGCGCCGCGATCACCCCGTTCGTGCTCGGCCGGATCGCCGCCGCCACCGACGGGCGCAGCATCCCCGCCAACTTGGCCCTCGCCGAGCACAACGCCCGTGTCGCCGCCGCCGTCGCGGTGGCGGTCGCCGCCCGCTGAGCGGCGGGTCAGAGCCGGGCGAGGGTGCGCTCGACGCGGTCGAGGAACCGGTGCCGGGCCGCCGCGTCGGCGGTGTCGACCCCATACAGCGCGCACCAGGTGGTGCGGGTGCGACGGCTGCACACCACCCGGATCGCCCGGGTCGCGGTGCGCTTGCCGGCCTCGCCCTGGAGGCTGTTGACGAACTTCGACGAGCCGTGCGTGGTGACCACGACGATCCGGCGCAGGCCGGTCAGCAGCGGGCGCAGGCTGCCGCCGCCGGCGGGCAGCTCCCAGGCGACCCCCGCCACCCAGACGCGGTCGATCCAGCCCTTCAGCAGCGCCGGTTGACCGCTCCACCAGGTCGGGTGCACCAGCACCAGGGCCTCGGCCCACCGCAGGTCGGCGGCATGGCCGGCGAGGTCGGGCGCGACACCGGGCGTGAGGTAGCTGCGGTGCTCGTCGGCCGACAGGGCGGGTTCGAAGCCGTCGGCGTACAGGTCGGTCACCCGCACCTCGTGGCCGGCCGTCGCCAGCCCGGCCAGGGCGCGGTCGCGGGCGGCGGCCACGAGCGACTCGGGGTCGGGATGGCAGTACACCAGCAGCACCCGCATCAGATCCGTCCCGTCCGGCGCCCGACCCGTTCGAGGAACCGCCGCCGTTCGTCGGCGGTGGTGGTGTCGATCGCGTACAGCGCCAGCCAGGTGGTGCGGGTCCGCCACCCGCACGCCAGGCGCAGCGAGCGCGTGAGGATGCGGCGGCCGTTGTCGTTGATCAGCTTGACCCGCGGGCGCGTCGCGCCGTAGGTGCTGATGCCGACGATGCGGCGTACGTGCCCGAGGCCCGGCACCACCTTGCCCCGGTCGTCGAAGCGGAACCCGACGCCCGGCACCATCAGCCGTTCGAGCCAGCCCTTGAGGATCGCCGGGAGGCCGCTCCACCAGGTCGGGTAGACGAACACGAGGATCTCGGCGCGCCGGAGCCGCTCGGCGTGGTCGGCGAGCTGCGGGTCGAGGATCGGCCGGTCGCCGTGGTAGGCCCGGCGCTCGGCGAGCGACATCGCCGGGCGCACACCCGCCGCGTACAGGTCGATCCGGTCGGTGAGGTGACCGGCACGTTCCAACCCGGCGATCGCCGCCGCGGCGGCGGCCTTCGTGAAACTGTCGTCGCACGGATGTGCGATCACCACCAGCGCCTGCATCCGCAGCGATCGTAGCCAGCCGGACCGGTCGCCCCCGGGCGGGCCGCCCGCCGGGCCGCCCGCCGGGTCAGGCGCCGGCGAGGCGGGCGGTGAGCGCCGCCCGCACCAGCGGCCACTCGTCGTCGATGATCGAGTAGACGGCGGTGTTGCGCGGCGTCGGCTCGGAGGCGTCGTAGCGCAACCGGTGCTTGCGCAGGACCCCCTCGAACGAGGCGCCGATGCGGGCGATCGCGGCCCGGCTGCGCGCGTTGCGCTCGTCGGTGCAGATCGCCACCCGCCACACGCCGAGCGTGTCGAACGCGTGGCCGAGCAGCAGCAGCTTCGCCTCGGTGTTGATCGCCGTCCGCTGGGCGGCGGCGCCCAGCCAGGTGCCGCCGATCTCGAGCTCGTCGGGCGCCCGCCGGCCGCGCCACCACCGCAGGTCGAGGTAGCGGGTGCAGCCGACCAGCTCGCCGGTGGCCAGGTTGCGCTGGGCGAACGGCAGCACGAGGGCGCGGTCGCGGTCGGCGAGCAGCGACTCGATGTAGCCCTGCATCGCCACGACGCCGTCGGGCACCCAGGCGAGGTCGAACGTCGAGCGGTCGATCGCCGCGGCGGCGGCCAGACCGGCGGCGTGGTCGCGGTGCAGCGGTTCGAGTTGCACGTGGTGGCCGCGCAGTGTGACGGGGTCGAGCGGTTCGGGCACGGCGGTGACGGTAGCCGAGTGCCACAATCCGGTGATGCGAGCGATCCTGTGCAAACGGTACGGCCCGATCGACGATCTGGTCCTCGAGGAGGTGCCGTCGCCCGAGTTGCTCCCCGGCACGATCAAGGCGCGGGTCCGGGCGGCCGGCGTCAACTACGTCGACACCCTGATCGTGCAGGGCCGCTACCAGTTGAAGACGCCCACCCCGTTCACCCCCGGATGGGAGTGCGTCGGCGACGTGATCGCGGTCGCCGACGACGTCGCCCGTGACGCGCCGCAACTCGCACCGGGCACCAGGGTCCTGATCGCGGCCGGTTCCGGCGCCTTCGCCGACGAGGTCGTCGCCCCCGCCCACGCCGCCACGCCGGTGCCCGACGGCATCTGCGACGCGGTGGCGGCGACGTTCGTGCAGAGCTACATGACGGCGGTGTTCGCCCTGCGCAACCGGGCGGCGGCGCGGCCCGGCCAGTCGCTGCTGGTGATCGGGGCGGGCGGCGGCGTCGGCCTGGCGGCGGTCGACGTCGGCCGGGCGATGGGGCTGCGGGTGTTCGCCGTCGCGTCGTCGGCCGCCAAGCGCCGGTTGGCGCTCGAGCGGGGGGCCGAGGTGGCCTTCGACGTCACCGACGACGTCAAGTCGGCGGTGCGCGACCTGGTCGCCACCGAGGGCAAAGCCGGTGTCGACCTGGTGTACGACCCGGTCGGCGGCGACCAGGCCGAGACCTGGCTGCGCAGCCTCGGTGACGGCGGCCAGTTCCTCGTGATCGGGTTCGTCGGGGGGATCCCGTCGCTGCCGCTCAACCAGGTGCTGCTGCGCAACCGGGCGGTCACCGGGGTCGAGTGGGGTTCGTGGGCGATGCGCCACCGCCACGACAACGATGCCCTCCTGCGGGAGGTGATGGGGATGGTCGCCGACGGCACGCTGAGCCCGGTCGCACCTGCCGAGTACCCGCTCGAGCGCACCGTCGACGCCTTGCGCGACCTCGCCGAACGGCGGGCGGCCGGCAAGCTCGTGGTCGTGCCGTGAGCGATCGGGCTTCGGGGTCGCCCGACCCGTTCGGTCTGCGGTCGCTCGACGTCGCGACGCTGCGCCGGCGGGCCGGCAAGAAGTGGCAGGCCCGCCGGGCGCCGTTCGCGGCCTGGGTGGCCGACATGGACTTCCCCGTCGCCCCGGCGATCACCGACGCGTTGCGCGCCGTGGTCGACGCCGGGACGTTCGGCTACGCCGACTGGGGCGAACCGAACCCGTTGTCGCCGGCCGGCAAGCTGTTCGCGCCGCGCATGGCCGAACGGTTCGGCTGGGAGGTGCGGCCCGACCGGGTGCGCGACTTGGTCGACGTGTTGCAGGGGGTGCGCGCCACGGTGCTGCACCTGTCGCGGCCGGGCGACGGGGTGGTGCTGCACATGCCGGCGTACTTTCCGTTCCTCGACACGGTCAGCCGGATGGACCGGCGGCTGGTACCCGTCGAGCTGCGCGACGGGGCGTTCGACTACGACGCGCTCGAAGCCGAGCTGGCGGCGTCGGGGGCCTCGATCTGGATCCTGTGCAACCCGCACAACCCGCTCGGCCACGTGTTCGGGCGCCACGAGCTCGAGCGGGTCGCCGAGATCGCGGCGCGGTTCGATCTGACCGTCGTCAGCGACGAGATCCACGCCGACCTCACGCTGCCGGGTGGGGTCCACGTGCCGTTCGAGTCGCTCGGCGCCGACGTGTCGGCCCGCACCGTCACGCTCACCTCGTCGTCGAAGGCGTTCAACCTGGCCGGGCTGCGGTGGGCGGTGATGCACTGTGGCAGCGACCGCATGCTCGCCGCGTTCGACGCCCTGCCCGGCCACTACCTCGGCGCCCCGAACCTGATGGCGGTCACCGCCACGGTGGCGGCGTGGACCGGCGGTGACGCCTGGTTGCAGGCGGTGCTCGCCGTGCTCGACGAGAACCGGCACGCCCTGTCGGGCCTGCTCGAGCGGCACCTGCCCGGTGTCGGCTATCGGCCGCCGGCGGCCACCTACCTCTGCTGGCTCGACTGCACGGCGCTCGGCCTCGGGACCGATCCAGCGGCGACGTTCGCCGAGCGGGGTGTGGCGCTGAGCGCCGGGTGCGACTTCGGCCCGCAGGGCGCCGGCCACGTCCGGCTCAATCTCGCCACGAGCCCGGCGGTGCTCGAACAGATCGTCGTGGCGATGGCGGGCTGAGCCCGGCCGTGGTCGTGGCGGAGAGTTTGCCGGGCCGACGTGCCGGGGCGCGGCGACCGCCCTACGGTGTTGCACCGTGGTGTTGAACGGGCCGTTCGCGCTGGCGCTCACTGCCGGCATGGCAGCAACGGTGAACCCGTGCGGGTTCGCGTTGCTGCCCGCCTACCTGTCGGCGTTCGTCGGTCTCGACGACGGGCGTTCGCGTTCGAGCGCCGTCGGCCGCGGCCTGGCCGTCTCGGCCGTGCTCACTGCGGGTTTCGTCGCGGTGTTCGGGTCGATCGGGCTGGTGATCACCCTGTTCGCCTCCGGCGTCCAGCGGTACCTCCCGTGGGCCACGGTCGTGATCGGGATCGGGCTGGTCGCCCTCGGGATCTTCCTGCTCACCGGCCGGCAGCTGGTGCTGAGCATCCCCAAGCTCGACCGGGGCGGCGCCGACGGCACCTTGTTGTCGATGTTCCTGTTCGGCGTGTCCTACGCCGTCGCCTCGCTGTCGTGCACCATCGGGCCGTTCCTGGCGGTGACGTCCACGACGTTCCGCAACGAGAACCACCTGTCGGGCGTCACGGTCTTCGTGGTGTACGGCGTCGGCATGGGCGTCGTCGTGAGCGTGCTGACCCTCGCGGTCGCGCTGGCCAGGGAGGGCCTGGTCGGCAGGTTCCGGTCGCTGCTGCCGAAGATGAACCTGATCGCCGGCGCGTTCTTGGTGATCGCCGGTGCGTACGTCGCCTACTTCGGGTTCTACGAGGTGCGGTTGTTCTTCTTCGACGGCCCGCTCGACGACCCGGTGATCGGTTTCGGCGAGCGCATCCAGACCTGGTTGGTCAACCGGATGCCGACGACGCGCAACTACGGCTGGTACCTGCTGGGCGCCTCGGCGATGATCGCCTCGGCGGTCGCGTGGCAGGCGTCGCGCCGGCGCCGCCTCGCCGTCGAGCCGGGAGGCTGACCGGCGGGGCCGCCCACTCTGCTACAACGGTCGGGTGGACGAGTCCGACGACGGCTGGTTGTTGCGGGGCAGTGCCGATCGGGCCGAGGTGGCGGCGTACTACGACGCGTGGGCCGAGCGCTACGACGCCGATCTCGACGCCTGGGCGTACCGGGCGCCCGCCGTGGTCGCCGAGCGCGTGCTCGCCGGCCGGCCGGCGACGGTGCTCGACGCCGGGTGCGGCACCGGTGGTTGCGGCCGGGCGCTGCGCCGGCTCGGGTTCTCCGGCACCTTGACCGGTGTCGACGTGTCCGAGGCGTCGATCGCCCTGGCCGCCGCCTCGGGTGCCTACTCGTCGCTCGCCACGGCCGACCTGCAGCGACCGCTCGACTTCGCCGCCGACACCTTCGACGCGTTGACGTGCGTCGGCGTGATGACCTATCTGCCCGATGTCGACGCCTGCTGGCGCGAGTTCTGCCGGGTGGTCCGCCCCGGCGGGGTCGTCGCGTTCACGCAGCGCGAGGACCTCTGGGAGCCGCGTGCCTGCCGGGTGGTGATCGACCGCCTGGCTGCCGACGGCGTCTGGAGTCCGACCTGGGTCAGCGACCCTCAGCCCTACCTGCCCGGCAACGAGGCGTACGCCGACCGGATCGGCGTCCACTACGTGGTCGCCTCGGTCCGGTCGTGAGCGTCGCCCCCGAACCCGCATGACGACCGCACCGATCCCGAGGGTCGACGTCGGGCGTCGCCGGTTGGGCACCTTCGGCGGCGTGTTCACCCCGTCGATCCTCACGATCCTCGGCGTGATCATGTACCTGCGCTTCGGCTGGGTGGTGGGCAACGCCGGGCTGCGCAACACGCTGGTCATCGTCACGATCGCCACCGCGATCACGCTGCTGACCGGCCTGTCGATCGCCCAGATCTCCACCGACCAGGTGGTCCGCACCGGTGGCGCGTACTACATGGTCAGCCGGTCGCTCGGGTACGAGATCGGCGGGGCGATCGGGATCCCGCTCTACCTCGCCCAGGCACTGTCGGTCGCGCTCTACACGCTGGGCTTCGCCGAGAGCGTCAACGCCGTCGTCCCCGACGTGCCGGTCCGGGCGTTGGCGTTGGCGACGACGGTGTTCGTCGCGGTGCTGGCGCTGGTGTCGGCGCGGGCGGCGATCCGCGCCCAGTACCTGATCATGGCGGTGATCGCGCTGTCGCTGGTGTCGTTCTTCCTCGGCACGCACACGGTCACCGCGCCGGTGGCGACCGGTGGATCGTTCGAACCCGAACCGTTCTGGATCGTGTTCGCTGTGTTCTTCCCGGCGGTCACCGGGATCATGGCGGGTGTCAACATGAGCGGCGATCTCGCCGAGCCGCGCAAGTCGATCCCGCGCGGCACGCTCGCCGCGATCGGGGTCAGCTACGTGCTCTACATGGTCATCCCGGTCGTGCTCGACCGGCGGGCCGACACGGCGTCGCTGGTGGACGACCCGCTGGTGATGCGCTCGATCGCGTTCTGGGGGCCGGCGATCCTGTTGGGGGTCTGGGGCGCCACGTTGTCGAGCGCGCTCGGCAGCATCCTGGGTGCGCCGCGCATCCTGCAGGCGCTCGCCCGCGACGGCATCCTGCCGGGCCCGCTGCGGATGCTCGGCCGCGGCTCCGGGCCCGACGACGAGCCGCGGCTGGGCACGTTCTTCTCGCTGGCGCTCGTGCTGGGTGTGGTCGCGATCGGCGATCTCAACGCCGTCGCACCGGTGCTCACCATGTTCTTCCTGGCGTCGTACGCGGTGGTCAACTTCGTGTCGGCGGGCGAGCGTTTCCTGCGGAACCCGTCGTTCCGGCCGACGTTCCGGGTGCACTGGAGCGTCTCGCTCGCCGGTGCGCTCGGATGCGTCGCCGTGATGTTCCTGATCAACCCGTTGGCGACGCTGATCGCGTCGGTGATCGTGCTGGTGATCTGGGCGCTGCTCGACCGCCGCCGGGCACGGGCACAGTGGGGTGACATCCGTCAGGGGTTGTGGATCAACCTGATCCGCTGGGCGGCCGCCCACATCCGCCCGTCCAGCCATGCCAAGAGCTGGCGCCCCAACATCCTCGTGCTGGCCGGCAGCCCGACCAAGCGCTGGTACCTGATCGATCTCGCCAACGCGATGTCGCACGGGCGGGGATTGCTCACGATCGCGACGATCCTCCCCGAGACGACCCCGACGCAACGCAAGCGCCACCTGGCCGAGACGGTGCGCGAACATCTCGCCGACCGCAAGGTCGACGCGCTCGTCCGGGTGGTCTCGGCACCCAGCGCCTACGTCGGGGCGTCGGTGCTGGTCGAGGCGTACGGGCTCGGCGGCCTGGTGCCGAACACGGTGCTGCTCGGCGACGGCGAGACGACGTCGGACAGCCGCGACTACGCGACGATGATCCGGCGGATCCACGACGCCGGCCGCAACGTGGTCGTCGTGCGCGCCCGCGACGACGAGACCTACGGTGAGCGGCAGCGGATCGACGTGTGGCTCGGCTCGATGCGCGACAACGGCGCACTGATGATCATGCTCGCCACGTCGCTCGCCGCCGAGAAGTCGTGGCGCAAGGCGACGATCACGGTGCGGATGGTCGTGCCGACGCCCGACGCCGCCCGCGAGGCGGCGGCCAACCTCACCCGGATCTTCGCCGCCGGCCGCCTGCGGGTCGCGGTCGACGTGATCGCCGACCAGCGCCCGTTCACCGCGGTGATCGCGCAACGGTCACGCGGCGCCGATCTCAGCCTGATCGGGCTGCCCGACCCGTGCACGCACGCCGAGCGCTTCGCCGATCGCCTCCAGTCGCTGCTCGCCGACGTCGTCACCGAGACCCCGGTCGCGTTCGTGCTCGCCTCGAGCGACGTCGACATCGAGGCGATCCTCGACTGATGGCTGCGCTGGCCGGTGAACGGTTCACTAGTGTGACGCCGGTGGGGACGCACCTGGTGCTGCGCGTCGACGGCCTGACCGGTCGCTGCGAAGGTCGCGCCTGATGGGCTCGGCGCGCCACCGCGTGCCTGTCGTGATCGTCGGCGGTGGCCACAACGGACTCGCGATGAGCCACCGCCTGTCCGAGCGGGGCGTCGAGCACGTGGTGCTCGAGCGCGGCGAGGTCGCCGAGTCGTGGCGGGGGCAGCGGTGGGATTCGTTCACCCTGCTCACGCCGAACTGGCAGGCGCGCCTGCCGGGCCACGCCTACGACGGCGACGACCCCGACGGCTACATGACCGGCGCCGAGATCGTCGGCTTCATCGGCGACTACGCGCGGCGGATCGAGGCGCCGGTGCTGACCGGGGTGACGGTGACCGCCGTGCGCCCGGGCGACGGCGGGTACGAGGTCGTCAGCGCCGAGGCCACCTGGTCGTGCCGGGCGGTCGTGCTCGCCGGTGGCGCCTCCAACGTGGCGAGCATCCCGTCGTGCGCGGCCGACGTCCCGGCGGGCATCGACCAGGTCGACCCGCTCGCCTACCGGCATCCCGACCAGCTCGCCGACGGTGGGGTGCTCGTGGTCGGTGCGGCGGCGACCGGCGTGCAACTCGCCGACGAGATCGCCGCCTCCGGCCGGGCGGTGCTGTTGTCGGTCGGCGAGCACGTGCGGATGCCGCGCACCTACCGGGGCGCCGACATCCAGCACTGGATGGAGGCGATCGGGCGGCTCGACGAGCGCTACACCGACGTCGAGGAGATCACGAAGGCCCGCAAGGTGGCGTCGCCCCAGCTGGTCGGCACGCCCGAGCGCCGCACCCTCGACCTCAACCGCCTCACCGACCTCGGGGTCGGGCTGCGCGGCCGGCTGGGCGGCATCCGCGACGGGACGGCGATGTTCTCGGGCGGCCTGCGCAACCACTGCGCCCTCGCCGACCAGAAGCTCGGCCGGCTGCTCGACGAGATCGACGACTGGATCACCGGCCACGGGCTCGACGCCGAGGTCGGGCCGCCCGAACGTTTCGAGCCGACGCGTGTCGAGCGCGGGGTGCCGCTGATGCTCGATCTGCGGCGCGGCGAGATCGCCACGATCGTCTGGGCGACCGGGTTCCGGCCCGACCTGTCGTGGGTCGAGCTGCCGGTGTTCGGCGCGGCCGGCGAGCTGCGCCACGACGGCGGTGTCATCGTCGACGCGCCCGGGGTGTACTTCATGGGGGCGAGCTTCCTGCGCCGCCGGCGGTCGAGCTTCATCCACGGTGCGGTCGACGACAGCGCCGAGCTGGCCGAGCACCTCGTCGGCTTCCTCGCCGGTTGACCGGGTGCCGCGGCGTGCGAGCCGCGGCATGCGGGCGCGGCGCGGTCAGGGCTTGGTGCCGAGGTAGCCGAACAGCTGGATCTGGGCCCGCAGTGGGAGGCCGTCGCGCTCGAACCCGGCGGCGAGCTCGGTCGCCCGGGCGACGAACTCGTCCTCGCCGACGTTCTGGATCGCCTCGTAGGCGGGCCCGGTCGACGCCATCGCACGGGCGAACGTCGCCGGGTCGGGGAACTCCATCCAGAACGGGATCTCGAACCGCTCGGCCACCTCGAAGCCGCACCCGGCGAGGAACGCCTCGCCGACCCCCGGGCGTCCGAGCGCCACCATCTGGGCCTGGTTGTCGACCTGCTGGTCGGCCGCCCATCGCAGCGGGGTCAGCGCCCAGCTGCCCGCCGACTTGCCGACGTTGCCCCAGCACGTCAACACGAACCGGCCGCCCGGCCGCAGCACCCGGTACACCTCGTCGACCGCCCGGGGCGTGGTGCCCCAGATGCCGCGGAAGCTGGTGACCACGTCGAAGCTGGCGTCGTCCCAGGGGAGCGCGTGCATGTCGCCGACCCGGATGTCGCAGTCGGGGTTGCGGTCACGCGCCACCGCCACCAGGCGCGCCGAGGCGTCGATCCCGCAGCATTCGGCACCCCGCAGCCGGGCCAGCTCGATCGCCAGGCCGGAGCCGCACGCCACGTCGAGCAGCCGGTGGCCGTGGTCGAGGCCGACCCGGTGGTGGACCGCCACGTATTCGCGGGCGTTGCTGGGTTCGGCCAGCGTGGCGAACTCGACCGCCCGCCGGCCCCAGCCCTCGTCGACCATCTCCCACGTCACAGATCGCACCTCCCGGTCGCTGTCGACGCATCCTAGACCATGGTCGGCGTCGCCCCGGACCCCGGTCCGGTCGCGATCACGTAGGATCGAGATGCCCGGCGTGGATCCGGGATTCCGACAACTGTGGAGGTAGACAGTGAGTGAAGAAATCAACGGGGTGCCGTGCGACAAACTGTTCGGCGCCATCGCCAAGGTGCGTGACAACGGTGAGCTGGCGCAGTTCCGGTTCTCGGCGGTGAACGAGTGGGTCGAGGGCACGGCGAGCGAGTCGTCGATCCACGAATGGCACGGCATGGGGGCCGACCACACCCACGTCGATCGGTTCTCGTTCCGGGCCGATCACCCGACCCTTGGGCACGGGCACGGCCCGACGCCCCAGGAATACGTGTTGCACGCGCTGGCGGCGTGCGTCACCGCCGGCATCGCGACCGGTGCCGCGGCCCGCAACATCCAGCTCAACCGGGTGACGTCGCGCGTCTCGGCCGACATCGACGTCCGCGGCGTGCTCGGGGTCGACCCCGACGTGCGCAAGGGCTTCAGCAACGTCGACATCGAATTCCACATCGACGCCGACTGCAGCGACGACGAGATCGACGCCCTGCTCGCCGGCGGCGCCAAGTACTCGGCGGTGTTCGACATGCTCGCCAACCCGACCGAGGTCAACATCAGCCGCAGCAGCTGAACGGGTGCGGACGCTCCGCCGCGCCCAGGACGCGGAGAAACCCCGGCAACTGCCGGGGTTTCGGCGTCCGCCCCCTGGGATTCGAACCCAGAACCAATGGATTAAGAGTCCACTGCTCTGCCGTTGAGCTAGAGGCGGCTTGCGGTCCGGGCAGTGTAGAGGCGACACGTCGCCTCCACCCGCCCGGACGCTATGGGGTGACCGAGGGGACTTGAACCCCCGACCTCCAGGATCACAACCTGGCGCTACCACCAGCTGAGCTACGGTCACCATGCGGCGGACCGGGGTCCGCGGTGCGCCCGCCATTGTGCCAGGTTCGATGCGGAACGACACACCTCGTTTCCGCGACAATGTCGGGGTGACCGATCAGAACCCCCTCGAGCAGGTCGACACCGCGATCGATGCGGTGCTCGCCGCCCACGATCCCGCCACCACGCCCGATGTCGAGCTGCGCGGCGCCCGCTACGACGCCGGCCTGGCGTGGGTGCACTTCCCGGTCGGGTACGGCGGCCTCGGCCTGCGCCCCGAGCTCAACCGCCACATCGACCGCCGGTTCCGCGAGGCCGGGGCGGCGCCGACCGATCCCACCTCGTTCTTCATGCAGCTCGCCGGTCCGACGATCGTCACCCACGGCAGCCACGAGCAGAAGGTGCGGTTCCTGCGCCCGATGTTCACCGGTGAGGAGCGTTGGTGCCAGCTGTTCTCCGAGCCGGGCGCCGGCTCCGATTTCGCCGGCCTGGCGACCAGGGCGGTGCGCGACGGCGACGAGTGGATCGTCAACGGCCAGAAGGTCTGGAACACGCTGGCCCACCTCGCCGACTGGGGGATGCTGGTCACCCGCAGCAACCCCGACGTGCCCAAGCACAAGGGCATGACGTACTTCGCGATCGACATGCACTCGCCGGGCGTCGAGGTGCGCCCGTTGCGCCAGATCACCGGCGAGGCCGAGTTCAACGAGGTCTACCTGACCGACGCCCGGGTGCCCGACGCCAACCGGATCGGGGCCGAGGGGGAGGGGTGGCGGGCGTCGCTGACGACGCTGATGAACGAGCGCTCGGCGATCGGCGGCGGTTCGGCGGGGGGCGGTAAGCCGCGCCGGGGCGGTGCCGCCAACGACGCCGTCGCGGTGTGGCAGCACCTCGACCCGTCCGAGCGCACCGGTGCCCGCAAGGACGAGCTGATGCGGCTGTGGGTGCGCGGCGAGGTCGGCCGGCTCACCAACCTGCGCGCCGCCGAGGCCGCCAAGGCCGGCAACCCGGGGCCCGAGATGTCGGTCGCCAAGCTCGAGTTCGCCGAGTTCAACAAGCGGCTCTACAACTTCTGCATCGACCTGCTGGGGATGCCGGGGCAGGTCGGCTACGACTACACGTTCCGGCGCCCGACCGAGCTCGACGCCACCGGCGCCGGCAAGGGGCTGCAGTACGCGTTCTTGCGGGTGCGTGCCAACTCGATCGAGGGCGGCACCTCCGAGATCCTGCGCAACATCCTCGGTGAGCAGGTGCTCGGCCTGCCCGGTGAGCCGCGGGTCGACAAGGAGCTGCCCTGGGTCCAGGTCCCGCGCAGCTGAGGCCCGGGGTCGCGTCGCCGGCCGCACGCCCGCGCCGAGTCGGCGAGGCGACCGGCCGCGGGCCCGCCTAGGATTGAGTCACCGACCCGACAGAAAGCCCAGATATCCGTGTCCAGACATGGCGAACTCACTGCGAAGGCGAAAGAGATCACTGCCCGAGAGATGGAGCTCTACGCCCGGCGTACCCGCCGTTCCCAGCTGGCCACCGAACGAGCCCGCAAGGTGATGCCGGGCGGTGTGCCGTCGAGCTTCCAGGCCTACGACCCGTGGCCGGTCGTGGTCAAGCACGCCTCGGGTTCGAAGATGATCGACGTCGACGGCAACGAGTACCTCGACTTCGACATGGGGTTCGGGGCGCTCTTCGCCGGTCACATGAACCCGGCGGTGCGCCGGGCGGTCACCGCCCAACTCGACCACGGCACGTTGTACGTCACGCCGTGCGAGCTCAACGCCGAGGTCGGCGAGATCCTGGCCGAACGGTACGGGTTCCCCATGTGGCGGCCCACCAACTCGGGCACCGAGGCGACCCACGACGCGATCCGTCTCGCCCGGGGCGTCACCGGCCGCGAGAAGATCGTGAAGGTCGAAGGCGGCTACCACGGCCACCACGACGAGGTGATGGTGTCGAACAAACCGTCGCTCGACCTCGCCGGGCCGGCCGACCGGCCCAACTCGGTGCCCCAGTCGCTCGGCATCACCGCCAGCACGATCGCCGACGTCATCGTGATCCCCTACAACGACCCCGACGCCCTCGAGTGGGCGCTGGCGGGCGACGACGTGGCCTGCTTCATCGTCGAGCCGGTGATGGAGAACATCGGCATCTGCCTGCCCGTGCCCGGCTACCTGGCGGCGGTGCGCGAGATCTGCGACCGCCACGGCACGCTGTTGATCTTCGACGAGGTCAAGACCGGCATCACCGCCGGCTACGGCGGGGCGACCAACCAGCTGGGTGTGCGTCCCGATCTCGTCACCCTCGCCAAGTCGATCGGCGGTGGCTTCCCGGTCGGCGCGTTCGGCGGCAAGGCCGAGTACATGGACTTCATCACCGACGGGCGCGTGGTGCACCTCGGCACGTACAACGGCAACCCGCTGGTGATGGCGGCGGTCAAGGCCACCCTCACCGAGGCCTGCACGAAGCCGATCGTCGCCGAGACCGTCGCGCGCAACCACCGCCTCGTCACCGCCTGTCAGGACATCATCGACCGTTCCGGCATCCCGGCCCACACCGTCGAGTTCGGGGCCAAGGGCTGCATCACCTGGCTCGATCGTCCGGTCAGGAACTACCGCGACTACAAAGCGACCGACTTCGACCTGGCGTTCGCCCAGTGGATCCACGGCATCAACCGGGGCGTGCTGTTGCCGCCGGGCCTCGACGAGCAGTGGCTGATCTCGGTGATGCACGACGACGTCGACGCGATGCTGTACGCCGAGGTGTTCGCCGAGTTCGTCGCCGAACTCGTCAGGTGACCACCCGGCCAGGTCGGCGACGATGAGCCAGGGGGCCCCGATCATCGTCGCCGCCGGGCTCACGATGCAGTTCGGCGCGCAGCGGGCGCTCGACGCGCTCGACGTGCAGGTTCCCTCGGGGGTGACCGGTCTGGTCGGCGCGAACGGCGCCGGCAAGACGACGTTCATGAGCATCGTGCTCGGCCTGCGTGTCGCGACGTCGGGCGACGTCGAGGTGCTCGGGCTCGACCCGGCCGCCCGTGGGCCCGAGTTGCGGGCTTTGGTCGGGTACGGGCCCGAGCGCAACGTGTTCCCCGACGAGATGCCGGCCTCCGACTTCGTGCGGCATCTCGCCGAGGTGCGTGGCATGCCGCGCACCGAGGCTCGCGGGCGGGCCAGCGACGCACTCTGGCTCGTCGGCCTCGGCGAGGAGCGTTTCCGGCCGCTGGGCACCATGTCGACCGGGCAACGCCAGCGGGTCAAGCTGGCGCAGGCGCTCGCCGCCGATCCGGCGCTGGTGCTGCTCGACGAGCCGACCGACGGCCTCGACCCCGTGCAGCGCGACGAGATGCTCGTGCTGATCCGCCAGATCAGCACCGACTACGGCATCGACGTGTTGTTGTCGTCGCACCTGCTCGAGGAGGTCGAGCGGGTGTGCGATCACGTCGTCGTGCTCGACGCCGGCCGGCTCGTCGCCCAGGGCCGCCTCGACGTGCTCGTCGGCCACGAGGACGGGGTGGTCGTCGAGTTGGTCGAGGTGCCCGATCGGTCGGGGGCGCTGGCGGCGGTGGTCGCGGCGATCGAGCTGGCCGGACTCTCGGTCCGGCCCGGTTCCGCTCCGAGCCGGATCGAGGTGCTCGGTGACGACGCCGATCTGGTCGCCGACACAGTGCGTGACGCGATCGCCGCGGCCGGGGCGAGGGTCGGCCGCATCGTGCGGCGTCGGCGGCGGCTCGACGACCTGTTCGAAGGCGCCCCGCGATGAGCGACGCCCGCATCCTCGACCGTGGGTACCGGCGCTTCGAGGGCGAACGGTCGGGGCTGGTCGGGGCGGTCCGTTCGGTCGCCTGGCACACCGTGCGGAGCATCCTCGGGCTCGGCCGCAAGGGCCGCCACAAGGTGTTCCCGATCATCGTGCTGGTGGTGTCGTTCGTGCCGGCGGTCGTGTTCCTCGCCCTCAGCGTGCTGATCGGCGACCTGCTCGAGGGCGAACTCCGGCCGGAGTACTGGGAGTTCTTCGGGTTCGCGTTCGTCGCCACCGTGGTGTTCACGGCGCTGGTCGCCCCGGAGGCGATCGTGCGCGACCGCC
This sequence comes from Ilumatobacter sp., assembly GCA_036526035.1. Classification (GTDB taxonomy): domain Bacteria; phylum Actinomycetota; class Acidimicrobiia; order Acidimicrobiales; family Ilumatobacteraceae; genus Ilumatobacter. Next base: position 21,246 of record DATCZG010000041.1, on the reverse strand, counting down.
GCGACGGGATGTTCGCGCTCTATCTCTCGACGCCGCTGTCGCGGGTGAGCTACCTGGTCGCGAAGGTGGTCGCCGTACTCGCCACGATGGCGCTGGTGGTGCTCGGCCCGCCCGTGCTGTGGCTGCTCGGGTACACCGTCCAGAGCCAGGGCCCCGGCGGGCTGCTCGAGTGGTTCGGGGTGGCGGGCCGGATCCTGCTCGCCGGTCTCGTGATCTGCACGGTGTACACGGCGGTCAGCCTCGGCGTGGCCAGCCTCACCGACCGCCGGGCGTTCGCCAGCATCGCCGTCGTGTTCGTGATGCTGGGCGCCTCGATCGCCACCAACGTGCTCGTCGAGGTGGCCGGTCTCGCCGACGGCTGGCGGGTGCTCGACCCGCTCGGGGTGGCGCTCGAGGTGGCGCCGCGGATGTTCGGCGACCGCGGTGCGGAGGCCGCCGGCGTCGGCACCTGGCTGGTTGCGCTGGGGTGCCTCGGCTGGACGGCGTTCGGGGTCGCCCTGCTCGCCGGCCGCTACCGGAAGCTGGCGGCGGTCTGATGGCCGGCTGGGCGCCCCCGCAACCGACGTCGCCCCTGCCGGGCGGGCCGCCCCCGCCGCCGTCGGCCGCAGTGGTCGAGGTCACCAACGTCACCAAGTCGTTCGGCGACGTGGTGGCGGTGTCCGACGTCACGTTCACGGTGGGTCCCGGCGTCACCGCCCTGCTCGGGCCCAACGGCGCCGGGAAGTCCACCTTGTTCCGGGTGGTGTGCGGGCTCACCGCGCCGACCCGGGGCACGGTCCGGGTGCTCGGCGCCGACGCCCGCACCGACCGGGCGGTGCGTGGGCGGATCGGCCTCGCCCCCCAGCAGGACGCGTTGTTCGACCGGTTGTCGGCACGGCGGTTCGTCGAGCTGGCGGCGGCCACCCACGGGGTCGCCTCACCGGGCGCCGCGGCGCTCGGGGTGCTCGACCTCGTCGAGCTCGACGCCGACGATCCCAAGCCGGTCGGCGCGTTCTCGAAGGGCATGCGCCAGCGGGTGAAGCTGGCGGCGGCGCTGGTGCACGAGCCCGACCTGCTGATCCTCGACGAGCCGCTGACCGGGCTCGATCCGGTGCAGCGCAACCGGATGATCCGCCTGTTCCACCAGCTGGGCGACGACGGCCGGTGCGTGCTGGTGTCGAGCCACGTGCTCGACGAGGTGGCCCGGCTGGGCTCGCAGGTGCTGGTCATCGCCCAGGGCCGGCTGGCGGCCACGGGCGACTACCGCGACCTGCGGGCGTTGATGGACGACCGCCCGCACCGCATCCGGGTCGCCGCCGACGACGCCCGGGCGCTGGCCGCCGCGCTCGTCGGGCGCGACCTCGTCGACGGCGTGTCGGTGGCGGCCGACTCGTTGCTGGTCGACACCCGTGACGTCGACCGCTTCGGCCGCCAGATCGCGCCGGTCGCCCGGGCCTGTGGCGTGCGCCTGCGCGAGGTCGAGCCGATGGACGACGATCTCGAATCGGTCTTCCGCTACCTGGTCGAGCGGCGATGAGCTCCACGGTCGCCCCGTTCGCCGCGCTCCGGTTGTCGTACGGCATCGTGCTGCGCCAGCTGGTCACCCGCGGCCGCCTGGTGGCGCTGGCCGTGGTCGGGCTGGCGGTCGCCGCGATCTCGCTCGCGGTCGGTGCCTCCGACACCCGCCGCGACCCGGTCGAGGCCGGTGTGCGGCTGATCGCCGATCTCGGGTTCACGACGCTGGTGCCGATCGTCGCGCTCGTGTTCGCGTCGGCGGCGCTCGGCGACCAGCGCGAGGACGGCACCCTGGTGTACCTGTGGTTGCGGCCGATGGACCGGTGGCCGATCGTGGTCGGTGCCTGGGGGGCGGCGGTGACGCTCAGCCTGCCGCTCACGCTCGTGCCGCTGACGGCGTCGGCGGTGCTCGTCGACGGGGGAGACCCGCTGATCGGGGCCACGATGGCGGCCGGTGCGGTGGGGGTGCTGGCGTACTCGGCGCTGTTCGTGCTGCTCGGCCTGCTGCTGCGGAACTCGATCGTGTGGGGCCTCGGCTACATCTTGATCTGGGAGGGCATCGTGGCGGCGTTCGGCAGCTTCGCCGCCAAGCTCGCGGTGCGCGGGTACACCCGCTCGATCCTCACCTCGCTCACCGATGTCGACCTCGAACTGGGCGACCTGCCGCTGGCGGGCGGTGTCGTGGTGCCGCTCGTCGCCGGGGCCGCCGCCCTGGTGGCGGCGGCGGTGCGGTTGCGCCGGATGGACATCGCCTGATGCGGCGGCGCCCGCTCGGCCGGGCCGGTCAGCTCCAGCCGGGGTTGCTGCCGCCGCGGTAGCGGGCGACCGACAGCGGTGTCGACCACTGGCGGCGCTTGCCGCCCGAGGCCGATGCCAGCAGCAGCGCCACCCCGCCGCCGGCGAACACCGCGGCGAGGCCGATCACCACCGGCACGGTGTCGAGCGCCAGCCGTTCGATGGCGTGGGTCCAGGTGCGGTTGTCGATGGCGGTCATCAGGTGCACCGGCAGCGCATAGCCGAACACGAGGATCGACGCCGCCATCGCCAGGCACAGTTCGGCGAGGCCCCGCAGCAGGTCACGGCGGTCGGGGCGGGTGACGAGGCCGAGCAGCGCCAGCAGCAGCCCGAGCCCGCCCGAGATCGGGATCATCCAGTCGAGCAGCATGCGCATCGTCTCGAGCGTGCCGATCGGTTCGATCGGCAAGGTGACGTCGGCCACCACCGCGGCCCGCTCGTCACGGACGATCTGGGCCATCTGGTAGCCGGTGATGCGGACCGGTTCCTCGCGCAGGCCGAGGATCCGCAGGTGGGCCTGTTCGATCAGCGGTGCCATCATCGCCGCGCCGGCCCGCGTGCTGAGCACCTGGTTCTCGATGTAGTTGCTCAGCTGGGGCACACCGGCCCCGAGGTTGGCGGCGGTGGCCGGCGCCACGAGGCCGTTGATCTCGAGGCGGATGTCGGGGTCGCGCAGGATCGCGGCGGCGTGGTCGCGGGTGGCGTCGGGGGTGAACGCGATGCGCTGCATCCACCACCCACCCGCGCTGATGCTGATCGCCACGGCGGCGATCAGGAACAACATGCCGGTGAAACTGCGCTCCATCACCACAGAGTCTGCCAAACCGGGTCGGTAACCTGCGATCGTGGCGCATCCCCCCGACCGTGTGCCCGGGCGCCCGATCACCGATTTCCCGTCGCGGCCGCGCCTGTTGGCACGCGGCGTCACCCGGCGGTGCGCCTGGTGCGGCGACCGTCGGGCGTTCTTCCTGGGCTGGTTCCGGCGCCAGGAGTGGTGCCGATCGTGCGGGCACGCCTATCGCCGCGGCGACGAGGCGTTCGAGTTGGGGGCGGTCACGGCCAACATCATCTTGACGTTCCTGGCGCTGCTGACCACGGTGCTGGTGGCGGTGGTGGCGACCGCCCCCGACGTGCCGGTGATCGGCGTGATGGCTGCCGCCGGGGCGGTCGGGCTGGTCGGCCCGGCCGTGTTCTACCCGGTGTCGTTCACCCTCTGGCAGGCGATCGATCTGTGGATGCGGCCGCCGACCCCGGCCGAACTCGCCGGCGAGGGCGACGCCACGCTGTGACCCCGGCGGGGGAACGATCGAACGTTCGTTCCCCGAAATGCTTGCCGAACGGTTGTTCGACAACTACAGTGCTGTCATTCCCACGGGAACACTGTGACACCCCCTCCATATGGTGATCGACACGTTGGAATCAGCGGATCGGGCTCACCGCCCCGAACAACTCAGCACAGCACAGGGAGACGACAACACATGAGCAACGACCGCGAGAAGTCGCTCGATATGGCACTGGCCCAGATCGACAAGCAGTTCGGCAAGGGCTCGATCATGCGCATGGGCGACAAGACCAGCTTGGCGATCGAGGCGATCTCCACGGGCGCGCTGGCGCTCGATCTGGCACTCGGCATCGGGGGCCTGCCGCGTGGCAGGGTCACCGAGATCTACGGCCCCGAGTCCTCGGGCAAGTCCACCTTGGCGATGCACGTCGTCGCCGAGGCGCAGCGCAACGGTGGCGTGTGTGCCTACATCGACGCCGAGCACGCGATGGATCCGATCTACGCAGCGGCGATCGGCGTCGACATCGACCAACTCCTCATCTCCCAGCCCGACACGGGCGAGCAGGCGCTCGAGATCTGCGACATGTTGGTGCGGTCCGGCGCGATCGACGTCGTGGTGATCGACTCGGTGGCGGCGTTGACGCCACGCGCCGAGATCGAAGGCGACATGGGCGACACCCACGTCGGCCTGCAGGCCCGCCTCATGAGCCAGGCGCTGCGCAAGCTCACCGGCAACCTCAGCAAGACCCAGACGATCGCCATCTTCATCAACCAGTTGCGCGAGAAGATCGGCGTCATGTTCGGTTCGCCCGAAACCACCCCGGGTGGCCGGGCGCTCAAGTTCTACTCGTCGGTCCGTCTCGACATCCGGCGCATCGAGTCGCTCAAGGACGGCGCCGAGGTGGTCGGCAACCGCACCCGGGTCAAGGTCGTCAAGAACAAGGTGTCACCGCCGTTCCGCCAGGCCGAGTTCGACATCATGTACGGCAAGGGCATCAGCCGTGAAGGCGGCCTGCTCGACATCGCGGTCGACCTCGGCATCGTCACCAAGTCGGGCGCCTGGTTCACCTACGAGGGCGAGCAGCTCGGTCAGGGCCGCGAAAACGCCAAGACCTTCCTCGCCGACAACCCCGAGATCATGGTCGACGTCAGCAACAAGGTGATGATCGCCGCCGGGCTGAAGGCCGATCCGAACGCTCCGGTCGAGCCGGCCGAGACGTTCACCGAGGCCGACGACGAGCCGATCAGCCTCGACTGACCGGGGCGCCCGGGTGTCGCCGGGTCACTGACCCGGCTTCCAGATCATCAGCACCAGGCTGGCGATCAACCCGAGGTGGGTGATCCCGATGCCTGCCGACAGTTTGGCGTTCGCCGCCTCGCTGGTGTCGGTGATCGCCGGCTTGATCAGGAACCAGCTCACGGCGACCATCACGGCCCACACCGCGATGGCGAGGGTCAGCCAGGTCTCCGACATCTCGAACACCCCGTCCGACATGCCGGCGAGGCCCATCCCGAACACCCAGACCAGCACGAGGGCGGGGAGGGTCATGCGCATGTGGGTCGTGGCGATCGTGGCCGTCTCACCGGCCTTGCGCAGCCCGGGGTAGAGGAACAGCGGGCCGAAGGCGGTCACGGCTGCTACGAGATGCAGCAGCAGCATGAGCTTGTACCCGGTGGAGTCGACAGCAGCGAAGATCACGTCGGGCACACTAGCGGGAGTCAACCGCGAGTCAGAGTTGCTCGAGCGCGTCGAGCACGGCGTTCTCGACCACCTCGGTCAGCGCCGGGTGGATCCAGTACGGCCCGTGGGCGAGCTGGGCGGCCGTCTGATCGAACTGCATCGCCTGCACCACCGGCTGGATCAGCGATGCGGCCTGGGGGCCCATGATGTGGGCGCCGACCAGCAGGCCGCTCGGGCGTTCGACGATCACCTTGGCGAACGACGTCTCGTCGGCGAGCGCCCAGCCGTACGCCGTGCCGGCATAGTCGCGGCGCCCGACGACGATGTCGAGGCCCCGGTCGCGGGCCTGCTGCTCGGTCAGGCCGACCGAGGCCACCTGGGGGTTGCTGAAAACCGCTGCCGGCACCGCCTTGTGGTCGACCGTGCGCAGGTCGTCGGGGTGGGCGATGTTCCAGAACGCCACCGCTGCTTCGTGGTTGGCGACGTGCTTGAGTTGGAACTCGTTGGCGATGTCGCCGATCGCCCACACGCCGTCGACGGTGGTGCGCATGTGCTCGTCGACAGCGATCGTGCCGTGGTGATGGCACGCCAGTCCGCCGGACTCGGCGTCGAGCAGGTCGCTGTTGGGTTCCCTGCCGGTGGCCACCAACAGCTGGTCGACCTCGATCACCTCGCCGGCGCAATGGATCGCGATCGCGTCGCCGCGGCGCTCGACCCGCGTCGGCAGGTGCTCGAGGTGCACGTCGACGCGGGTCGCGAACGACGCGGTGAACCGCTCGGCGACCTCGTGGTCTTGGGTCCGCAGCAGCACGTGTGAGCGGTTGAACAGCGACACTTTCGAGCCGAACGCCGAGAACACGTGGCCCATCTCGACGGCGATGTAACCGCCCCCGATGATGCCCAGGCGAGCGGGCAACGCGTCGAGGCGCATGATCGAGTCCGACGTGTGGAACCCGGTCTCGACCAGGCCGGGGATCGGGGGCACGACCGGTCGTGAGCCGGCTCCGATCAAGATGCGGTCGGCGGTGATGATGCGGCCCTCGACGTCGATCACCTTGGGTCGCACGAAGCGGGCGGTGCCCTCGATCAAGGTGACGTGCTCGGACCCCGACGCCCGATAGCGGCGGCCGCTCTCGACGATCTCGTCGATGCGACCGAACACCCGGTCGCGGATCGCCGCCCAGTCGGCGCCGTGGAACCGCACGTCGACGCCGAGCCGGTCGCTCCCGGCGGCCTGCACGGCCAGGTCGGCGGGCAGCACGAACATCTTCGAGGGGATGCACCCCACGTTGAGGCAGGTTCCACCGAACGTGCCCCGTTCGACGATCGCGATCTTCCAGCCGTCGAGATAGGCGGGGATCGCGTTCGCTGATCCACTGCCGATGATGATCAGGTCGTAGTGCGCGGCGTTGGTCTCGTCGGTGGGCACGTCGACAGTCAACACCTGCGGGGCCGCGATGCTTCCCGCTCGGGGCGCGTGCCGCGAGACGGGCCCCGGAATCGGTGGTGCGAGTGTCGGTCTGCGGGTGTCCGCAGCGGGGCCGTCGTCGACCCGGCGTGGGTAGCCTGGGGGGCCATGACCTCGGGCGCCGGCCGCAGCTACATCGTGCGCACCTACGGGTGCCAGATGAACGAGCACGACTCGGAACGGATCGCGGGCCTGCTCGAGGCCGACGGCATGGTGCGCGCCGCCAGCGAGGACGACGCCGACGTCGTCGTGCTCAACACGTGCTGCATCCGCGAGAACGCCGACAACAAGCTGTACGGCAACCTCGGGCACCTGCGTCCGTGGAAGGACGCCAAGCAGGGTCGCCAGATCGTCGTGTCGGGCTGTCTCGCCCAGAAAGACCGCGAGCTGGTGGCGCGCAAGGCCGGGCACGTCGACGTCGTGATGGGTACCCACAACGTGCACCGGGCCGCCGAGCTGTTGCACGAGGCTGCCGGCGCCGGGGCCCCGATCACCGAGATCCTCGACGCGGCGGTGATCGACGACCATGCGATGTTCCCCTCCGCGCTGCCGGCGCGCCGGGAGACCAGCTACAACGCCTGGGTCACGATCCAGATCGGCTGCGACAACAACTGCGCGTTCTGCATCGTGCCGGCGGTCCGTGGGGTCGAGATCAGCCGCCCGTACGCCGACATCGTCGACGAGGTCGAACGCCTCGCCGCCGACGGGGTCACCGAGGTCACGCTGCTCGGCCAGAACGTCAACTCCTACGGCCGCGACCTCCAGGCGGCGGCCCGCCGGGCGGGCGACACCGATGCCCGCCTGCGTCCGCTGTTCGGCGAGCTGTTGCGCGACGTCGGCGGGGTGGCAGGTATCCGCCGGGTGCGCTACACCAGCCCGCACCCCAAGGACATGCGTCCCGAGACGTTCGCGGCGATGGCCGAGACCGCCGCGGTCTGCGAACACCTGCACTACCCGCTCCAGTCGGGCAGCGACCGGGTGCTGGCGCTGATGCACCGGGGGTATACCGCCGAGCGCTACCTGGAGAAGCTGACCGAGGCGCGCCGCGTCGTCGCCGATCTGGCCGTGTCGACCGACATCATCGTCGGGTTCCCGGGCGAGACCGACGACGACTTCGAGCGCACGCTCGAGGTGGCCGCGGCCGCCGAGTACGACTACGCGTACATGTTCATCTTCTCGCCGCGGCCGGGCACCGAGGCCGCCGAGATGCACGACCGCTTCGTCGACCCGGCCGTGGCGGGGGAGCGGTTCCAGCGGCTGCGGATCGTCGTCGAGCGCTCGGCGCTGCGCCGGCACGAGGCGCGTGTCGGACGCGTCGAGGAGGTGCTCGTCGAAGGGCCGTCGAAGCGCAACCCCGACGTGATCTCGGGCCGCACCCGGCAGAACAAGCTGGTGCACTTCGCGCCGCCCCGTCCGCTGCGCACCGGCAGCTATGCCACCGTCGAGGTCACCCGCGCCGCGCCGCACCATCTCGAGGGCCGGTTCGTCGAGTTGCTCGCCGAACCCACCCACAAGCTGCGGATCCCGGTCCACTCCCTGTGACCGACCTGCCGAGGCGCGTCGCCGTGGTCGGCCCGACCGCGTCGGGCAAGTCGGCGGTGGCGCTGGCGGTCGCCGAGTCGTTGGGAGACGTCGAACTCGTCTCGGTCGACTCGATGCAGGTCTACCGCACGATGGACGTCGGCACCGCCAAGCCGACGGCGGCCGATCGTGGCCGGGTGCGCCATCACCTGATCGATCTCGTCGCGCCGTCGGCCGAGTTCACCGTCGCCGAGTTCCAGCGGGCCTACGGCGACGTGCTCGCCGACCTGGCCGCCCGCGGTCGGCGGGCGCTGCTGGTCGGCGGGACCGGCCTCTACCACCGGGCCGTCATCGACCGGCTCGACATCCCGGGCGAGTGGCCGGCGGTCCGGCGGCGGCTCGAGGCCGAGGCCGCCGAGGCCGGCCCCGAGGCGTTGCACGCCCGGCTGCTCGCCGTCGACCCGGCGGCCGCGGCCCGCACCGAACCCACCAACCGGCGCCGGATCGTGCGGGCGCTCGAGGTGTGCGAGGGCAGCGGGCGCCCGTTCTCGTCGTTCGGGCCGGGCCTCGACAGCTACCCGGCGTCGCCGGTCGCGCAGATCGGGTTGCGATGGGACCGCGCCGCGCTGTCGCAGCGGATCGAGGCCCGGGTGCACGCGATGGTCGCCGCCGGGTTGGTCGACGAGGTGGCCGGGATCGCCGCCGCGACCGGCTTCTCGCGCACCGCCGCTCAGGCGCTCGGCTACAAGGAGGTCCTCGCCCACCTGCGCGGCGAGCTGTCGCTCGACGCGGCGGTGGCCGAGGTGGTGGTGCGAACCCGGCAGTTCGCCGTGCGTCAGGAGCGGTGGTTCCGACGCGACCCGCGGGTGCGCTGGGTCGACGTGCGCGACGACCCCGTCGCCGAGGCCGCCCCGGCCGTGCTCGCCGAGTTCTCGGCTAGCTAGCAGCGGCGTGTGCCGCCCGCAGCTCGAGCAGGTACACCGCCAGCCCGATCAGCAGCGAGACACCCATCAGCGGGGCGAAGATCTGCTTGAGGACGGTGGTCGTGGTGATGAGGCCGATGCCGAACCCGACGATGCCGACGTTGACGCCGATCTCGACCACCCGGTTGGCGATCGTCACCCGGGCGGACGCGAAGTGCACCGCCAGCACGCCGAACATGATGTTGGTCATCACCCCGATGAACATGGTGTGGTCGAAGGCGAGCAGGAGACCTTCTTGTGATTCGGTCATCGCCTCGAAGTCGACCACGTCGCGGATGATCCACGAGATCAGGATCGTCAGCAGCACCAGGTAGTAGACGAGGAACAACATCGCGAAACGCGGGAACCTTCCGACGCCGGCGCTGCGCCACGACGCCGGCATCAACAGTGGGCGGGCCCGCCACAGCAGCGTCAGCCCGGCGGCGATCATCAGCAGGTTGGCCGGCCCGGCGAGCTGCTCGTCGGTTCCGGTGACGAACGCGATGTTGATGATGATCCCGGCGACGAACAGCAGCCAGGCCTGGACGTAGCCGCCGCGTCCGGTGTCGTCGTCGAACAGCAACCATTCGACGATCGAGAACGCGGCGACGAGCAGGTAGCCGATCACCATCGCCGGCGGATGGGCGTCGGCGACCCGGCCGGCGACGTCGTCGCTCAGCCCGGGGACGTCGCCGTTGCTCGTATACAGCCCGAGGATCACGCCGAACACCGCCCCGATCAGCAGCGAGATCCACGCCAGCAGCATCCCCAGCCGGGCGGCGCTGAGCCGCCCGCTCGACGAGCGCACCTGTTGCACCAGCCACCACAGGAACCACACCACGATGACGAACAACGCGGTGCCGACGATCGGCCGCTGGATCCGGTCGTCGAAGATCGAATCGCCGGCGAGGAACGCCAGCACGTACAGCACGATCGCGCCGATCAGCGAGTAGGTCATCGCAGCGACCCGGCGTCGCTCGGCGTCGGAAGCCTGGCGGCCGTCGGAGAACATCAGCAGCACCACGCCCGCCACGCCGAGGGTGACCCAGCCGAGCGTGCCGCTGTGCACGTGGCTCATCAGTGCGTCGTGCTCGGGCTCCCAGATGTCGGCACCGTTGAGGATGCCGATGACGATCGTGTAGACGAAGATCGTCGCCGCGCTCATGAACGCCGATCGAGCCGGCCCGGCCAGGCCGAAACGTGCGTCGAAACCGGTCATCGCGAAACCCCCCGTGTGCCGTCGTGCTGGCCGCCGATATTAGCCGACTCGCCCGACGGGGTGCGCCGACCGCCGTTGGTGCCGGTCAGGGGGCGACGTCGCAGTCGGCCAGTACGGCGGCGGCGTCGCCGCCGCCGTACTCGACCCGCTCGAACGCTGCCACCAGGGCGATCTCGCGTTCGCTCAGCAGGTCGGCCATCGCCGGCATCACGAGCTCGATCGGCTTGCCGGTGGCCCCGTAGGTGGGCCCGACCTCGGTCTTCCAACGTTCGGAGCCGATCGTCACCCAGCGCCGATGGTCGTCGCACGACGGCCACGTGGTGAGCACCTCGTCGAGCGCCGGGCCGACGCCGCCCTGGCCGCGGCTGCCGTGGCAGGCCGAGCACCGGTCGGCGTAGACGTCGCGGCCGGCGCGGAGTTCGGGTGTGGCCGGGGCGCCGCCGGCGCAACCGCCGCCGAACACCGCCATCGCGATCGCGACCGCAGCGAGTTGCCGTGCGACATGGCGCGTCACCTTCGGGAACACCCTGCCGAAGGTACCCGGTCGGCGGCCGGGCGTCGCGGACACGCCGCCGAGCACCTACGCTGGACATCACCGATGAGCACGATCACCCTCACCAAGCACCACGGCCTCGGCAACGACTTCCTGGTGCTGCTCGACGCGCCGGCGGCGGCCGGGGGCGATCCGGCCGGTCTGGCGCAGCGCTTGTGCAGCCGGCGTCGGGGTGTCGGCGCCGACGGCCTGCTGGTGGCCGAGTTGCCGGCGGCCGGTGAGGGCGCCACCCGGATGCACCTGTTCAACGCCGACGGCGGCCGGGCCGAGATGAGCGGCAACGGCATCCGCTGCTTCGCCCAGGCGCTCGCCGCGCACCGCGGCGACCTGTCGCCCCAGCTGGTGCTCACCGACGCCGGCGAGCGGTGGGTCACCCTCGAGGCCACCGACGATCCGCACACGCTGCTGGCGGCGGTCGAGATGGGGGTCGTCACGGCGATCGGCGAACCCGACGGGTGGGCGTCGCTGGGCTGCCACCCCGACCGCCCCGTGTCGCATCTCAGCCTCGGCAACCCGCACAGCGTGGTCGGCGTCGACGACGTGGAGGTGGTCGACCTCGCGGCGCTCGGCGCCAAGGTGCCCCAGGTCAACCTCGAGATCGTGCAACCGGGGGAGCATCAGCACGAGATCCGCATGCGGGTCCACGAACGCGGGGTCGGCATCACCGAGGCCTGCGGCACCGGGGCGTGCGCCGCGGCGGTCGCCGCCGCCCGATGGGGCCTCGCCACCCCGCGCGACTCGAAACTGACGGTGCACATGGACGGCGGAGGTGCCACCGTGACCCTCGACCATCCGGCGCCCGGCCACGTGATCCTCACCGGGCCCACCACCTACGTCGCCACCGTCGAAATCAGTCTCTGAGTGAACACGCCCTACCAGGAAGCCCTCGGCGCATCGCTGATCGATCGCACGATCAGGGAGAAGATCGTGCTGGTCGGTGTCGCCCTGCCCCACGTCACCGACGAGGCGGTCGAGGCCAGCCTCGACGAGCTCGAGCTGCTGGTCGACACCGCAGGCGCCGACGTCGTCGCCCGGCTCGTCCAGCGCCGTGCCGCCCCCGACCACACCTGGTACATCGGCAAGGGCAAGGTCGACGAGCTCAAGGGCATCTGCCTCGCCGTCGACGCCGACACGGTCGTGTTCGACAACGAGTTGGCGCCCGCCCAGCAGTTCAACCTCGAGAAGGCGCTCGGCCGCACGGCGATCGACCGCACGGCGGTGATCCTCGACATCTTCGGCCAGAACGCCCACACGCTCGAGGGCAAGGCGCAGGTCGAGCTGGCCCTGCTGCGCTACCGGTTGCCGCGGCTGCGGCGTGGCAAGGAAGCCAAGCTGGCCCAGCAGCGCGGCGGGGTCGGGGCCCGGTTCGGCGGTGGCGAGACCAAGATCGAGGTCGACCGCCGGCGGATCATGCGCCGCATCACCAAGCTCGAGGGCGATCTGCGGTCGCTGGCCGCCACCCGCGACCTGCAGCGCAAGAGCCGGGGCCGCAGCGGGCTGGCGTCGGTGGCGATCGTCGGCTACACGAACGCCGGCAAGTCGACGCTGCTCAACCGGCTCACCGACGCCGGGGTGCTGGTCGAGGACCGGCTGTTCGCGACGCTCGATCCGACCACCCGGCGGCTCGCCCTGCCCGGCGGTGAGCCGGTGCTGCTCACCGACACGGTGGGGTTCGTGCGCAGCCTGCCGCACGGGCTGGTCGAGGCGTTCAAGGGCACCCTCGAGGTGGCCGGCCTCGCCGACTACCTGGTGCACGTCGTCGATGCCAGCGCCGCCGATCCCGACGGCCAGATCGCCGCGGTCCGAGAGGTGCTCGCCGAGATCGGTGCCGCCACGGTGCCCGAGCTGATCGTGTTCAACAAGACCGACCTGGCGCCCGCCGAGGCGCAGGCGCTGGTCGACGACCACGCCGGCTCGGTGGCCGTCAGCGCCGTCACCGGCGACGGCATCGACGGGTTCCTGCGGGCGCTCGCCGACCGGCTGCGGGCGATCACCGAGGTCGTCGAGCTGTTGATCCCCTACGACCGCGGCGACGTGATCGCGGCGGTGCACCGCGAGGGCGAGGTCGTGTCCACCACCGAGTACGAGCACGCGTTGCGGGTGCGGGCCCGCCTGTCGGAGGCGTCGGCCGGGCGGTTGTCCGAGTTCGTCGTATCATCCACGGGCACATGACCGATTCGCCGCCCTCGGCCGGCTTCGTGCCGCCGCCCTACCCGTACGACCGCGTCGACCGGTTCAAGCCGCTCGCCGATCGTTTCGCGGGCGGTCTGGTCGACTTCTCGATCGGCACCCCGTGCGACCCGCCGCCCGCCGCGGTGGTCGCCGCGCTCGGTTCGTCCGACGCCGAACGCGGCTACCCGCCCAGCATCGGCTCGCTCGCCCTGCGCAGCTCGATCCAGCGTTGGATGCAGCGCCGTTTCGGGGTCGCGGTGCCGCCCGATCAGATCGCGGCGTGCATCGGCACGAAAGAGTTCGTCGGCACGTTGCCACAGTGGTTGCGGCTGCGCACCCCCCAGCGCGACACCGTGCTGTACCCGGCGATCTCGTATCCGACCTACGAGATGGGGGCGATCCTCGCCGGGTGCCGGGCGGTCGCCGTTCCGATGTCGCCGACGGGTGGCCTGCAGCTCGACGCCGTCGACCCGGCCGACGCCGCTCGGGCGCTCGTGCTGTGGGTCAACAGCCCGGCCAACCCGAGCGGTGTGCTCGACGACCTCGCGGCGGCCGCCGCCTGGGGGCGCTCGCACGGCGTGCCGGTGTTCTCCGACGAGTGTTACATCGAGTTCACCTGGAACGGCCGCGGCCGCACGATCCTCGAGCACGGCACCGACGGGGTGGTCGCCGTGCACTCGCTCTCGAAGCGGTCGAACCTGGCGGGCACCCGGGTCGGGTGCTACGCCGGCGACGCCGAGCTGGTCGGCTACCTCGAGGAGGTGCGCAAGCACGTCGGCATGATGGTGCCGGGGCCGGCGCAGGCCGCCGGTGCGGTGGCCTTCGACGACGACGAGCACGTCGAGCGCCAGCGCCACCGCTACCGCACCCGGCTGGCCCGCACCGCCGAGGTGCTCGCCCGCTGGTCGGGTGTCGAGGTGCCATTGCCGGCCGGCGGGTTCTACCTGTGGTTCGAGGTCGGTGACGCCTGGGAGTTCACCGAGCGGCTGGCCCGCGAGGGCGGCGCGCTGGTCAGCCCCGGCGAGTTCTACGGGCCGGGGGGTGCCCGCTACGTCCGGGTCGCCGTGGTACAACCAGACGAGCGCATCGAACTCGTGGCCGAGCGCCTCGGGGTCGGTTCCTGACGCGAGGAAGGCACGAGCATGGCGACAGCAGCGAAGCGAGGCGGGGTGCTCATCGCGTTCGGCGGCTTCGCGCTGGTCGCCGGGATGGCCGTGGCGAGCGCGTTGCTGGTGCTGTCGGTGCGGCGGCCGGCGGCGACGATCGATTCGTTCGCCAGGGCACCGGTGGGGTGCACGACCACCCTCGAGTTCACCGAGACCGGCACGTTCTACGTGTTCGAGGAGGTGGGTGGCGAGGTGGTGCCACCCGCCGGCGACTGCGAGCCGGCGGCCGAACCCGGCCGGGCGTTCGATGTCGAGGTCAGCGGCGACCAGGGTGATGTCGCGGTCAGCGAGTACCGGACGCTGGTCTACGACGCCGGCGACCGCACGGGCCGTTCGGTGGCGCGCCTCGCGATCACCGCCGCCGGCCGATACCGGATCGCGGTGGTGGGTGACGACGCGGCGACGGTGGCGGCGATCGGACGCCACCCGAACGAAGGGGTCGACGATCTGCGGCTCTGGGCGGTGGTCGCCGCCGCGGCCGGCCTCGTGGTCGCCGGGGTGCTGTTGGCGGTGGGCCGACGGCGGCGGGCGGCCGCGGCGCCGACCGAGGCGTCGATCTGGGGGCCGCCGACCGACCAGCCGATCCAGCCGCCGGTGGGCGCGGCCGGGGTGGTCGATGTGCGGTCGGCGCCGCTACCGCCCGGGCATCCGCCGGCAGTCGCCTCGGGGTGGGCGCCGCCGCGCCGTGAGACGCCGCCCCCGAGCGTGTCGCCGCCCGAGCCCGACGGCTCAGCCGACGTTGCCGACCCGCCGGGCGCGTCGCCCGGCTGAGGGGGCGCGGCGGGTCAGAGCCGCCGCATCACGGTGACGACGCGGCCGTAGATGGTGACGTCGTCGGCGGGGAACTCGAGCGGTGCCATGTCGGGGTTCGACGGCAGCAGCACGACCCGCTGGCCCTGGCTGCGGAAGGTCTTGACCGTGGCCTCCTCGCCCGGGATGCCGGCGACGACCACGTCGCCGGATTTGGCGGTGGACTGCTGGACGGCGATCACGAAGTCGCCGTCGAGGATGCCGGCGCCGATCATCGAGTCGCCGCGCACCCGCAGCATGAACAGGTCGCCGTCGCCGGTGAAGTCGCTCGGCACCGGGAACAGCTCTTCGACGTTCTCCTGGGCGAGCACGTCGGTGCCCGCCGCCACGTCGCCGACGAGGGGCACGTGGCGAACCGGCCGGCGCTCCATGGCCACGCCCGAGTTCGGGTCCCAGCGCACCTCGATCGCCCGTGGCTTGGTGGGGTCGCGGCGCAGGTAGCCCAGCCGGGTCAGGGTGTTGAGGTGGCTGTGCACGGTGGACGGTGAGGTGAGCCCCACCGCCTCGCCGATCTCGCGGACCGACGGGGGATAGCCGCGCTCGCGCATCTCGGACTCGATGAACTCGAGGATCTCGCGCTGGCGGTGGGTGGTCTGCTTGTCGGCCATGCGACCATCGTACGGGCGTTCGCCCCGCGAGTCAAACATCTGTTCGACAGACACCTGTTCCCAAACATTTGTTCGACACAGGGTTGACATCGAACGACTGTTCGGGTACACATGTTCTTCCGTACACGTGTTCGGTCGGCGTCATCGCCGGGCCCGGCACCCCAGACCCCGATCCATCTCCAGTTCTCCACCGTCCGCTCGATGTCCAGTTGGGAGTTCGTCGACATGAACGCCACCTTGTCCTTCCGGCCCGCACCGCACCGCCCGGCCCCCCGCCGCACCGCCGCGCACCGCACGGTCGCCGATCGCACCCTCACCCATCGCGCCCTGACGCACCGCACCGCCACGCGCCGCACCCCGGTGCACCGGGTCGGCGTGGCCCGCCCGGCGGTTCGCCGTCCGGTGGGCGAGGCCGCCTACCGGCGCCGTCGCAGGGTGCTCGGCCTCGTGGCGGCGGCGGTGTTCGCGATCGGTGTGGTCGCGACCCACGACGTGCTGGCCGGTCCGGGGGGCGTCGCTGCCTCGGCCGCCCCGGACCAGCCGGCACTCGTGCGCCCCACGGTCGTCGCCCTGCCGGGCGACTCGCTGTGGTCGATCGCCGCCGCCCATCACGGCTCGATCTCGATCACCCGCTACGTCGACAAGCTCGTCGACCTCAACGGCGGCCCGTCGATCCAGGCCGGCCAGTCGGTCGTCCTGCCCTGACACGGCGGGCCGCCACCGGCCGGTTCCGACCCGCCGGGGCCACGACCGGGCGGCAACCGCCGGGTTCGGTAGCCTGACGGCGTGCACTGTCCGAGCTGCCGCGCCGACGACACCAAGGTGGTCGACTCGCGCCTGGCCGAGGAGGGCGCCGCGATCCGCCGCCGCCGTCAGTGCCTGACGTGTTCGTATCGGTTCACCACGTTCGAGCGGGTCGAGGAGCAGCCCCTCGTGGTGGTCAAGTCCGACGGCAGCCGCCGGCCGTTCGACCGCGCCAAGATCGTCGCCGGGGTGTTGGCCGCCACCAAGGGCCGGGCGGTCGAGGCCGACCAGGTCGACGCGTTGGCCACCGCAGTCGAGGACGAGCTGCGGCTGCAGGGCGGCGAGGTCACCACCAGCACGATCGGGTTGCGGGTGCTCGACCGGCTGCGGTTGCTCGACGAGGTCGCCTACCTGCGGTTCGCGTCGGTCTACAAGAACTTCGACGCCGCCGCCGACTTCCAGAGCGAGCTCGAACTGCTCAGCAAGCTCGCCGAACCCAGCGGCTGAACACGAACCCGTCGTCGTCGGCGAGCAGGTGGGCGAGCTCGAACCGTCGCTCGATCTCGGGCGCCGCCGAGGTCAGGCGCGGACCCTGGCCCCCGACGAGCCGCGGCGAGATCGACAGGTCGAGTTCGTCGATCAGGTCGTGTTCGAGCAGGGCGCCGTTGAGCATCGGCCCGCCTTCGGCGTGCACGTAGCGCACCGACGTCACCACCTCGCCGAGCCGGCGGATCGCGCCGGGCAGGTCGACCTCGAACTCGCCGGCCACCAGCACCTGCACCCGCGACTGGTCGACCGCGGCCGCCTCGGGGGCGATCAGGAATCCGGCGCCCGACGTGAACAGCGCGGTGTCGAGGTCGACCCGGCCGCTGTTGGTCACCACGCCGATCCGTTTCCCCGGCCGGCGGGGCGGCCCGTAGCCCTCGCCGCGTACCGTGCGGGCGCCCACCAAGGTGATGTCCGACAGGTCGCGCAAGGTGAGCAGCACGTCGAGGTCGTTGGCGTTGCCGAGCCCTCCCGAGGTGCCTTCGATCGACACCGACCCGTCGAGGCTGGCGACCATGCACAGCCCGACCCACGGGCGGTCGGCGGGCGGCGTGCGGTCGACGTCGTAGGCGGCGGCGACCGTGGTCGGCTCGCTCGGCAACGGGTGCAGGCGGCGCAGTGGCGGTCTCGTCACGGTGTCGATCCTGGCAGGTTGTGTGCAACTGCGTCTTGTCCACAGCGGCGCCCACAGGAAACTTTTCCAATTCACATGGTTGTCCCCTTCCGTTCCACAGCGCATCGCCCGTAAGGTGCGAACACGTGCCGGAGGTGGCGCGATGCACGGACGTCGACGTGGGAGGAATCGGGGGTGACCGGGTTGGGTGCCGGTCGAGGACGAACCACATGGGGCGCTTCGGGGCTCTGAACCTGTGCATCGCGCTGCCGGCCGGACGGCAACCAGATTCCGCGACCGGCGCGTCGGCGCAGGTCAGGCGATTGTTTTCGCCGAGTGGGAGCCAAGCGTTGACACCACCGTAACTACAGTGGTGTAATACGGAACCCCTCACAAGGGCACACAACTTGTTGTGGCACGCAGGGGGATCTGGGGGAACCTCGACCACATCTTGTGTCGCACTCGCATCCGGCGGCATCAATCGACAACACGACCCGGCGAATGCGACCAGCAGCTCGTCACACTCGGAAGGAACTCAACATGTCACTGGCGCCTGATCGACTGACCGCCACAGGACGCATCGGACTTCGTCGGCTCTACACGTCGCCGGGGGTCGATCCGTTCGACGAGGTCGTCTGGGAGCGCCGTGACGCCCGCATCACCAACTGGAAAGACAACTCGGTCGCGTTCGAGCAGCTCGACGTCGAGTTCCCGGTCGACTGGTCGGTGAACGCCACCAACATCGTCACCCAGAAGTACTTCCGCGGCACGCTCGGCACGCCGGGGCGCGAGAACTCGCTGCGCCAGGTCGTCAGTCGGGTGGTCGACACGATCACGCAGTGGGGCCGCGAGGGCGGCTACTTCGCCGACGAGGCCGAGGAGCAGGCGTTCAGCGACGAGCTGAAGTACATCTTGATCACGCAGCGGGCAGCGTTCAACAGCCCGGTGTGGTTCAACATCGGGGTCGCCGGCGTGCCCCAGCAGGCGAGCGCCTGCTTCATCTTGTCGGTCGACGACAAGATGAACTCGATCCTCAACTGGTATCGCGAAGAGGGCGTGATCTTCAAGGGCGGCTCGGGCTCGGGTGTCAACCTGTCGAAGATCCGTTCCAGCGTCGAGCCGCTCGAGGGCGGCGGCACCGCCTCGGGGCCGGTCAGCTTCATGCGCGGCGCCGACGCCTCGGCCGGCACGATCAAGTCGGGCGGCAAGACCCGCCGGGCCGCCAAGATGGTCATCCTCGACGTCGACCACCCCGACGTCGAAGAGTTCATCTGGTGCAAGGTCAAAGAGGAGCGCAAGGCCCGCGTGTTGCGCGACGCCGGCTTCGACATGGACCTCGACGGTGCCGACTCGTTCTCGATCCAGTACCAGAACGCCAACAACTCGGTGCGGGTCACCGACGAGTTCATGCAGGCGGTCATCGACGACGCCGACTGGGGCCTCACGGCGGTCACCACCGGCGAGGTCGTCAAGACGATCCGGGCCCGCGACCTGTGGGCCCAGATCGCCCAGGCGGCGTGGGAGTGCGCCGACCCCGGCCTGCAGTTCGACACCACGATCAACAAGTGGCACACCGCCCACAACACGGGTCGCATCAACGGCTCGAACCCGTGCTCGGAGTACATGCACCTCGACAACTCGGCGTGCAACCTGGCGTCGATCAACCTGCTCAAGTACCTCGACCTCAACACCGACAACGGCGACGACACGTTCGACGTCGACGCCTACAAGCACACGATCGAGATGATCTTCACCGCCCAGGAGATCCTGGTCGGCCGGGCCGACTACCCGACCGAGCCGATCGGCGAGACCAGCCGCAAGTTCCGTCAGCTCGGCATCGGCTACGCCAACCTCGGTGCGCTGCTGATGGCCCTCGGCCACGCCTACGACTCGCCCGAGGGCCGTTCGTGGGCGGCCAGCCTCACCTCGCTGATGACCGGCCACGCGTACGCCACCAGCGTGCGCACCGCGGCGCGCCTCGGCTCGTTCGAGGGGTTCGCCGACAACGAGGAGCACATGTTGCGGGTGCTCGAGATGCACCGTGACGCCAGCTACCAGATCGACAACGACCAGGTCGTGCCCGACGAGCTGCTGTCGGCCGGCCAGTTGGCCTGGGAGGAGGCGGTGCGCGGCGGGCGCGAGCACGGGGTGCGCAACAGCCAGGCGTCGGTGCTGGCGCCGACCGGCACGATCGGGCTGATGATGGACTGCGACACGACCGGCATCGAGCCCGACCTCGGCCTGGTGAAGATGAAGAAACTGGTCGGCGGCGGCACGATGCAGATCGTCAACCAGACGATCCCGAGGGCGTTGCGCCGCCTCGGCTACGGCCCCCAGCAGGTCGACGACATCATCGCCTACATCGACGACAACAAGTCGATCCTCGGTGCGCCGCACCTGGCGGCCGAGCACGTCTCGGTGTTCGCCTGCTCGATGGGCGACAACACGATCCACTACGAGGGCCACGTGCGCATGATGGGCGCCGTGCAGCCGTTCCTGTCGGGGGCGATCTCCAAGACCGTCAACATGCCCGAGGAGGCGTCGGTCGAAGACGTCGAGGCGCTGCACCAGCTCAGTTGGGAGCTCGGCCTCAAGGCGGTCGCGATCTACCGTGACAACTGCAAGGTCGGCCAGCCGCTGTCGACGGCCAAGAAGGACGACGCCAAGGCCGACACCGACGTCGCCGCCGGCGCGGCGGCCGCCGCCACCCAGGCGGTCGAGCGGATCGTCGAGAAGATCGTGCACAAGCCGATCCGCCAGAAGCTGCCGCGCACCCGCACGGCGCGCACGTTCGAGTTCCGGGTCGCCGACTGCAAGGGCTTCGCGACGATCGGCGAATACGCC
The DNA here is from genome assembly GCA_036526035.1 of Ilumatobacter sp. Taxonomy (GTDB): domain Bacteria; phylum Actinomycetota; class Acidimicrobiia; order Acidimicrobiales; family Ilumatobacteraceae; genus Ilumatobacter. The sequence goes on along the minus strand of DATCZG010000041.1, from coordinate 768 downwards.
GACGGTCAGCCGGGCGAGATCTTCCTGACGGTTTCCAAGCAGGGTTCGACACTGGCCGGCATCATGGACGCCTTCGCCAAGTCGATCAGCTACGGCCTGCAGTACGGCGTGCCGCTGCGCGGCTACGTCGAGGCGTTCGTCAACATGAAGTTCGAGCCGGCCGGCATGACCGACGACCCCGACGTGCGGTTCGCCGGGTCCATCATGGACTACCTGTTCCGTCGTCTGGCGCTCGAGTACCTGACCTACGACGAGCGGGCCGAGCTGGGCATCTTCACCATCGCCGAGCGCACGCAGCCGACGCTGCCGGGGGTCGACGAGCACGTGATCGAGACCAGCCAGGGTTCCGAGATCGAGCCCGACCCCAAGAGCGTGCCGTCGGTCGACGAGTTGGCGGCTGCGCTCGAGACCGGCAGCATCGCGCCCACCGTCGAAGACAACACCCCGGCCCGCGGCATCACCGCCGCCCAGCGGCCGGTCGATGCGCCGATGTGCATGCAGTGCGGTGTGCACATGGTGCGCGCCGGCAGCTGCCACGCCTGCCCCAGCTGCGGCAGCACCAGCGGCTGCAGCTGAACGCGACCTCGGTGCGCTGACACGCGCCTCCGGTCGTTCGAGGACACCAGCGAGGTCGGCTTTGCGTCGTGGGGCGCGCCGGCCGACGGGGGTGTTCGATCGGGCGCGGTAGCGGCACCCCGAGACCCGGCCCGGCGGCTCGCCGCCCGGTCTCGAGGTTGTCGAACGCCGGTGCCGGCTGCCTCGCCAGGT
>DATCZG010000040.1:0-6357 GCA_036526035.1 Ilumatobacter sp. | reverse complement strand
GGGGATCGACCGGGTGGCGTCCTTGGCCGACACCACGCAGGGCAGCCCGAGTTCGCGGCTCACGATGATCGCGTGGCTGAGCGCGGCGCCGACGTCGACCACCACGGCGCCGGCGGTGACGAACAGCGGCGTCCAGGCCGGATCGGTGTGAGGCGCCACCAGCACGTCGCCCGGGTCGAGCGCCATCGGGTCGCCGGGATCGAGCACGATCCGCGCTGTGCCGCGATAGCGGCCCGACGAACCGGGTACGCCCTGCACGGTTCCGCCCGTGCCGAGCACCGCGACCTCGTTCGCGCCCTTGAGCCCCCAGGTGTCGACCGGCGGGCACTCGCCGTTGAAGATGAACGGCGGCTCGAGCGTCCTGAGATGGTCGTAGTGGGCCTGGCGTTCGGTGATCGTGGCGCGGGCCCACACCGGGTCGGCCGTCGCCCGTTCGATCTCGTCGACGAAGAGCAGGCAGATGTCGGCCGGCTCGTCGCAGCCGCCGGCCGCCACCAGGCGCCGGCCGACCTCCCAGATCGCCATGCGGCATTCGTGGATGACCTTGATGATCGAGGTCTTCGACCGTTCGCGGCCCGGCACGAACCGGGCCGCCGACGCGACCCCGGCGAGGAACTGGCCCTGGGCCTCGGGGTCATCGGCGAGCGCCTCGGCGAGCCGGGCGACGATCGCGTCGCGTTCGCGTTCGCGTTCGGCGTGACGACGTTCGGGCGAGTCGTCGTCGGCGGCGTGCCGCATGCGGTCGAGCGCCGCCAGGACGAGCGCGGGCCTGGTCTCCCACACGTGGGCGTGGATGTCCCACTCGTTGGGCCCTCGCGACCCGAACCGGAACATGAAGTCGTCGAGTTCGGCGAGGAACGCCGCCCCGGCCGGGTCGTCGAGTTCGCCGAGGCGGGCGAGCAGGCCCGACACCCCGGCGTCGAAGGCCGCGGTGAGCGCGGTCGAGCCGGCGACCCGGCGCGACAGATCCCACATCGCGTAGCTCGGGGCGGCCGAGTCGACGCCGCCGACGGCGCCGATGATCTTGAGGGTGAGCGTCGGGTCGCCGACCGCCTGCGCGACGGCGCCGATGATGCCCGGGCCGATCGATGCGGCGGCGCTCTGGTGGATGTGTTGATCGAACATCCGGCGGATCGTCGGCACCTGCGACGTCGCGAACCCGACCAGCGCGGCGTTCGACATCGACGCGTAGTCGCGCCGGTCGGCGCGGGTCGCGTCGGCGACCTCGCGGTCGTGCTCGAGTTCGGGTTGCTCGGTCGTGGTGAGCACCCAGCCGATCCAGCCTTCGAGGAATTGGGTGGTCTGCGGGCTGTCCCACCAGTCGCCGACCGCGACCGGTGGCACGTCGGGGTGGTCGCCGAAGTAGATCTCGTCGATCGAGCTGGCCGTCATGCCCGGCGCCCGGTGGCCGAACACCCGGTTGGCCGAGGCGTTGAGGTAGCCGTATCCGCCGAAGCAGCCGGTGACCTCGGGCCGTTGCTCGCTGATCTCGTCGGGTGCGAAGCCCAGCCGATTGACCGCGCAGTCGCGCCAGCCGGGCAGCACGCCGTGCTCCCACACGATGTCCCAGCCGAGCGGCGACGGCGGCTCGGGCAGTACCTCCCCGACGTTCGCCCGTGTCCAGAACGGCAGCCGTTCACTGGGCTGGTTGTCCTCGATCCATCGCAGAGCCATCGTTCTTCCTCACCGGCCCGCACCCCTGGCGGGTCCCCGACCGCGACCTTACGCGCCGCGCCGGCGAGCGGCGGGGTCAGGCCTGCCCGGTGAGCCGGCTGCGCAGCAGCTTGCCGGTCGTGTTGCGGGGCAACTCGTCGACGAAGGCGACCGTTCTCGGCACCTTGTGGCGGGCCAGGTTCCGCTTGACGTGGTCGCGCACCTGCTGGTCGGTCAGCCGGGCGCCCGGCGTGCGGACCACGAACGCCGCCAGCGCCTGGCCGAACTCGTCGTCGGGCACCCCGACCACCGCCACCTCGGCGACCGCCGGGTGGTGGGCGAGCAGGTCCTCGACCTCGTGGGGGAACACGTTCTCGCCGCCCGACACGATCATGTCGTCGTCGCGGCCCTCGACGAACAGCAACCCGTCGCGGAAGAACCCCATGTCGCCCGACGACAGCAACCCCCTGATGCGCTCCTTGTCGTCACCGTTGGTGTACCCGTCGAACCGCATCACGCCCCCGACGAACACCCGGCCGGTCGCGCCGTCGGGCACGGGATCGCCCCGTTTGTCGACGATCTCGACCCGCACCCCGAAGGCGACGCGCCCGGCGGTACCGGGTGCCCGGCGCAGGTCGGCCGGGTCGGCGATCGTGGCGATCGCCACCTCGGTCGACCCGTACAGGTTGTAGAGCACCGGTCCGAAATGGTCGAGCACGTCGACGACCAGCTTCGGTCCGATCGCCGATCCGCTCGAGGCGATCACCTCGAGCCGTGGCGTCGGCCACGCCGTCAGGCGGTCGGCGGGCAGCGCCAGGATCCGAGCCAGCATCACCGGGACCACCACGACCACCCGGGCGTCGTGCACCGACGTCGCCCGCAGCGTCTGCTCGGCGTCGAAGCGCCGGGCGAGCACGTGGGTGGCGCACCGCGACAGCCCCAGCAGCAGATGGCTGAACCCCCACGCGTGGAACAGGGGCGCGGCCACGACCTGGGTGTCGTTGACCCGCAGCGGGATCCGTTCGAGCAGCGCAGCGAGGCCCTCGATGCCGTTGGCGTCGCTGCGGCGGGCGGCACCCTTGGGCCGCCCGGTCGTGCCGGAGGTGAGGATCACGACCCGGCCGGGCGCCGCGCCCGGGGCGATCGCCGGTTCGGCGGTCATGGCGTCGATCGCCACCTCGTCGAGTATCAGCCGGGCGCCGCAGCCGGCGGCGATCGCGCCGAAGTCGTCGTCGTGGACGACCGCCTCGATGCCCTCGTGGGTGACGACGTCGGCCAGCTGCGGGCCGGCGAATCCGGTGTTGAGCAGCACGAGATCGGCTCCGGTGGCGGCGACGGCGGTGATCGCCTCGACGAAGCCGCGGTGGTTGCGAGCGAGCACCCCGACGGCGACCCCCGGGCCGATGCCCTCGTGTCGCAGGCCGGTCGCGATCGCCCGGGACCGCTGCCACAGCTCGCGGTAGGTGATGCTCCCGGCGTCGTCGTGCACGGCGACCCGTTCGGGATAGCGGGCGGCCGCGCCGGCCACGAGGCCGGCGATCGACTGGCCCCACGGGGCCATCGCCAGCAGCGCCCTGGGTAGCCGGTCGGGTCGTTCGAAGTGCTTGAGCATCGTGCGGGCCACGACACGTCCGGCGTACAGCTTGTCGCGCGCCGCCATCGCGATCAGCCCGCCTTCCCCGGGCGATCGGTGCGACGGGCGCGGCTCACAGCGAACAGGCGAAACCGACGAGGTCGCGCAGCGACGCGTCCCAGACGTCGCGGATCTGGTTGCGGAGGATCACGTCGGCGGCGTGGCAGGTGCCGTTCACGGTGCGGCTCGTGGCGCTGACCCCGGCCGCCATCAGCTTGCGGAAGTAGGCCAACCCCTCGTCGCGTAGCGGGTCGAGTTCGTTGACCGAGATGACGTGGGGCGGCAGGCCGGCGAGGTCGCCGACCTCGGCGTGGTAGGGCCAGGCGAGCGGATCGCTGGCGTGGCGTCCGGACGGGTCGTAGACGGCCGCCATCGCACCCATCAACCGGCAGTCGAGGAAGTACCGGTCGTTCTCGGCCAGCGACGGCAGTTCGGGTGGCGGGGCGGTGTAGCGGCCCGAGATGTAGGGGCACTGGGCGTAGACGCCGTCGATCTGTCCGAGCCGGCCGTCGCGCTTGGCCAGCAGCACGGTGGCGAGGGCGAGGTTGGCGCCGCCCGAGTCGCCCGAGACCACCAGCTTCGACACGCCCAGGTCGGCGCGGTGATCGTGCATCCACTGCAGCGCCGAGGCGCAGTCGTGCAGTCCGGCCGGGAAGGGGTGCGGGCCCAGCGAGCCGGCCGCGTTGCGGAACTCGACACCGACCACCACGACCCCGGCGGCCGCCAGATCGTCGCGCCAGCCGGCGTAGTTGGCGTCGGTCGTGGCGAGGATCGTCATGCCGCCACCGTGGAGGTGGAGGATGCCGGGCACCGGCGCGGTGCCGGCGGCGGGGCGGTGGACGCGCAGTGCGATCTCGTTGCCGTCGACACCGGTGATCGTCTCGGTGGAGGTGACCACCCCGGCGGCCGGGGCGCGCTCGGGGTAGAGCGCGCCGAACAGCATCTGGTACCCCGTCTCGGCGGCGTCCCAGAACGCGAGCTGCTGGTCGTAGGGGCTGGCGGCGTCGACCGGTGGCGGCCCGCCGCTGCCGTCCAAGCCGAGCGCAGCGAACACCGCCCCCACCCGGGGGTCGGTGCGGGGGTCGTCGCCGAGGGTCAGGTCGGGATTCCCGAGCCTGCCGGGGAGGTGAGCGCTCGTGGTCATCGGTTCGCTGCTGTCATTGCCCGGTCGATGGTGTCGAGGTCGATGGGGTCCCGGTCGATGGTGTCGAGGTCGATGGGGTCGAGGTCGATGGGGTCAACCTAGTCGGGGCGGCACCATCGACGGCCAGCCGTTGCCCGGGCCGGCCCGGCGGCGGGGAAAAGCCTACGCTGACGGCCATGAGCGAGCGAGTCGTCACCGTCGGATCAGTCGTCATCAACGTGCGCGATTTCGAGCTGCAGAAGGCCTTCTGGGGCGCCGTCCTGGGCAGTGGCATCGCCCAGGAGTACGCCCCGTGGTACGTGTGGTTCGCGCCGCAGCACCCGGGGGGCATCTCGGTGGCGTTGCAGGCGGTCGCCGAACCGACCGAGGGTCCGCGCCGGCTGCACCTCGACACCACGGTCGACGACGTCGATGCCGCCAGGGCGCGCATCGTCGAGCTCGGCGGTGCCCACCTGGCCGACCGCGAGATGGGCGGCTTCCGGTGGACGGTGATGACCGACCCCGAGGGCAACGAGTTCTGCATCGCCGCCGCCTGACGCCGCGCGCCGCCGATCCGGGCGCCGGACCCGCCTAGAGTTGCGGCGATGCAGGCCCGGGAGGCGTTGGCGCAGTGGGAGCGCGACGGCCTGATCGCGCCGGAGTTGGCCGCCACGTTGCGAGCCACGCTCGACGTCGCCGACCGGGCCGAACGCTCGGTCCGGTTGATCGGGCTGCTGGTCGGGCTCGGTGCGGTGCTGATCGGCGGCGGCCTGCTGCTGTTCATCGCCAGCCACTGGGACAGCCAGTCGCCGGTTCGCCGGGTGTTGCTGCTGGTGCTCGTCTACGCGGTGGTGGTCGGCGCGGCGGCATTGGCCGACCGTCAACGCCTCGCCACCACCGGCCGTGGGTTGTGGTTCCTGTCGTCGCTCACGGTCGGCGTCGACATCTTCCTGCTCGGACAGATCTTCAATCTGCCGCTCAACTACTGGCAGGGCACCGGGTTGTGGATGCTGGCCGCCCTGGCGATGGGCTGGGCCTCGCCGTCGGCGGCCCACGGCTGGCTGGTGGTGGTGCTCGGCACGTTGACCCTCGGCTGGGTGTCGGTGCCCAGCGCCCAGTTCTTCGACCAGGCCGCGTTCTTGTGGGACCCGGCCGGGATCCGCCCGGTGCTGCCGCTGATCGGTCTGGCGCTGGCGGCGGCGGCGATGCTGGCGGCGGGTACCGGCCTGGCGTTCCTCGAGCAGCCGTCTCGGGTGCTCGGCGTGCTGGCGATCGCCGTGCCGGTGACGCTGTCGACGTTCCATCCGTACCTGTTCGCCGGGGTCTGGGAGATGGACGCCGACTGGCTCCATCTCGAGCTCGCCGCCGCCTCGCTGGCCGTGGTCGGCTGGTCGTGGTTCCGGCACCGCCACGTGCTGGCGGTGTGGGTGCTGGCGGCGTTGGCGGTGCTGATGGTGGTGCTGCTGATCCAGGTCGACGTCGGCCGCGACGCACCCTCGTCGATCTCGGGCTTCCGGTCGACGTCATGGCTGGCGCAGCCGGCCGCCGAGTCGGCGGTGGTGTTCGGCGCGTACACAGCGGTCATCTTCGCCCTGGCGCTGGCGACGGTGATCGCCGGTCAGCGGCTGCAGATGCCGGTGCTCGTCAACGGCGGTCTCGGTGCCGTCGTGGTGATGGTGATGGGGGTCTACATCGGGCGGGTGGCGGGCACGCTGCCGACCGCGATCGCCGTGCTGGTGGGCGGCGTGCTGCTGGTCGGTGGCGGCGGCTTCCTCGAGCGCAAACGACGCGACCTCCTCGCCCCGCGGGTCCCGGCATGACGCGCCGCCACTGGTTCGCGGTCGCGGTGGCGCTGCTCGCGATGCTGCTCGCCCTGGCCCCGCCGCTGTGGGTGCGCAGCACCGGACACGAGGTCACGCTGCCGATCCGGCCGGTCGACCCGCTCGCG
>DATCZG010000039.1:0-4773 GCA_036526035.1 Ilumatobacter sp. | reverse complement strand
CTTCGACGTCGGGATCTCGAGGATCTGGATGAAACCCATGGACGGCTCCTTTCGTTCGGATGTGCTCACCGTCGAGTGTGGCACCTGACGCCGCCGATGTCGAACGGCCCCTGGCGCCGGTGGCGCTAGCGGGCCGCCGTGGCGGGGGCGGGTGGGTCGCAGACGAAGGCCACCAGCAGCTCGGCCGGGCCGTCGTCGCTGCGCACCACGAACCGCTCGGTGGCCGGGCCGGACACGTTCCACAGGGCGGTGTCGCCCTCGCCGAGGCGGTGTTCGCCGCCCGAGCGCTCGAGTACCGCCCGGCCCGTCACGGCGTGGACGATCTGGGTGTGGGTGGTGCCGGCGGCGACGGTGACCGTGTGCGCGGCGGGCCTGCCGTCGAGGCGGACGAACCCGGCGCCGCTCGTCATCCCGGCCCGGTAGACGAGGTTGAAGGCGGTGACCGTCGCCCCGAGCAGCTCGGCGTGCAACGGGCGTTCGCCCGAGAAGGCGCAGGCCTGGCGGGTGGCCAGTTCGACCGTGGCGTCGGGTTGGCGGAAGTGCAGCCGCAGGCCGTCGCCGGCGAGCAGGACGTGCAGCCGCTCGGCGGCGGCGAAGTGGCTGTAGTCGGCCGAACGCTCGATGGTGGCCCGTCCCACCCACAGCCGGTAGTCACCGTCGGGGTAGTCGGCGTCGGCCGGGTCGCGGCCGATCTCCCAGGTTCGGCCGCCGCGCCACAGGCGGGGCGTCGGTTGCGCGGCGGGGACGACAACGGTCATCGGCGTACCTCGATCGTGGTGGGCTCGGCCCGCATGGTAGCCAGCGGCCGCCCATGTGGCCCGGCCGGTCGGGTACGGTGGCGAGGTGGGTGAGGTGGGCGAGTGGGCGACCCGGTGGGCCGCCGAGCGGTTCGCGGAGCGCTACCGGGTGTCGCACTCCGACGCGATGATCGCCGTCGAACTCGAGGCGCTCGGCACCGACTACGGGGCGACCGGCTACACCGACCGGGCCGAGGCCGACGCGATCGGTGAGCTGCTGGGGTTGACCGCCGACTCGCTGCTGGTCGACCTGGGCTCGGGGTGCGGCTGGCCGGGGTTGTACCTCGCCGGGCGGTCGCAGTGCCGGGTGGTGACGATCGACCCGGTCGCGAGCGGGGTGCGCCGCAGCGCGGCCCGCGGCCGGGCCGACGGTCTGGCCGGGCGTCACCTGGCGGTGGTCGGCGACGGCTCGACCCTGCCGCTGGCAGGCGGGGTCGCCGACGCGATCGTGCACGTCGACGTGCTGTGTTGACTGCGCCGCAAGCTCTCCGTGCTGAGAGCGAGCCGACGGGCGCTACGGCCGGGCGGCCGGATGGTGTTCACCGTGATCGAGGCCGCCTCGGGCCTGCCGACGGCGGCTCGCCGCCGGGCGCCCCGCGCCGGGCCGGCGGCCGTGCTGACCCGCAGCACGTATCCGGCGTTGCTGGCGTCGGCCGGTTTCGTCGCCGTCGAGGTGGTCGACCGTACCGCCGGATACCGCTCGGCCCAGCAGCGCTGGCTGGCCGCCACCCGGCGGCACGAGACGGCGCTGCGGGCGGTGGTGGGCGACCCGATGGTCGACGAACGGCTGGCCCACCGCAGCGCGTCGTTGGCGGCGATCGATGCCGGGGTGCTGGTGCGGCGCCGCTACCTGGCGGTGGCGCCGGGCACCGCACCCGGGTGACCGGCGTTGCAGCGGTGTGTCTCGACCGCTCGGTGAGGGCCCCGTGGGGCGGTCAGCCGCCGGTGGGCGGAGCCGGCGGGCCGGCGACCGAGTCGGCGGGCCGGACGGCGACGATCGGGTCGGCGTGGCGGTGGGCCAGTCGCCAGCCGTCGGCCTCGCGGCGGAACAAGCTGGTGACCCGCAACGCGACCGCGACCGGCTCGGGTGCGCCGCCGAGCCGCGCCCGGAACCGCTCGACCTCGACGACGCAGGCGAGGCTGTCGGCGACGTGGGTGGCGATCAGGTCGAAGCCGACGATCTCGCCGTCGCGGTAGTTGCCCGCCGCCCGGTCGGCGGCGGCGCGGGTGTCGGCACGGCCGACGGTGAACGGGCCGAACGGGTTGCCGACCGTGATGTCGTCGGCGTCGGAATACAACGCCATGAACGGGTCGGCGTCGCCGTTGATGATCGCCGCGAGGGCCCGGTGGCTGGCCTCGACGGCATCGCTCAGGTGGTGCAGCGGCACGGGTGTGATCCTCGGGGTGTCGGCGCGACCCACATCACCCGGCCGGGCGGCTCGACCCGTGTGCGGTGCGTCAGCCCGGCTGGCGGCGGCGGGTGGCGGCGAGTGCCGCGGCGCCGAGGCCGATCATCGTCGCCGCCGAGAACAGCGTCGTCGTGTGGTCGTCGGCGCCGGTCACCGCCAAAGCGGCGGGCGCCGGAGGGACCTGGCTCTGGGCGCCCTCATCGGGTGTGAGGGTCGTCGTGGTGGTGGCTTCGGTGGTGGCGGGCACCGTGGCGGGCACCGTGGCGGGCACCGTCGGCGTCGTGGTGGCGGGCACCGTGGCGGGCACCGTCGTCGTCGTGGTCCCGCATGCACCGAGCGTGTCGCCGTGGTCGAGGTGGGCCTCGACTGCGCTCTCGTCCACCTCCAGGGTTTGCCCGCCGCTGCCGGTCTGGTGGCAAACCACGGTGTGGGCCAGCGCGACCTGGGGGCCGGTGGCCAGCAGCCCGGCGATCGTGCCGGCAGCGAGGATGCGGGGGAGCAGTGTGGTGGCGAGCCGCTTCATGCATGCGAACCTAGGGGGTACGGCCCGTGGTACGCAACGATCCTCGTGAATCCAGCACGAAGATTGAGGCCCAGGGCGACGATGGCACGCCCGGTGGCCTCGTCGCCACGGAACGCGGCAAACTCGGCGGGATCGACCCGTGGCGCCGGGTGGGTTGGCGACGGAAGGTCGGTGTCGGCGGGTGGTCAGCCCGGCTCTCGGCGGCGGGTGGCGGCGAGAGCCGCGGCGCCGAGGGCGAGGTCGGGTTCGTGTCGGGCGTGTACCAGTGGATCGCCCCGCCCGAATGCTGGTAACCGGTGTACGACTTGCCGTCAACCACCAGGGTGTGGTCGGTGTCGGTGGCGGTCGAGGTGAGCACACCGAGGGCCAGCAGCGGCACCAGGGCGCCGATCACACCTCGGGTGGCCGAGCCGCAAACCTGTGTGATCATGGCGCGGCGGACGGGCGACGCCGGGCGCGACACCGCCCCGGTGGTCGAGCGGCGGGCTCGACCACCGGGGCGGCGGTCAGGTCGGTGGGGTGATCAGCCGAGCTGGCGGCGGCGGGTGGCGGCGAGCGCCACGACACCGAGGCCGGTGAGGATCCCGGCGATCAGCAGCGTCGAGTCACCATTGCCGGTCGCCGGCAGGCCCGGTGCGGCCGTGGTGGGTGCCGCAGCGCCCGAACCCGCACCGTCGTCGGTGGTCGGCGCCGCGGGCGCCGCAGTAGTGGTCGGCGCCGCAGTAGTGGTGGGCGCCGCCGTGGTCACCGTCGGATACACCAGCGGCGGGTAGGAAGACCCCCCAGGTCCCGGACACGACTCGAAGTTGAACGTGTAAGTGAGCTTGTTCTTTGCGTCGTTTGCATCGGCAGCGTTCCACGGTGTGGAGGTGTTGGTCATCCAGCCCTGCACGACTACTTCCGTGCCGTCCCAACCTGGGATATCGATTGAAACCTCCTGCTCTTGGTTGTTGTCAAGGTTCTCGTCGACTGTGTATGTGGTCGTAGCGCCGCCAACCTTCACGGTGATGAAGAACGTCTGGTCATCATCCCCTCCCTCATCCTTTGCCTTGAACGTGACGTTGATCGAGTCGCAGCTCGTGAGGTTGATCTCTTCCAACTTTCCCTCATCGTCGGCGGCTAACGCAGTTGCTGGCAACGCTACGACGGTGCCGCCGAGCACGGCCGCTGCAACCAAGATTCTCTTGAGGTTCACGTGGTTCCCTTTCATGGGGTCTAGCGATTTGGGTGCTGAACGGATCCCACTGGCGCAGCGCCGTACGTGACGTCTCAGCACTCCGAATCGTAGCGCTAGGCGCGCGGGGGAAGTCAACCCTTCCGGAAGAACCTGCAGGAAAACGGACCGAAATACAGGGGTTTAGCACGAAGAGTGGCCGGTCGACCACAACGCGTAGATATCTTGGCCGGACGCGAAAGTGGTCGGGTGGCCGAGCCAGGGCCCGGCCACCAGACCACTGATCGCGTGCGAGTGGGGTCAGCTCGTGCGGCGGCGGGACGCCGCGAGGGCGGCGACACCGAGGCCGCCGGTGAGTGCGGCCAGCATCAGCGCGAGATCACCGTTGCCGGTGGCCGGCAGTTCCGGCGCCGCCGTGGTGGGCGCCGCAGCACCCGAGTCGCCGTCGTCGGCCGCAGTGGTGGTCGGCGCCTCGGTGGTGGTCGGCGCCGCCGTGGTGGTCGGCGCCGCCGTGGTGGCCGGGTACTGCAACGGCGGGTAGTCGCATCCGTTGCCGAGGAGAGCGGTCTGCGAGTTGGTGCCGACCACACAGCACTCAGACGAACCCAACTGGACGACCCCGGTCGGATACTCGAGGCACGGGGGCTCGCCGGCCGAGGCGGCGCCCGGCACGATGATCAGACCTCCGGCGACGATTGCTGCTGCAGCGAGGACTCTCTGGAGTTTCATGAAGTTCCCTTCTCGGTTCCGCCGCGTCTGACAGGTGAACGGCCTACCTGGCACCCTAGCCGGGCGGCTCCGGCCGGTGCAACGACAAGTTCGGTCGCCCACCACGCGCTCAGTCACGACACCACCGGGAGTGCCGCGTTC
>DATCZG010000038.1:0-12091 GCA_036526035.1 Ilumatobacter sp. | reverse complement strand
CCGGCGACCGGCGACCCCGGCCGCGATGGGGCGCCGGGGGTGATCACCGCCGTGGCCGTGTCGACGGGCGGTGGCAGTTCGAGCGCCGCCCGCTCGTCGGCCACCGCGAAGCGTCCCTGCAGCAACCGTCCCAGCCCACCCGCGACCAGCGCCAGCACGCCGACCGAGCCGGCCCGCTGCAGGAAGGTGCGGCGCCGTAGCGCCGGCACCGGGTCGGCCGGCGGCAGTCCGTCGGAGGCGCTGTCGGTGGCGCGCGGCGCCAACCACCAGATCACCGCCAGCGACACCAGCGTGCCGACCAGCGGCGGGAGCATCTTGGCGAACGTCGGTGCCGGGCGCATCGTGACGGCGAACACCCCGACCATGCCCACGGCGAGCGTCACCGCGTAGGCGGCCGTGCGATACCCCTTCACCGCCAGGTGACCGACCAGCGAGCCGATGACCGCCAGCACCAGCAGCGTGCCCAGGATCAGCACCGCCTTGTCGGCGGTGCCGAACCAGTCGATCGCCCAGTCCTTCACGGCCGGAGGGACGATCTCGATCACCTCCTGGCCGACCGGCACCACGGGCGAGTCGGCCCCGCGCACCAGGCCGACCACCAGCTCGGCGAACGCCAGGCCGGCGAACGTCGACAGCAGGCCGATCGCGATGCCGTGGGGGCGCGAGCCGTACAATCGGTGGGCCATGGAGAGCAGTCTGCCCAACGGAGCCGACGAACGCATCGCGGAGCTGCTGGCGGAACTCGGGGTGTCGAAGGACGTTCGGCTTTCCGAGGCGCTCGTTTCCGAGGCGCTCGGCATCGTGCTCGACCGGCCGCAGACCCTCGATCTCAAGATCGCCGGCGCCGCGGTGGCCGAGATGCGCGAGGCGTTCGAGCTGTTCGCCCCCTACCACGACATCAAGAAGGTCACGATCTTCGGCTCGGCCCGCACCCGGCACGACGACCCCCTCTACGAGCAGGCGCGCTGCGTCGCCCGCAAGCTCGCCGCCGCCGGCTGGATGGTGGTCACCGGCGCCGGCCCGGGGATCATGGAGGCCGGCATGGAGGGCGCCGGCGTCGAGAACAGCATCGGCGTGTCGATCCGGTTGCCGTTCGAGACCGGCGCCAACTCGGTGATCGCCGACGACGACAAACACGTCAGCATGAAGTATTTCTTCACCCGCAAGCTGATGCTGGTCAAGGAGAGCGCGGCGTTCATCAGCCTGCCGGGCGGCTTCGGCACCCTCGACGAGACGTTCGAGCTGCTCACCCTCACCCAGACCGGCAAGGGGATCCCGGTCCCGATCGTGTTCCTCGACACGCCGAACGACACGTACTGGGAGGCGATCGACGACTTCATCACCCATCACCTGGTGCGCCGCGGGCTGGTCGGGCCGGCCGACACGGCGCTGTACCACATCACCGACTCGTGCGATCGGGCCGTCGCCGAGATCGTCGGCTTCTACGCCAACTACCACAGCATCCGGATGATCGACGATCTGCTCGTGCTGCGCTTGCGCCAGGCACCGACCGACGGGCAGCTCGCCGAGCTCAACGCCCGGTTCGGCTCGATCGTGGCGTCGGGTGAGATCCGGCGGGCCGAGGCGTTCCCGATCGAACGCCGCCACGGCGATCACGTCGAGCTGCCCAGGATCGCCTTCGAGTTCGACCGTCGCGGCCACGGCGAGCTGCGCTCGATGATCGACACGCTGAACGGTTTCGTCAACGGCGCCTGAGCCGACGCGCCGCGCCGGCGCCCGTCACTGCTCGGATCGGTCGAGCGCCCGCAGGATGTGGGCGGCCTTCTCGGCCGACCGCCGGGCCTTGGCGAGTTCCTTGTCGCTGTGGGGGCGCTGGGTGGCGCCGTCGGCCACCGCTTCGCGCAGCCGGTCGAACGCCAACTCGTCGAGTTCCTCGACGAGGGCCTCGAACCGGTCGGCGAGCCGACCGAACTCGCTCACCTGAGCGCCTCGGCGAGCAGATCGATCGGATGCCGCACCGCGATGCCCCGCTTCGCCAGCTCGGCGTCGAGGTGCATGCTGCACCCGGGGTTGGCGCTGACGACGACGCCGGCCCCCGAGCGTTCGACGGCGCGCTCGATCGCCTCGAGCTTGCGGGCCCTGATCGCGCCCGCCAGCTCGGGTTCGAAGGCCGAGTAGGCGCCGCCCGCCCCGCAGCACAAGCCGTCGTCGTCGAGTTCGACGACCGTGGCGACCTGCTGCACGACGCGCCGAACCGGAAGGTGGGCTCGCTGCACGTGGCGAAGGTGGCACGGGTCCTGCACGATCACCGGTGGGCCGGCGACGGCGGGCAGCCCGTCGAGCCGGGGAGCGATCCATTCGTGCACGTCGAACACGCGGTTCGAGAATCGCCGGGCGGCGTCGGTGTCCAGCAGCCGTCCGTAGTCCTTGAGGGCGGCGCCGCAGCCGGCCGAGTTCACCAGGATCGGCGCCTCGCCGGGCATCGCCGCCATCGTCGCCAGCGCCCGTTCGACCGAGCGCTCGGCAAGGCCGGCGTGGGCGTGGAGCGCCCCGCAGCACCCGCCGCCCGCACCCGGCACGGTGTAGGTGACCCCCAGCGCGTCGAGCACCTCGCCGGTCGATCGATGGGTGCCGCGCATCCAGGCGTCCATCACGCAGCCGGTGAACAGCCAGGCGTCGCTGCCGGTCGGCCGCACGGCCGGGCCGCGCCACAGCGGCAACCTGCCCAGGCCGAGGCGGCGTGGCACCAGCCGCAGCCGCTGCGCGACGGCGAGCACCGTCGACCCGGCCAGCAGCAGCCGATGTCGGGCGAGCACCGCGAAGCCGAGCCGTTGCCAACCCGGCATCGTGACCCGCGACGCGGCGAGTTGCTGGCGCGTGCCTTCGATCAGGTGACCGTAGGGCACACCGCTCGGGCACGCCGGCTCGCAGCCGCGGCACTGCACACAGGTCGACATGAAACGGACGAAGTCGGCATCGACCGGGGCGCCGCGCAGTTCGACGGCCCGCATCGCGTCGATGCGGCCCCTCGGCGACAGCGCCTCTTCGCCCGTCACCCGGAACGTCGGGCAGTGCGGCAGGCACAAGCCGCACGACACGCACGTGTTCAACTCGTCGGCGTCGAGGTGCAACGTCATGCGCCGACCATCGTACGCGTGCCGCGCAGCCGCAACGCCACCCCGCGGGCTCATCCACGCCCGGCACCCCGCCGCGACCGCGGATCACCGACCGGTCTTAGTATGGGCTCCATGACCGTCACGTCCGAAACACATCCCGGCTCACCCGAGCACGATCGCCAGGTTCGGCTCTCGGCCCAGGTCGAACTGGTCCGATCGGGGTTCCGCAACGGGGTGGTGGCCCCGGTCGAGGCGCGCATCGCCCAACTCGAGCAGCTGCGCAGGTTCCTCGTCGAGCACGAGCCGGCGATCACCGCTGCGCTGCACAGCGACCTGGGCAAGTCGGCGATCGAGGCCTACCTCACCGAGGTCGTCACCACCACCAACGAGATCGGCCACGCGCTCGCCCACATCCGCTCCTGGACCGCACCGCGCAAGGTGTCGCTCCCGATGCACCAGCGCCCGGGTACCGGCCGCATCGTGCCTGAACCGCTCGGCACCGTGCTGATCATCACGCCCTGGAACTATCCGCTGCACCTCGCCCTGGCGCCGCTCGTCCCCATCCTCGCCGCCGGCAACACCGCGGTGCTGAAACCCTCCGAGATCGCCCCGGCCACCTCCGAACTGCTGGCGGCGCGCCTGGGCGAGTATCTCGACCCCGCCGCCGTCCAAGTCGTCACCGGCGGTGTCGACGAGGCCACGGCACTCTTGGCCGAGCCGTTCGATCACATCTTCTACACCGGCAACGGCACGACCGCGAAGGTCGTGATGCGGGCCGCGGCCGAGCACCTCACGCCGGTCACGCTCGAGCTCGGCGGCAAGAGCCCGGCGATCGTCACCGCATCGGCCGACATCGCGGTGAGCGCCCGCCGGATCGCTTGGGGCAAGTGGCTCAACGTCGGCCAGACGTGCATCGCCCCCGACTACGTGCTGGTCGACGAGCGCGTCGCCGACGAGTTCGTCGCCGCCGTCGGCGCCGCGGTGAACGAGTTCTACGGAGCCGACGTGGCGGCGTCGCCCGATTACGGCCGGATCGTCTCGACCCGCCATTTCGACCGCCTGACCGCCCTCCTCGACGGCGGCGGCTACGACTCGGTGGCGATCGGCGGCACGCCCGACCGCGACGCCCGCTACTTCCCGCCCACCGTGTTGACCGGGGTCGACGCCGCCGCCGCCGTGATGAGCGAGGAGATCTTCGGGCCGATCCTGCCCGTGTTGACCACCCGTCAACTCGACGACGCGATCGAGTTCGTCAACGGCCGCGCCAAGCCGCTCGCGACGTACGTCTTCGCCGCCGACGCCGCCGAGGCCGACCGGGTCGTCGCCGAGACGTCCTCGGGTGCCGTCGTCGTCAACCACACCCTGTTGCACTTCGGTGTTCCCGGGTTCCCGTTCGGCGGTGTCGGCGCCAGCGGGATGGGCAGGTACCACGGCCAGTTCGGATTCGACACGTTCTCGCACGGCAAGCCGGTCCTGCGACGCGGCACCAAGCCCGACCCCAAGCTCGGTTACCCGCCGTACACGTCGTTCAAGCAGAAGCTGCTGCGCAAGCTGCTCTGACCGCAGGGGTCGGTCGCGACGTCACTGGGCGGTCCACGCCGGCGCGCCGGGGTCGTCGCGCCAGTGGCGCAACCGGCGCTCGGCCTCGGCACGGGCGACCGGATCGGTACGCCCCGCCCGCAGCCGCATCAGGGTCGCTGCCACGTTGCGCAGGCGGGCGAGCCCGATCGTCAACGGATCATGGGCGAGGCTCGCGCCGTACCCATCGGCGAAGGCCCGGTAGACCGCCGGGTCGCCACCCCACCTCGGTGCGTACGACGTGAGCATCGCGTGGTCCCACGCCGGCGGCGCGGTGCACAACAGGTCCCAGTCGATCAGCAGCGGGCCGTTCGCCGACCGCAACACGTTGCCGGGATGCACGTCACCGTGGCAGACGACGGCACCGACGCCGACCTCGTGGCGCCAGCCGGCGTGGCGGTCGAGCGCCGACCGCAACCCGTGCAGCGCCGCCTCGTCGAGCAGGTCGGCCGACTCGGCGAGCAGCGCCTCGAAGTCCCACCACGGGAACACCTGCGGGGACGGCACCGGATAGCCGCTGGGCAGCGCCGCGAGCGGGACCTCGTGGACCCGACGGACCGACCGTCCGACGGCCACCCAGTCGATCGCGACGTCGACGGCCTGCTCGCGCTGCCAGGCGGTCACTGCGACACCCTCGAACGTGCCGGCCAGGCCGTCGACGGGGCTCACGGTGGCCACGCCGTGCTCGATCATCACCTCGGCGAGCCGGTGTGCCAGCTCGGCGGGGGCGGTGGCGTGGCCGACCCGCAGCACGGTGCCGCCGCAGCCGTAGAGGGCGTTCATGCCGACCCGCAGCCGATGCGGCCGGGGCAGGCCCCACCGGTCGGCGGCCGCCTCGGCGGCGCGGTCGGCCAGCGCGAGATCGGTCAGGGCCCGGTCGACGAACGGTCGTCGGGCTGCAGAACCGCTCGGGCCGTCCGCGCCGCCCAACTCAGCCGACCTCCAAGACGTCGACACCGGGGTTCAGTCGGCCCTCGGGGTCGAACTCGTGCTTGATCCGGCGATGCAGCTCGGCGATCGCCGGATCGACGACACGGGCCGGCGGCGGATGCTCGTGGTGCACGACGCCCACGCCGACCTCGACGACGAACCGACCGGTGCCGACCAGCCCGCCGATCTGGTCGGGGGGGATCGACCAACGCCCACCGGCGGGCAGCTCGGCCGGCGGGTCTCCGGGGACGAGGCCGGCGCCGGCCGCCTGATCGGCGACGTCGCGTGGGTGCCCCTCGAGCAGCACCCACGTCGACGTACCGTCCCACAGCACGGCGCTCGGGCGGTACAGGCGGCCGATCACCACTGCGGGGTCGGCGCCGGTGACGAACCACTGCTCGTGCTCGGCGCGCGGTCGGGTGCGCAGGATCACCTCGCCGAGGAACCCGAGCGTGCCGCGGGAACCGACCAGCAGACGGCACAGGTCGAAACCGGTGACGTTCTTGACCGTCGGGCCGCCCGCCTTGACGATCTCGCCGCCGGCGTTGACATAGCGGGCCTGCAACAGCGAGTCGCGCACCGGTCCGTAGCCGAGCCGTCGCAGCCCGCTGTGGCCGACGGCGAGCGCGCCGCCGACCGTGCCCGACGGCGGGATCGACACCGACTGACCGTGAACGGCGAGCGCTTCGTCGAGCACCTCGACGGGGGTGCCTGCCCCGCAGCACACCGTCATCTCGTCGGGCTGCAGCCACTCGACACCGGCCGGTGCCATCACGGTGCGGACCCCGCTGACCGGGCCACCACGGGTGCCGAGGCCGGCGATCGTCACCGGACCGGAGGCCCCGACCTCCTCGGCGAACTCGCTCAGATCCATGCGCCCTCGGGTATCGAGTGGATGTCGCCGCAGGTGGCCGGGCTCGGCAGCACCTTGCCGGGGTTGGCCACCCCGTCGGGGTCGAAGGCCGCCCGCAGCGCCTGCTGTGCGGCGAGGTCGACGTCCGAGAACATCAACGGCATGTAGTCGCGCTTTTCGAGGCCGATCCCGTGTTCGCCGCTGAGCACCCCGCCGGCCGCCACCGACGCCCGCACGATCTCGTCGCCGGCGAGGTGCACCCGCTCGGTGACACCCGGCTCACGGGCGTCGAACAGCAGCAGCGGGTGCAGGTTGCCGTCGCCGGCATGGAACACGTTGAGCACCTGCAACCGGTGGCGTTCGGCGATCTCGTACACCTGCGCCAGCACCTCGGGCAGTTTCGAACGGGGCACGACGGTGTCGTGCAGGTAGTAGTTGGGCTGGATCCGGGCGATCGCCCCGAACGCCGATTTGCGCCCCTTCCACAACAGCGCCCGTTCGACGTCGTCGGCGGCGACGCGCACGTCGTTGACGTGGTGCCGGCGGGCGATCGCCACGATCCGTTCGACGTCGGCCTGCAACCGGTTCGGCAGGCCGACCACCTCGACCAACAGGGCCGCCGCGGCGTCCACCGGCAGACCGGCGTGGATGTACGCCTCGACGGCCTCCAGACAGAGCCGGTCCATCATCTCGACCGCCGCCGGCACGATGCCGGCGGCGATGATGCCACTGACCGTCGCGGCGCCGTCCTCGACCGAGGCGAAGTCCATCAGCATCGTCTCGACCGCCGGGGGATTCTGGGTCAGCCGCACGCAGATCTCGGTGGCGATGCCCAGCATCCCCTCACCGCCCACGAAGGCACCGCGCAGGTCGTAGCCGGCGGGCTCGGGCTCGTCGCCGCCGAGCACCGCCTCCTCACCGTCGGGCAGCACGACCCGCACGGCCAGGATGTGGGCGGCCGTCACCCCCTCGGCCAGGCAGTGCGGCCCGCCCGAGTTGTTGGCGACATTGCCCCCGATCGAGCATGTCTGCTGGCTGCTCGGATCGGGCGCGAAGTGCAGGCCGAGGTGCTGCACCCGGTGCGAGAGATCGAGGTTCAGCAACCCGGGCTGCACCCACGCCCGCCGGTTGGCCTCGTCGACACTCAGGATGCGGTCCATCTTCGACAGCGCGATCACCAGCGCTCCGTCGAGCGGCACCGCACCTCCTGCCAGCCCGGTGCCCGAGCCGCGAGGAACGAACGGCACCCCGTGACGCCGAGCGATCCGCACGCAGGCCTGCACCTCCTCGGTGGATTCGGGCAGGCACACGACCGCCGTCGAACCCTCCATGTTGGAGGCGTCCTTGCGGTACAACGACAGCTCACTCGGACCGGTGCGCACCCGGGACGGGTGCAGCGCGGCGCGCAGGTCGTCGGCGAGCGAGGGCATCTACCGCTTCTGCTTGAGCACGATCACCCGGCCGGAGTCGACCGGGCGTCCGTCGACGAGCAGCTGGTCGCCGGGGTCGAGGTGTTCGTCGAGCGTCGCGACCCGGGCGTCGCGGCGGGCCTTCAACTCGTCTTCCCGGGCGTGCATCGCGGCGCGTCCTTCGCGGACGGCGTCGGCGAGTTTGCGCCCGCTGTCGCGTGCCCGGGTGGCGGCACCCTTGACCACGTTGGCGGGTGCCAACTGGCTGGCGGTGCGCTTGACCTTTTTCACCGCGTAGCCGGCGCCGGCGGCCCCGGTGGCGACGCCGGTGACGAACCACGTGACCCGCTTCATGCCCGCCTCCGCCGCGTCCCGCTCGACTCGATCGAGCCGACCACGCCACCGTGCCCGACGCTCGGGCCGCGTCCGCGCAGGCGCCGGACCGCCCGGCTCGTTCCGGTGGCGATCCCGGCGATCTTGATCACCGGCGCCGAGAACGCCGTGCGGGCGACCCGGCTGCCGCCCTCGACCGCTTCGCTGATCGCCTCGGCCGACCCGAGCACGCGGTCGAAGCGTTGCAGGTCCGAACGCGCCGTGTCCATCGCCGTGCGCGCCTCGTGGGTGGTGTCGCGCAGTTCGGCCAGCAGGGGCCGCGTCTCCTGGCGCAGCAGGTCGACCTCGCTGCGCAGCGCCGACAACGAGTCGAGCACCCGGGTCAGCACGACGATCAGGGCGGCGAACCCGATCGCGCACAACACGGCGGCCAGTGTGACCGCGAGATCGCCGGCGGTCACGACGGCCTGCCCGGGGTGCCGGGTGTGTGGTCTGGTTGTCGGTCGCTCATGCGGTCCGCGATCTCCTGTTCGTGTCCGTGCCGACTCGGCCGGTACCACCGCCGGTCGGTGAGCCCGTCGGGCAGGTACTGCTGATCGACCCAGCCGCGCTCGTCAGCATGAGGGTACTCGTAGCCCACCCCGTGGCCCAGCGCCGAAGCACCTTGGTAGTGGGCGTCGCGCAGGTGGGCCGGCACCTCCCCGACCGCTCCGTCACGCACCGCGGC
Organism: Ilumatobacter sp.; assembly: GCA_036526035.1. Lineage (GTDB taxonomy): Bacteria > Actinomycetota > Acidimicrobiia > Acidimicrobiales > Ilumatobacteraceae > Ilumatobacter. The sequence goes on along the minus strand of DATCZG010000038.1, from coordinate 3,184 downwards.
GCGGGCCTCCCAGATCGCGACCGCCGACCGGTTGCTCTTCGGCGCCGTCGCCAGGTGCACCGTTGCCTGGGACAGGTTCAGCTGCGCCTCGGGCAACCCGACGTGCTCGACCGCGTGGGCGGCGGCGACCGCCACCATCAGGGCTTGCGGGTCGGCCATGCCGATGTCCTCGCTGGCGAAGATCACCAGCCGCCGGACGATGAACCGGGCGTCCTCCCCGGCTTCGAGCATGCGCGCCAGCCAGTAGATCGCGGCATCCGGGTCGGAGCCCCGCATCGACTTGATGAACGCGCTCACCACGTCGTAGTGGTCGTCGCGGCCGTAGCGCAAGGCGCTGGTGCCGAGTGCCGCCTCGACGTGGGCGAGTGTCACCGGGCCGGGGTGGGCCAGGGCGCAGGCCACCTCGAGGGAGGTCAGCACCTGACGCCCGTCGCCACCCGAGCGCTCGACCAGCAGCCGCATCGCGTCGTCGTCGGCCGCCGCCCCCTCGGCCTCGAGGCCCCTGGTGATCAGCACCCGCATCGCGTCGCCGTCGAGCGGCTCGAGCCGGAACAGCGTCGATCGGCTGCGCAGCGGGGGGTTGACCTCGAAGAACGGGTTCTCGGTCGTCGCGCCGATCAGCGTCAGCGTGCCGTCTTCGACGGCGGGCAGCAAGGCGTCCTGTTGGGCCTTGCTGAACCGGTGGATCTCGTCGAGGAACAGGATCGTGCCCTGGCCCCGCTCGCCGAGCCGGTGGCGGGCCCGCTCGATCACGTCGCGCACGTCCTTCACCCCGGCGGTCACCGCCGACAGTTGCTCGAAGGCGCGCGCCGTCGTGCCGGCGACCGCCAGCGCCAGGGTGGTCTTGCCGGTTCCCGGCGGCCCCCAGAAGATCGCCGACGTCAGGCGGTCCTGCTCGACCAGCCGCCGCAACGGGCGCCCCTCGCCGACGAGGTGTGCCTGGCCGACGACATCGGCGATCGTGCGCGGCCGCAACCGGGCGGCGAGCGGCGCCGTCGCCCGCAGGCGCTCCTCGACCGCCGCGCTGAACAGGTCAGCCGCCACGCAACACCTGCACGTAGGGCCGGCGCCGGAACTCGATGACCTGGTCGATCAGGTCGTCGGGCGACATCCAGCGCCATGCCCCGAACTCCCTGCCGTCCGGCGTCGGCTCGACCTCGAGCCCCTTCCAGTCGAAGAAGCACCATCGGTGGGCCTGCCCGATCCGCTCGCCGGCGCGCATCCCGTCCGGCCAGGCGTACACCGTCCAGTGCTCGTGTTCGCCGACGAGATCGACGTGGCGTTCGTCGAGACCCGTCTCTTCGCGCAGCTCGCGCCAGGCGGCGAGGGTGATCGTCTCGCCCTGTTCGATCCCACCTTGGGGCAGCTGCCACTGTCCGGGAACGTCACGGCGCTCGAACGCCAACACGCTGCCGTCGGCGCGCCGGACCACGATGATCACCCCGGCCCGGAAGTGTGGCATCGCCATCGCCCCGAGCGTAGCCAGCGGGTCAGCGGCCGAGGGTCCGGAGCCGGTCGCGGACATCGGCGAACGCTGCGTCGCGCTGGGCGATCACGGCGAACCAGCGGGCCGCCGACACCGTGTCGCCGGCCCGGTCGTAGAGATCGGCGAGCACGTACCACTGCCGAAGATGATGGCCGCGCACCCGCTTCGGCACCTGTTCGACCGAACGCATCAGGTCGATCGCCGCCTTCAGGTCGCCCTGGTCGGCCAGCGACCCGGCCACCACCATGCGGGCCTCGGCCATCACGTCGTGGGGCGGCGAGGCCGTCCGCACCGCTGCCCACACGGCGTCGACGTCGCGCCATCGTCGCAGGGCCCGGTAGCAGTCGGCGAGCACCGGCAACAGCGCAGGATCCGGGCGCAGCTGGCCGGCCAGCTCGAGCGATTGGGCGGCCTGCTTCCAGCGCCCGGTGCGGTAGGCCGCCAAACCGCTGATCTCGTGCACCGCGGCCACGGTCGGCAGCTCGCGCACCAGTGGCGCCACCATCCGGCGTGCCTCGTCGAACCGCTCACGGTCGAGCGCTGCGGCGGCCGCCGCCAGCCGGTCGCTCAGCCGGGCGGCCCGCCGGGCGTCGACCGCACCGTGGATCTCGGCGACGACCTCGGGATCGATCTCACGGCCGCGGTGGTCGCCGCCGCCCGAGGCGCGAGTGGTGGCGCCATCGGCTGCTTCGCGCACCGAGCCCTCGTCGACCCATTGCTCGACCGAGCGGCCCTCGATCTTGGCCTGCTCGGTCTCGGGCGTGATCGGGGTGCGCCGCGGCCCGCGCCGGGCGCGCACCTCGGCGGCCCGCCGCTCGGCCTCGTTGCGCGGCGCTGGTCGGCCAGTGCGCTCGCCCCGCTCGCCGCCGTCTCCGGCTCGGCCATCGGTGCGCCGCCGGGCGACGCCCGGGCGCCCGCTGCCCGGCGCGGAACGCGGGCTGTTGCGCCGCGCCCCTGGCGGGCGCCGCTCGTCGGATTCGCCGCCCTGTCGGGCGCCATCGCGCGACGGCCCCGACCGCTTGGCACCACCAGGGCGGGCGCCACCGCGCGACGGCCCCGACGGCTTGGCACCACCAGCGCGGGCGCCACCGCGCGACGGCCCCGACGGCTTCGAACCACCAGGGCGGCCGTCGCTGCGGCCGCGCACCGGGCCCGAGCTCTTGCCGCCGCGGCCGGGGCCGGCCGACCTCCCGGGCGTACCGCCGGTGGGGCGTTGGCGGGGGGATCGCTCGTCGGACATGGCCGCTCATGCTAGGCCGGCCGCGGCGCGAACGGCCGAAAACGACGAAGAGCGCCACCCGTTGGGGCGGCGCTCTTCGAGCGATGAAATCCGGCGGCGTCCTACTCTCCCAGGGGATCTCTCCCCAAGTACCATCGGCGCTGAGAGGCTTAACTTCCGTGTTCGGGATGGGAACGGGTGTGACCCTCTCGCCATGGCCACCGGAAACTTGTTGTCAATTGGGTCGCACCCAAAGGACTCCAGAGCAAGCACGAGCGATCGTAAAAATCCAAGCCCTCGGCCGATTAGTACCGGTCGGCTAAATGTGTTACCACACGTACACCTCCGGCCTATCAACGTGGTGGTCTTGCCACGGGCCTTACTACCTTAACGGTATGGGAACACTCATCTTCGAACGGGTTTCCCACTTAGATGCTTTCAGCGGTTATCCCTTCCGGAGGTGGCTAATCTGCCATGCC
>DATCZG010000037.1:0-13102 GCA_036526035.1 Ilumatobacter sp. | reverse complement strand
CCTGTCGTCGGGCGGCTCATCGGGCCCCTGGATGGCCCCGGGGTCCGCGCGTCATCGGGCCCGACATCCGGCCTGTCGTCGGGCGGCTCATCGGGCCCCTGGATGGCCCCGGGGTCGGCGCGTCGCCCGGCCCGGCACCCGGCGCGTCGCCCGCGCACCCGTCAGCGCGCCATGGCGTCGGCGAAGGGGGCGGTCATCGCCGCCACCTTGCCGGCCGGGCCGGCGACCAGCACGTATTCGAGGTTGCGGGTGTGGCTGACCTCGCCGACCTTGTTGCCGGCCGGGTCGTGGATCCCGATCTGGGCGCCGACGTAGCGCTTCGAGTCGAACGCCAGCACCGTCACGGCACCGTGCACCGAGCACATCTCGCGCAGCTCGTCGAGGCCCACCCACGACTCGTCGTTGTACGACACGATCACCACCTCGGCGTCGACCGCGGCGATCGTGCGGCGCAGCGCGGCGGGCATCTCGCGCTTGCGGTTGAACACGCTCTTGGTCGCCTCGTCGCGGGCGTCGACCCGTTTGCAGGCGACGCCGTAGTGCTCGGGCCGGTCCCAGGCGACGAGCGTCTCCCACACGTGGTAGTTCGTGAAATAGCGGTGCTGGTTGTAGGGCGGGTCGAGGTAGGCCAGGTCGAACCGTCCGAGGGCGCCCGCCAGCTCGAGCGCGTCGCCGCGCACGGCGCGCCCGGTGCCGGCCAGCAGGGTCGGCACCTCCAGCGTGAGCCGCTTGAACGAGCGCGGCGCCCACCGCTTGATGTACGCCATCTGCAGCCCGGCGGTCGAGTCGACCTTGTCGGCGGCGAGCAGCAGGCTGGTCAGCAGGATCGGCTCGAGCGGCGTCCCGGCGTGGCGCGCCGCGATCGCGTCGCGGATGGCGTCGATGCGCTCGCCGTTGTGGGGCTGGAAGAACCGCGACCGCACGCAGAACGTGTCGGTCGCGTACCCCGGGGTGCCGGCCAGCGCGTCGAGTGTGTCGATCGCGTCGGCGAGCGCCCGCCGGTCGACGCGCTCGGCGTCGGTCGCGATCCAGGTGGCGGCGAACACCTCGGAGTAGCGGGCCGTGTCGACCGCGGTGACCTCGCCGCCGCGCCGCTTGAACTCCTGCGCGACGCGGGTGGTGCCGGTGAACAGGTCGAGCGCCGTGCGGGCGCCCGAGCGGGCGAACAGCTCACCGAGCACCGGCACCAGGCGGCGCTTCGAACCCAGGTACTTGATCACCGTTCCGGGTCACGCCGATTCGTCGGGTGGGCTTCGTCGGGCGGGGCGGGCCGCTCGGCGGTCCGGCGGGCGAACGCGTTCGGGTCGACGGCGATGAACGTCGCCTTCGCGGTGGCGACCACGGTGTCGGTGCCGACGTCGGTCAGCTCGCCGGTCAGCAGCAGTTTGCGCCCGGCCCGCTCGGCGAGGCGCACCCGGCACGCCAGCTCGCGGAACAGGGGAGTGGGCGCCTCGTAGCGCACGTAGAGGTCGCCGGTGAACGCCGGCTGGTGCACCACGCCCAGCACGTAGCCGAAGACGTCGTCGAACAGCGCCGACACGATGCCGCCGTGGGCCCGGTTCGGGGCACCCTCGTGAGCCGACCGCAAGGTCACCCGGGCCTCGATCTCGTCGCCGTAGCGGTGCAGCTCGAGGTCGAACCCGTACGGCGACGACCGCCCCGACACGGGCCGGTCGTCGAACGTGGTCTCGAACCGGCCCTGGGGCACCTCGGGCCCCGGCGACCGCGAGTACTCGTGCTCGCCCCTGGTGCGCACCGCCGCCGGCCACAACTCGGCGGTGATCGACTCGAGCACCTCGCTGAGCCGTTCGATCTGGGCGAGCGTCGCGTGGCGTCCGATGAAGGCGTGGCCGACTTCGCGGATCGCCCGCCCGGCGCGGGCGCGCGCCGCGGGGATCTCGGCGCTGGGCACGCGGTCGTCGCTCATCGCCCCGACTGTGCCAGGTGCCGCGGGTCGGGCGTGCATCCGGCCCGGTCAGTCGCCGGGGTCAGTCGCCGGGGTCAGTCGGGGCGTCGAGCGCCTCGAGCAGCGTGTTCCACGCCAGGGTGGCGCACTTGATGCGCACGGGGAACTTGACGACGCCCTGCAACGCCTCGAGGTCGCCGAGCGGCACGTCGGCGCCGTCGTCGTCACCGCCGACGTCGATCGACATCATGCCCTTGAACTTCTTCACCAGCGCCCGCACCTGGGGCACCGGGCGGCCCTTGACGGCGGCGCTCATCATCGACGCCGACGACTGCGAGATCGAGCACCCCTGGCCGTTGACCTTGACGTCGCTCACCGTGTCGACGCCGTCGACGTTGGCGACGTCGAGGTAGATCGTGATCTCGTCGCCGCACAGCGGGTTGTGGCCCTCGGCGTGGCGGGCCGGGGGCACGGGCAGTTCGCCGCGGTTGCGCGGCGTGCGGTAGTGGTCGAGGATGATCTCCCGGTAGAGGTCTTCGAGGCCTGGCATGGTGTCTCCCGGTGGGTCAGAGACCGAAGATATCGGTGGCGCCGTCGAGCGCGTCAGTCAGCGCGTCGACGTCGTCGCGGTCGTTGTAGAGGTACAGGCTGGCGCGCGCCGTGGCGTTGACGCCGAGGATCCGCATCAGCGGCTTGGCGCAGTGGTGGCCGGCGCGCACACACACGTTGCGCTCGTCGAGCACCTGGCTGATGTCGTGCGGGTGGATGTCGCGGAACGCGAAGCTGAGCACACCGCCGCGCACCTCGACGTTGTCGGGCCCGTGGATCGTGATGTGGTCGCCGTAGCGGGCGGTGAGCGTGTCGATCGCGTAGCGGGTGAGCTGCATCTCGTGGTGGCGCACCTCGTGCATGCCGATCGTCTCGAGGTAGTCGACGGCGGCGCCGAAGCCGATCACCTCGGTGATCGGCGGCGTGCCGGCCTCGAACTTGGCCGGTACCGGCGCCGGGGTGAAGCCGTCGAGGCGCACGTCGGCGATCATGTTGCCGCCGCCCAGGAACGGCGGCATCGCGTCGAGCAGCTCGGCGCGGCCCCACAGCGCCCCGACCCCCGACGGGCCGCACATCTTGTGGCTCGAGAAGGCGATGAAGTCGGCGTCCCAGGCCTGCACGTCGGTGACGTTGTGGGGCACGTACTGGCAGGCGTCGACGATCGCGATCGCGCCGGCGTCGTGGGCGGCGCGCACCAGCCGGGCGACCGGCGGGATCGTGCCGAGCACGTTGCTCATCGCCGTGAACGAGAACGCCTTGGCGCCGTCGAGCAGCCGGTCGAGGTCGGTCAGGTCGAGTTGGCCGTCGGGCGTCAGCGGCACCCAGCGCAGCTCGATGCCCGAGCGGGCGGCGAGCATCTGCCAGGGCACGATGTTGGCGTGGTGTTCGAGGTGGGTGAGCACGACGGCGTCGCCGGGGCGCAGTTGCGACCCGCCCCACGACGCGGCGATCAGGTTGATCGCCTCGGTGGCGTTCTTGGTGAACACGATCTCGTCGGCGCGGGGTGCGTTGACGAACCGGGCGACCGCGGCGCGGGCGGCCTCGAACCGGTCGGTGGCCTCGCCGGCGAGCCGGTAGGCGCTGCGGTTGATCGGCCCGTACGAGGTGCGCATGAACTCGGCCATCGCCTCGATCACCTGGCGCGGCTTCTGGGAGGTGTTGCCCGAGTCGAGGTACACGATCGGTGCGCCGTCGATCTGGCGGCGCAGGATCGGGAAGTCGCCGCGGATCGCAGCCCAGTCGACGCTCATCGCCTGCTCACCCGTTGGCCGGCACCCGGAATGCGTCGTAGCCGTCGCGTTCGAGTTGCTCGACGAGCTCCATGCCGCCCGATTGCACGATGCGCCCGTCGACCATGATGTGCACGTGGTCGGGCACGATCTCGTCGAGCAGGCGCTGGTAGTGCGTGATGAGCACGACGCCCATCGAGGGGCGGTGGGCGCGCACGGCGCGGATGCCGTCGGCGACGATGCGCAGGGCGTCGATGTCGAGGCCCGAGTCGGTCTCGTCGAGGATCGCCAGCTCGGGTTCGAGGATGGCCATCTGCATGATCTCGTTGCGCTTCTTCTCGCCGCCCGAGAACCCCTCGTTGAGGTAGCGGTCGACGAACGACGAGTCCATCCCGAGCCGCTTCATCCAGTCCATCGTGGCGAGCCGCAGCTCGAGCACCGACAGGTCGATGCCCTTGCGGGCCGACAGCGCCTGGCGCAGGAACTGGATCACCGACACGCCGGCGATCTCTTGCGGGTACTGGAACGCCAGGAACATGCCGGCCTTGGCGCGCTCGTCGACCGGCCAGCCGGTGACGTCGTCGCCGAGGAACTCGATCGACCCGGCGGTGACCTCGTACTCGGGTGAGCCGAGCAGCGAGTTGCCGAGCGTGCTCTTGCCGCAACCGTTGGGCCCCATGATGGCGTGGACCTCGCCGGCCTCTACGATCAGGTCGAGGCCCTTGAGGATCTCGTCGGCCGGCGCGGCACCCTGCTCGGTGGCGGGGCGGGCGTGCAGACCGGTGACCCGGAACAGTTCGGTCATGGCCACGAGTCTACGACTCGCCGGTCGGCATTATCACTACGCGGATAGTGGAAATGCGCGGAAGCGGCGACACTGGGCAACTTCATCGAACCACGACCCGAACAACGACCCGAGCAACGACATCGAGACATGACACCGAGCAACGACCCCGAGCACGAACGGAGTGATCGCGCGTTGCTGAGCGAGGTCGTCGTCGCCTTGTTGTTGCCGGGCTGGCGGCTGCGGCGGCGCGTGCCGCAGGCGGCGATCGCCCTGCTGGTGGCGGGGGTCGTCCCGCCGGTGGCGGCGCTCGTCTATGCGCTCGCGTCGGGTCGCACCTGGGTCGCGTTGAGCCTCGACGAGCGGTTCCTCGGGTGGGTGATGGTCGCCGGGATCTTCGCCGTGTTGACCCGGCTGGCGGCGGTCGCCCAGGTGGTCGTCGAGGTGGTCGTCGAGCAGGCCGCGGCACGCGACCTCGTCGCCCGCGACCTGTGGGTGCCGGTGGTCGTGCTGGCCGTGATCGTGCCCCTGACCGTCGGCACGATCGGGTTGGGCCGGGCCCGCGCCGACATCGGTGACGCGTTCTCCGACCCGTCCGACGTGCCCTTGTTCGAGGCCGACGACGAGGCGTCGCCGGTGGCCCCGGCGGCGGCCACGACGACGGTGCCCGCCGCGGGCGGCGGGGCGGGCGGCGGCGCCGGCGGGGCGGTGGGCGGCGGCCCGCTCGCCCCGGCCACCACGACGACCTACCCGCACCCGAGTTCGGGGGTCGCCTCGGGGCTGCTCGACGAGGTCATCAACGTGCTGCTGCTCGGCGGTGACGCCGGCCCCGACCGCCAGGGCCTGCGGACCGACTCGATGATGGTGTTCAGCCTGCATCCCCCCTCGGGCCGGGCGGCGCTGTTGTCGATCCCGCGCGACCTGGTGGGGCTGGTGTTCCCGCCGGGCACCGCGCTCGCCGAGCGCTATCCCGACGGGTTCGGCGAGAAGGCCAACTCGGTGTACCCGATCGTGTCGGCCGACGCCGAGCTGCGCGCCGCCTACGACACCGTCGACGGGGTGCGGCCGGGCGTGGTGGCCACCGCCCAGGCGATCGGCTACACGCTCGACATGACGATCGACGACTACGTGCTGATCGACATGCAGGGTTTCCTCGAGCTCGTCGACGCGCTCGGCGGCGTGACGGTCAACGTCCCCAAGGCGGTGCCGATGCCGGGCAACGTGCCGGGGGCGCGCACCGAGTACCCCGACTACATCGGTCCGGGCCGGATCCACATGGACGGCACCACGGCGCTCGGCTACGTGCGCAGCCGCAAGGGCGACAGCGACTTCCAGCGTTCCGCCCGCCAGCGCGACCTGCTCGAGGCGCTGGCGAACCAGATCTCGTGGGGTGACGTCGTCGCGCGGTTCCCGTCGGTGGCGTCGGCGATCGGTGGCACGCTGCGCACCTCGTTGACCCCCGACGAACTGGCCGACGTGCTGGCGACGATCGGCGGCCGCACGGCGATCGTCGAGTCGGTCGGGTTGAACCCGCCGCTGATCGACCAGGACGACCCCGACGTCGACCTGATGGCACGGGTGTCGGGCGCCGTGCGGTTGGCGCTGGTGACCGGCGAGCCGTCGGGCTACTGATCAGGCCCCTCGCCGCGTCGCTGCGTCCTGACGGTGTGTCCTGACGGTGTGTCCTGACGGTGCGTCCTGACGGTGTGTCCTCACGGTGCGTCGCGCAGGGCTTCCTTCCAGGCCCGGAAGCTGCGGTGGGTCACGCCGTCGGGGCCGGTGCCGCTGCCGCTGCCGTCGGCGAACAGCCGGAACGTGCAGCCGGTCGTCAGGTCGGTGGCGCGGGCCGCCCAGTAGCGGGCGTCACCGCCCTTGGCCGGGCCGGCGCGCCACAGGATCCACGGGCCGATCCGACGCTTGTACTCGGCGACCGGCGCACCCGGCAGGTCGGCACCCAGCGCCAGCAGGTCGGCGGGCGCCTCGGTCCACGCCGTCGCCGGGATGTTGCGGTCGCGCAGCGGCGTCGGCGGCAACTCGTCGGTCGAACGCGGTGTCGGGTCGGTCGGCCGCTCGTCGTAGCGCATCACCCCGAGTGTCGCGCACCCGCCCGGTCCCCGGCATCGTCCCCGTCGTCGTGCCCGGCATCGTCCCGGCCGGGCGGACGGTTGCGGCGTGTCGCCCTATGCTCGGCGATGCATGTCCGACCCGGTGCGCCGTCCGATCAAGCTGGTCATCCAGATCCCGTGTTTCGACGAGGAGCAGACGCTGCCGGCCACGCTGGCCGACCTGCCGCGCGAGGTGCCGGGGGTCGACGTCGTCGAGTGGCTGGTGGTCGACGACGGCAGTTCCGACCGCACCGCCGAGGTCGCCCGCGAATGTGGCGTCGACCACGTCGTGCAGCACAGCCACAACCGCGGTCTGGCGGCGGCGTTCCTGACCGGCCTCGACGCCGCCCTTCGCCGGGGTGCCGACGTCGTGGTCAACACCGACGCCGACAACCAGTACGTCGGGGCGTGCATCCCCGATCTCGTGCGCCCGGTGCTCGACGACGGCGCCGACATGGTGGTGGGTGAGCGGCCGATCGAGCAGATCGACGAGTTCTCTCGACTCAAGAAGCGGCTGCAGCGGGTCGGGTCGTGGGTGGTGCGCAAGTTCAGCGGCACCGACGTGCGCGACGCGGCGAGCGGTTTCCGGGCGATCAGCCGCGACGCCGCGTTGCGCCTGCAGGTGTACGGCAAGTACAGCTACACGATGGAGACGCTCGTGCAGGCCAGGGCCGAGGGGCTGCGCGTCGTGGGTGTGCCGGTGCGGGTCAACCCGCAGACCCGGCCGTCACGGCTGGTGCGCAGCGTCGGCCAGTACGTGCGCCGGTCGGGCCAGACGATCGTGCGCAGCTTCGCGATCTACTACCCGTTCCGGTTCTTCTTCCTGGTCGGGCTGGTGCCGGTGTTGGCGGGGGTGGCGCTGCTGGTGCGCTGGCTGGGGTTGTGGGCGTTCGCCGACGTGTACCGCAGCCGGGTGCCGAGCCTGGTGATCGGCGCCGTGCTGACGATCGTCGGGGTGCAGGTGTGGGTGGTGGCGTTCCTCGGCGACCTGCAGGCCGCCGGCCGCCGGTTGCTCGCCGAGTCGCGGGTGCGCGACCGCCGCCGCGACCTCGGCCTCGACGAGTGACACCCGGCGAGTGACACCCGGCGAGTGATACCCGGCGAGTGACACCCGGCGGGTGACCCGGGCCGGCGTGGCCCGGGCGGCGGTCACCAGCCGCGGGCGACCCACTCGTGCAGGTGCGGGCGTTCGCGGCCGATCGTGGTGTCGACGCCGTGGCCGGGCAGCACGATCGTGTGCGCCGGGAACGTGAGCAGCCGGTTGTCGATCGAGTCGATGATCGTGGCGAAGTCGCCGCCCTCGAAGCTGGTGTTGCCGGGGCCGCCGGGGAACAAGGTGTCGCCGGTGAACAGCAGCGGGGTGCCGGCGAGCTCGAACGAGATCGACCCCGGGGTGTGGCCGGGGTTGTGGATCGCGTGCAGCCGCAGCCGGCCGACCTCGATCACCTCGGCGTCGTCGAGGAACACGTCGTAGCCGACGTCTTTCAGCATCGGGGCGTCGGCGGCGGTGACCGCCACCTCGTAGCCGGCCTCGCGGATCTGGGGCACGGCGCCGATGTGGTCGAAGTGGCCGTGGGTCTCGAGCACCCGGCGCACGCCGAGCGTGCGGCACATCTGCAACAACAGCTCGTGTTCGTTGGCGGCGTCGATCAGCACCGCTTCGCCGCTGCGGCGGCAGCGCACGACGAACACGTTGTTGTCGTAGGGGCCGACCACGACGCGGTGCACCTCGACGTCGGCGTTCGCCCAGTGCAGCGTGGTGGACGGGATCGTCGGGGCGCTCATCGCGCCAGTCTCGCGCGGCGCCGCGGGTTCACGCCGACACGACGTCGAGGCCGAGGCCGATCGCCACGCCGATCTGGGCCGGGTCGAACGTGACGAAGCGCACCGGGCGGGGGAGGCGTTCGGCGGCCGCCAGGTGGATCGCGTCGGTGAGCCGCACCGGCTGCAGGCGCGACAGGCCCGCCGCCCGGTCGAGGCAGCGCTGGTCGACGGGCACGACGTGGAGGTGGTCCCAGATCAGCCGCACGGCGTCTTCGAGGTCGGCGCGCAGCACCGCTTCGTCGGTGAGGCGGTCGATCGCCGGTAACGCCTCGGTGAGCGCCATCGCCGAGGCGCACCACACGGCGTCGGTGGCCAGCGCGTCGAGCACGACGGTGCGTTGGGTGCCGGCGACCGCCAGCGCCAACAGCGCGCTGGTGTCGAGCGCCAGCGTCATCGCCGCCGCCCGGTCGGCGCGCGTGTGCCGGCCGCCGGGGTCATCCGCGCAACTCCCGCAGGGCGCGGTCGATGCGCACGCCCGACCAGATCGCCACCGGTGGCGGCGGTCGCCAGGGGCCGGTGCGCCGCGGCGGGATCAGCGAGCCGGCGGCGAGCAGCCGTTCGACGTCGGGGGCGGCGTCGTCGAGCGGGGCGAGCTGGGCGATCGGGCGGCCGTGGCTGGTGACCACGGTGCGTTCGCCGGCCGCGGCGCGCCGCACCGCCTCGGCCAGCCCGGCCCGCAACTCGCGCACCCCCTCGACCCGGCTGGCGGTCCCGGCAGCCGACGGCCCGTGAGGTCCGTGAGGTCCGTGGGGTCCATGGGGTCCGTGGGGTCGGTCCAGGTTTGTGTCCACATGCGTACACAAGCAGAGTTGCGCCCGTCGGGCAAGCCGGTGCACACTGCGGCCCATGAACTTCGCCTTCACGGAAGAACAAGAAGAACTCCGCAAGATCGTGCGCTCCTTCATGGAGGCCAAGAGCCCCGAGTCCGCGGTGCGCGAGCAGATGGAGACCGCCGACGGCTACGACGCCGCGGTGTGGGGCCAGATGGCCGAGCAGATGGGCCTGCAGGGGTTGCACATCCCCGAGCAGTACGGCGGGTCGGGCTACGGCTATGTCGAGCTCGGCATCGTGCTCGAAGAGATGGGCCGGGCCCTGTTGTGCGCCCCGTTCTTCTCGTCGGTGGTGCTGGCCGCCAACACGCTGCTGCAGTCGGGTGACGAGGCCGCCAAGGCCGCCCATCTGCCCGGCATCGCCAGCGGCGCCACGATCGCCACCCTCGCCTTCACCGAACCGTCGGGCAAGTGGGACGAGGCCGGCATCACGATGGCGGCCACCGCGGCGGGCGGCGGTCACACGCTGTCGGGCACCAAGAGCTTCGTGATCGACGGGGCGACCGCCCACTTGATCATCGTCGCCGCCCGCACCGCGGCCGGCGTCAGCCTGTTCGCCGTCGACGCCGGCGCGCCCGGCCTCACCCGCACCGCGCTCAGCACGATGGACCAGACCCGCAAGCAGGCCAAGCTCGACTTCGACGACACGCCCGCCACGCTGATCGGCACCGACGGCGACGGCTGGAACGTGCTGTCGACGGTGCTCGACCTGGCCGCTGTCGGGCTGGCCGCCGAGCAGGTCGGCGGCGCCCAGTTCGTGCTCGAGATGGCCGTGCAGTACGCCAAGGACCGGGTGCAGTTCGGCCGCCCGATCGGCTCGTTCCAGGCGATCAAGCACAAGTGTGCCGACATGCTGCTCGAGGTCGAGTCGGCCAAGTCGGCCGCCTACTACGGCCTGTGGTGCGCCAGCGAGATGAACGACGAGCTGCCGTCGGTGGCGTCGCTCGCCAAGGCGTACTGCTCGGAGGCGTACTTCCACGCCACCGCCGAGAACATCCAGATCCACGGCGGCATCGGCTTCACCTGGGAGCACCCGGCACACCTCTACTTCAAGCGTGCCAAGAGCTCCGAGTTGCTGTTCGGCGACCCGACCTATCACCGCGAGTTGCTCGCCCAGCGCATCGGCATCTGACCGGCATCTGACCGGCATCTGAACGCACCGTTCTCCTGGTACGGCTCCGCCCCGGCCGACCGGCCGGGGCGGAGCCGCGTCGGGGCCTAGGCTGGCGGGCTGATGGACGCCACCACGCTCGTGTTCGCCGTGATCGCCGCCGCCGCGGTGTTCGCGATCGCGGCCGGTGCGGTCGGGCGCGAGGCGCACCGCCTCGACGCCGTCGCCCCGCGGGTGGTGTACCAGCTCGACGAGGCGGTCGATTTCGTCGCCGACCGGTTGCCGCCCGCCAGCCAGGCCCGGCTCACCCCCGCCGAGGTCGACGAGTTGCTGCGGGCCCACCTGCGGTGGATGCACGAGCACGGGCTCCAGCCCGACAAGGCGGTCGACGCCCGCCAGGGCGGGGTGGACGACGTGGTGGTGAGCGACGACGCGCTGGTCGCCCACCTGCTCGCCGAGGCCGAGCGGCTCGGCGTCGAGCTGCTCGACGACGTCGACGCCGTCAACGTCGTCGACGCCCACCTCGCCTACTTCGCGGCGATCGGCGCGGTCGGCCCGCCGGCCCCGCTCGACGACGTGCTCTGAACACCCCGCCCGCCGTGTGTCCACCCGGGCCGTGCCGGTGTGCTTGAATGTCGGCACCAGAGAAGGGAGGTGGTCCACAGAATGAGTGACAGTTCGTACGGGACGCTGGAGGTGGTTGGCCGCTAGGTCAACAGGCTGGACGGCCTGGCGAATCCTCGCCAACCCCCGCCGAACACGCTGCCGAAGCTCGTCCCATCGGCGAATACCCAAGAGTTACCGCTGTGTTCGGTCCCAACAGTCAGAACAACGAAAACTTCAACACCGGCAACGGGGGAGCGCTGCGGCGTTCCCCCGTTCCGCGTCCGTGCCGGTGCCGGTGGGTCGCGGTGCGTACGATGGGGCCCATGGATCGACCCTCCCGCTTCGAGCACGCCCGGTTCGTCGGCGACAAGCGCACCCAGCTGGTCTACGACCTCGACGAGTGGGACGACCCCGCCGTGGTCGCCGAGTTCGTCGACGCCGGGGTCGGCATCCAGTTCGGCCCCGACACGCTCGCCGAGGCCCGCAACCGCGGGTACACGCTGGCCACCCCGGGCCGGCGGCGGATGCACCGCGCGCCGCGGGCCTGAGCCCGGCGGGGTCGGCGTGGACCAGACGTTCCAGAGCGGGGCCAACACGCTGGCGTGCCACATCCAGGTGCCGCCGTCGACCGCCGCCGACGAGGCCGACCTGCCGGGGCTGATCCTGTGCCACGGGTTCCCGATCGGCCCGATCGACGCCCGCCGTTCGGCCGGCACGTTCCCGCAGCTGATCGACCGGGTGGCGTTCGAGGTCGGCTACGCGGCGATGACGTTCACGTTCAGCGGTTGCGGCACCAGCACCGGCGACTTCTCGTTGCAGGGCTGGATCGACGACCTGCGGGCCGCGATCGACCATCTCGCCGGTGTCACCGGGGTGTCGCGGGTGGTGCTGGTGGGCACCAACACCGGCGGGTCGATCGCGATCTGCGTCGGTGCCGACGACCCGCGGGTGTTCGGTGCCGCCCTGTTGTCGCCGCGGGCCGATTTCGACGACTGGGCCGATCATCCTCGCCGGTTCCTCGACCACGCCCGCGAGATCGGCGCCGTGCGCACCCCCGGTTACCCGCGGTCGATGGACGACTGGGCGCGGGCGTTCCGCCGGTTCCGGCCTGCGGCGGCCGCCCGCCGGTTCGCGCCGCGGCCGCTGCTGGTGATGCACGGTGAGGACGACGAGAGCGTGCCGACCTCCGACGCCCGCCAGCTCGCCCAGGCCCACGGCGCCGCCGAGCTGTCGCTGCTGCCCGGCGCCGGCCACCGGTTGCGTCACGACCCGCGGGCCGTGGCGATATTGATGGGCTGGCTCGACCGGGTCCGCACCGTGTGACCGGCGTGACCGGCCCGTGGCGCCCGTAGGGCCGGCCGGATCACCGGTTCTCCTGGTCGTGGGGCGAAAACCCGTTGGCAGCGGGCACCGGCAGGTCTAGGATCGAGGTGACTCGGGAGATTCCACCATGTCGACAACGCGGCCGAATTTGTCCTTGCCGCGAAAGAACGCTGTCACAAATGTCGCCGTGGTAGGGTTGTACCGAGTAATAGCAGCGTGGGGTCCGACCGGTCCGCCACCAACGTGAGCCGATGTCCGGGCACCGGGCTTCGGGCATCGACACTAAACAGGAGGAAATCCCTTGAGTATTCGCAGAACGCGAGCCTCGAAGCGTTGGATGGTGGTAGCAGCAGCTGCCACTTTGTGCGCGTCGACGGTCGCAGCATCAGGCAGCGCGTCTGCCTATGATCCAGAAACCAATCCCGAGCCCGTCCGCTATGCGGGTGACAACCGCTACGAGACGGCGGCACTCATTGCGGACGAGTGGGGTTGTGGCGACGCCACCGTCGTCAGCGGCGAGAACTGGCCCGACGGTTTGGCGGCCAGCGTCCTCGATGACCGCATCTTGCTCGTCACGCGTGACAGCATCCCTGCCGCCACGCAGGCGTACTTCGAAGATTGTGATAGCGAGGACATCACGATCGTCGGTGGTCCGGCTGCCGTGTCGTCAGCGGTTCTCGAAGCACTCGAAGACTACGACTCGGACGGTCACGTCCAACGTATTGCGGGTGCCGACCGCTACGCCACGGCCCTGGAAGTCGCCCGATCGAACGGGACGTCTGGTTGCGTGCTGTTGGCGACCGGGATGAACTTCCCCGACGCCCTCGCCGGTGGC
>DATCZG010000036.1:0-11830 GCA_036526035.1 Ilumatobacter sp. | reverse complement strand
CCAGCCGGCCGCCCAGAAGGTGGCCCGCATGTCGGCGGCGATGGCGGCCAAGGTCAACCTGCCCGTCAAGGGCATCATCGAGAACATGTCCTGGTTCACCGGCGACGACGGCAAGCGCTACGAACTGTTCGGGTCGGGCGGCGGCCAGGAGCTGGCCGACGAGCTCGACGTGCCGTTGCTCGGCCAACTGCCACTCGTCACGGCGTTGCGCGAGGGCGGCGACGACGGTCGCCCGATCACGGCGGTCGAGCCCGACAGCGAGGCCGCCAAGCTGTTCCACGCGATGGCCAACACGATCGCCGTCGACCTCAAGCCGCGCAAGATCTTCAGCCCCCAGCTGAAGGTGATCTGACCCGGGCGCCACCGTGGAGATCGTGCCGCGGTACCGGTTCGACCGCCTGGTCGCCGATGCGCTCGACGCGTTGCCCGCCGAGCTGTTGCCGGTGCTCGACAACGTGGTGGTCCAGGTGCGTGATCACCATCCCGACGAGCCGGATCTGCTGGGGCTCTACGAGGGCACGCCACACACCGAACGGGTCGGTGACGAGCCACCCGACGTGATCTCGATCTTCCGGCACGCGTTGTGCGCGGTGTGCACCGACGCCGACGAGTTGGCCCGCGAGGTGCACATCACCGTGATCCACGAGGTGGCCCACGCGGCCGGCATCGACGACGACCGTCTGCACGAGCTCGGGTGGGCCTGAGTTCGTGCAGGGGTGGCGGCAACAATTTTCGGGGTCGGCCGGCGGCCCGATACCGTCGCGGCCGTGACGAACCTGCCGCCGCCACCGCCACCCGGTGACGGCGCCGTGCCCCCGCCCCCGCCCCCGCAGCTGATCGCGCCGGGCGGTTACGTCGGTTACTCCGGCGGTGCCGTCCCGCTCAAGCGGGTCGGGGGCCTCCAACGTGCCGCCAGCCTCGTGATCACCGCATCGGTGCTGGTTCTGGTGCTCGAGCTGGTGGTCAGCGCGACCCTCGACGACGACGCCCAGGCGTTCCTCGACGGGCGCACCTCGTCCGAGCAGTTCCTCGAGGACATCGCGCCCTACCTGCTGCTCACGTTCGCGCAGGGTGGGCTCGTGATCGCGTCGATCGTGCTGGTGCTGATCTGGATGCGTCGCCTGGCCGTCAACCACCGCGCCCTCCAGCGGGTCGGCACGTGGGGTCCCGGGTGGGCGATCGGCGGCTGGTTCCTCCCCCCGTTGTTGTACGTGATCCCGACGCTGATGCTGCGCGAGTTGTGGCGTGCCAGCGACCCCGATGTGCCGATCGGCGGCGACTGGAGGTCGCGCCCGGCGTCACCGCTGATCGACGTGTGGTTCGTCGCCTACAGCCTGATCCCGCTGGTGCTGACGTTCGTCCAGACCGACACGGTGCTGTCGGGCATCGGCGGTTCCGAGCAGGAACTCGCCGATCAGCTCACCGGCGGTCAGGCGACGGTGATCGCCAGCACCCTGGCCAGCGTGGTGGCGGCGGCCGTCTGGATCCGGATGACGCAGGCGCTGACCTCCCGTCACCGGCGGCTCACCGGCGAGACCCCGGCTTGATCACGGCATGTCGCAACTGTTCCTCGTCCGGCACGCCAAGGCAGGCGAGCGGCGCCTGTGGACCGGGGCCGACATCGATCGCCCGCTCAGCAAGAAGGGTCGCAAGCAGGCCGAGTTGCTCTCGAAGCGGCTCGGCAAGCTCAAACCGGGCCCGTTGCTGTCGAGCCCCTACGTGCGCTGCGTCCAGACGCTCGAGCCGCTCGCCGAGCGGTGGCGGTCCGAGGTGGTGGTCGAGCAGCGCCTGTGCGAGGACGAACCGGTCGAGCCGGTTCTCCGGCTGCTCGCCGAGGCCGACGACCGCAGCGTGATGTGCAGCCACGGTGACATCATCCCGGCCACGATCGACGCCCTCGTCCGGGCCGGTACCGAGCTGCGCACCCCCACCGATTGGCGCAAGGCGTCGGTGTGGGTGCTCAAGCGCAACAAGCACGGCCGGATCGTGCACGCCACGGCCTGGCCGCCACCGGTGATCTGACCAGCGATCGGCCGACCCTGCCGCGGCCGCTTCAGCCGCCGGTGTCGGGAGACGTCACCGCTGGTGCCGCCGCGTCGACCGCGGCGACGACGCTGGCCCGCAGGCTCTCGACCAGCCCCCGCACGTCGGCCGGCGGCCCGGCGGCCAGACATCCGTCGAGCAGGGTCAGCGCCAGCTCGGCCTGACCGTAGAACCGGTACTGCACGATGCCCAGGAAACAGAACGGGTCGGGATACGTGGGGTCGGCCTCGATCGCCGCGACCAACGACCGCGAGGCCCGTCCCAACAGGTCGTCGATCACCGCCTGGTCGGACTGCCCGATGCTCGCCAGCGCCAGCGTCCACCCCCGGTAGGTGAGGGCCTCGACGTCGTCGGGTCGGCGCACGAGCACCTGGTCGTACAACGCGGCCGCCGCGGCCGGGTCGGTCGCCTGGATCGAACGTGCCTGCGACATCAGCACCTGCGTCTCGTCGCGCGGGTCCAGGCCCGTCAACTGCTGGCCGGGCAGGCGCTGTGCCGACGACACCGCCAGCACCCACCAGACCAGGCCGATCGCGGCGAGCAACGCGACGGCCCCGGCGATCCGGCGCCGCCAGCTGACGGGTCGCCGGGCGGGCAGTGCCGAACGCCCGCCGTCGATCACCCGCAGCACGGCGGCCGCCCGCGCCGTGTAGGTGTCGCGCAGTTCGTGGTAGTCGATCTCGTCGACGTCGCCGGCGTCGTGTTCGCGTTCGAGGTCGGCGAGCGACCGCAGCAGGAACCGCCGCTCCTCCTCGAGCGCCGCGAGGCGATCAGGGCCGACCGGACGCGTCATCTCGCGGGCCCTCGGCGGGACGGTCGTCGGGCAGGTCGCGCTGCATCGCCGCGGCGACCAGCGAGTAGTCCTCGGTGCTGGCTGCCCCGAGCGTCTGGGCGACGCGCCGCCAGCGCCGGAAGGCGACCACCAACGCCGCGGCGCCCGTGACGAAGGCGGTGGCCGGCAACGCCCAGGCGAGCGCCTCCACCCCGCCGGCGGTCGGCACCAGCAGTTCCTCGCCGTCGTAGGCGTCGGCGATCTGCTGGATGATCGCCCCGTCGCTGAGATCACCGGCGGTGACGCCCTGGCGGATCGCCTCGCGGATCTGGTTCGAGGCCGGGTTGCGCGACTCGTAGACGCTCTCCCCCTGGCACACCGGGCACGCCAGCCGCTTCGAGATCGCCTCGACACGCTGATCGGGCGTGCGCGGCCCGGCGTCGCGGGTGGCACCGACGGCGAGGAACCCGACCACCACGAACGTCAGCAGCACCCACCCGGGCCAGCGCTTGAGCCGCCGGTGGAGGTCGCGTCGGCCGGCGACGCTCACAGCGCCCCTTCCCGCAAGGCCTGCAGCAGCGCGCTCAACCCGGCTGCCTCGACCTCGCTGATGAAGCGGCGGCGCACCACCCCGTTCGGGTCGATCACCCAGGTCTCGGGGACGAGCGCGACGCCGAACCGGTTGACGAACTCGTAGCGGTCGTCGAACACGATCGGCCAGTCGCCGCCGCGCTCGGCGAAGAACTCCTCGACCTCGGCCCGCGAACTGTCGCGCACGATCGAGTAGAACTCGGCGCCCTCGACGCCGAGCGCCCGCTGCTGGGCGACGAACTCGACGAGTTCGGGATGCTCGCGGATGCACGGTACGCAGTCGGTGGTGAAGAAGTTGAGCACCACCCAGCTGCCCTTGCGGCGCGACAGCTCGAACGCGCTGCCGTCGGCGCGAACGCCGGTGACGGCCGGCGCCGGCCGCCCGAGCAACGGCGTCGCCGCCGTCTCGTTGGTCGTCGGCGACGCCGTGACGAGCATCACGAGCAGGCCGGCCAGTACGACCGCCACCGCCGCCGCGACGTACGGCGCCACGCGCCGCGGCCCGGAGCCGTCGTCCGCCGGTGCGGCACCGGCATCCGACTCGGGCACGGGCCCCTCAGACACCGGTCACCGCCTGTTCGGGGGCGGTCGGGTCGGCCGTCACCGGCGCCGAGACCGGGTCGAGCGGGTTGCGCCGGCGCCGGCCCGGGAACGCCGCCAGCACCGTGCCGAGCGCCATCAGCAGGCCGCCGATCCACAGCCACAGCACGAGCGGTTTGCGGAACACCTCGAGCACCGCCTCGTCGCTGCCGGCGACGGGGGCGTTGGTGCCCGCGATCGTGAGGTAGATGTCGTGGGTGAGGCCGGTGCGCACGCTCGGCGTCCCGACCGGCTGGCCCATCTGGAGGTAGGTCGTGATCGCCGGCCCGAAGGTGCGGCCGCCGTCGATGCGCACGTTGGCCCGCGCCACGTCGGTGCGGGCGCTGGTTTCGGCCACCACCTCGACGAGTTCGAACGTGTGCCCGCTCCACTCGACGGGTTCGCCGACCCGGAGGCGCAACTCGGTCGACTCGGTGTAGGCGTTCGACGCCACCAGCGCGACCGCGATCAGGATCACGCCGAGATGCACGACCATCCCGCCGTTGGCCCGCCCGACGAACCCGGACCACCCCTGGCGCCGGGTGGCCAGCACGATCTGGCGGAAGGCCGCCCCGGCCGCGAACCCGGCGAGCGCGAACGCGATCAGCGGCGCCCACCCGTCGGCGCCGGCCAACACGGCCACGGCGAGGACACCCGCCCCGCACCACGCCGGCCAGAAGAGTCGCTCGCGCAGCAACTCGCGGGAGGCCTTGCGCCACGGCAGCACCGGGGCGACCGCCATCAGGAACAGCAGGGCGATCCCGATCGGCATCGACAACCGGTCGAAGTAGGGCGACCCGACCACGGTGCGCCGGTCCTGGAGCGCCTCGACGATCAGCGGGAACACGGTGCCCAGCAGTACCACGAAGGCGAACACCGTGAACACCACGTTGTTGGCGAGGAAGGCCCCTTCACGCGAGATCGGCGAGTCGATCACCCCCGGCGACCGCAGCCGATCGCCGCGCCACCCGATGAGACCGAGCGAGACGACGACGATCACCGCGAAGAAGCCGAGCAGATAGCCGTCGACCTGGCCGGCGGCGAACGCGTGGACGCTGTTGATGATGCCCGATCGGGTGAGGAAGGTGCCCAAGATGGTGAGCGCGAACGTGGCGATCAGCAGGCTCAGGTTCCAGACCCGCAGCATGCCGCGACGCTGCTGCACCAGCACCGAGTGGATGTAGGCGGTGCCGGTCAGCCACGGCAACAACGACGCGTTCTCGACCGGGTCCCACGCCCAGACACCCGACCAGCCGAGCACCTCGTAGCTCCACCACCCGCCGAGCAGGATGCCGATCGTGAGGAACCCCCACGAGAACAACGCCCAACGACGGGTCTCGAGCAGCCAGCCCTCGCCGACCCGTCCGGTGACCAAGGCGGCGATCGCGAACGCGAACGGCACCGTGAACCCGACGTAGCCGAGGTACAGGATCGGCGGGTGGAACAGCACCAGGACGTGGTTCTGCAGCAGCGGGTTCGGCCCCCGCCCGTCGAAGCCGACCGGCACGTTCGGCCCCGCCTCGAACGGGTTCGCCGGCCCGAAGCTGACGAGGGCGAAGAACGCGCACACCACGAACATCACGACCATCGCCCACCCGACGAGCGCATCGTCGAGCCGGCTGCGGAACCGCCACGCGACCGCCGCCGTGAACGCCGCCAGCACGGCGACCCACAGCAGGATCGAGCCCTCGAGGGCACTCCACATCGCCGCCACGTTGTAGATCCCCGGCGTCGTGCGCGAGCCGACCTGCTGCACGTAGGCGAGCGAGTAGTCGCGGGTTTCGAGCGCCCGCTGCATGGCGACCACCGCCACCAGGGCACCGATCAGGATCAGCGCCGCGTACGTCACCGCCTGGCGGATGCCGCGGCGATTGCCGACCACGATCGCGAACCCGGTCGACAGCGCGCCGACGAACGATGCGGCCAGCATCAGCAGCAGGCCGGCGTGCCCGAGGGCCCCGTTGAGGCCCACCGCGATCATCGGCGCACCCGGCCCGCACCGTGTGGCGACGGGCACGACGGCGACAGGCGTTCAGGCATCGTCGGTCAGCTCGTCGCCGAGTCGCAGGTGGCTTCGAGGTCGTCGGCCTCGGCGAGCCGGGCGTCGTTGACCGAGACGTACTCGTCGGAATGCTTGACCTCGACCCGGTCGCCGAGGAAGAGGTCGCGCGCCGTGTCGAACCGCCCGTGGACGACGACGGCGATGCACTCCTTGAAGATCCCGCCCGGCTCACCGTCGTAGCGCACCGGCAGTTCGGCACCGGCGAACGAGATCACGAAGGCGGTGTCGGCGCCGTCGGACACGACCGTGCCCCGTTCGACGATCCCCTGCACCCGCAGGCGGCGGTCGACGTCGCACCCCGATCGCCGACCGATCTCGTCGACGTTGCAGTAGTAGTCGACCGCCGAGCGCAGGAACTGGGTGACGATCACGCCGCCGGCGACGAGCACGGCGCCCAGCACGACCATCGGCAGTACCTTGCGCCTGCCGCGGACGGTCGCGGTGTCGGGGCCGGTGCGCGGCGACAGATCGCTCACGTCAGGTCCAGTACTTGTCGTGGTCGTCGACGCGGTCGGCGAGCCGCCGGCCGGTGCGCAGTACCCGCCAGGCGAACAGCCCGATCACCGCGAAGGTCAGCCCGTAGCTGCCGAGGATGAACCCGGCGTCTTCCATGGCGACGATCACGGCGGTCATGCCAGGGCCTCGGCCCGCCGGGCGTCGAGCGCACGGTCGAGGCCTTCGTCGTCGAGCTGGTCGGACATCGCCATCACCCGGGTGCGGTGCAGCAGCAACCAGACGTAGAGCAGGGTGAACGCCACCACCCCGACGAACAGGCTGAACAGCATCAGCCCGTCCATGCTGACGTCGCCGTCGGTGCCGAGCACGGTCGCTTCCTGGTGCAGGCTGCGCCACAGGCGCACCGACCAGTGCACGAGCGGGATCTCGAGCACGATCAGCAACCCGACGACCGCGCTGCGCTTGGCCCGCTGGTGATGGCCACCACCGAGGCCGCGCACCGCGAGGTAGCCGATGTACGACACGAACAACAAGGCGGTGGTGGTGAGGCGGGCGTCCCACTGCCAGTAGACGCCCCAGGTGAGCCGGCCCCACAACATGCCGGTCGCCAGGGTCAACGCCATGAAGACGACACCGATCTCGGCGCTGGCGCCGGCGACCCGGTCGAACCCGAGGGCGTGCTTCTTGGTGAACAGGTAGAGGCCCGAGCACACGGCGGTGACGACGAAGGCGAGGTAGGCGAGCCAGACGGTCGGCACGTGCACGTAGAGGATCCGCACCGCCTCTTCCTGGTCGCGGTCGGCGGGCGAGAAGCCGAGCCCGAACGCCACCAGCCAGGCCAGCATCACCAGCGTCGCGATGCCCAGCACACGGGTCGCGAACGTGCCGGTGCCGGCCCGCGGCTGGTCGGCCGGGGCCTCGGCTCGGGTGGCTGCTCGTGGGGTCATCTGGATCCGTTCGGTTGGTCCGTCACGTGGCTTCCTCGATCAGCGGACCGAACGCCAGGGAGCCACCGACACCGAACGCGACGGCGAACACGCAGAGCAGACCGATCCACGGCCAACCCTCCGAGAGCGCCGCCCCATCGGTACCGAGCGCCGACTCCACCGCTCGTGTCGCCCCGATCAGGACGGGCGCCACCACCGGTAGCACCAGCAGCGGGAGCAACGTCTCGCGACCGGTGAAACCTGCGGTGAGGCCTCCGTACAGCGTACCGACGGTGGCCAGCCCGCAGGTCGCGGTGATGAGCGTCGTGACCAACAGCACCACCCCGCCGGCGGGGACCTCGGCGCCGTAGAGCAGCACGGCGGCCACCACCAACACCACTTCGAGCACGGCGAGCTGGGCGGCGAGCGCCATCGTCTTGCCCCAGTAGATGGCGGCCGGGTCGACCCCCGCGACCCGCAGGGCGTCGAGCGCCCCGTCGTCGGCCTCGATCGCGAACCCGCGCTGCACGAGCACGAGCAGGCTGAACAGCGTCGCCAGCCAGATCAACCCCGGTGCCACCCGTTCGAGCAGGTTCGAGGCGTCGAGGGCGAACGCGAACAGCACCATCGTGACCCCGGCGAAGGGCAGCACCTGGTTGGTGAGCACGCGGCTGCGGCGCTCGATCCGCAGGTCTTTGGCGGCGATCAGGCGGGCGGTGCGCCAGCGGGTCACGGCTCGCACCCCTGGCTGCCGGCGGGCCGGCCGACCTGGCCCCCGACGACGTCGACGATGCGATCCGCCAGCGAGCCGGCCCGCTCGAGTTCGTGGCTGGCCACCACCACGGTCGCGCCCGAGGCCACGGCCTGGCGCAACACGGCGTCGAGTTCGTCGCGACCCGACGCGTCCAGGCCGGCGTGCGGTTCGTCCAGCAGCCACAACTCGGCCCGGCGGGCCATCAGGCAGGCCAGCGCGGTGCGGCGCCTCTGGCCGGCCGACAGCTTCGCGACCGGCAGGTCGCGCAGGCGACCCCCCAGCCCGAGCCGCTCGATCGACGCCTCGACCTCGACCGGCGTCGCCCCGACCGTCGCCCCCCAGAACGTGACGTTCTCGGCCACCGTGAGGTCGCCGTACAGCCCATTGCGATGGCCCAACAGGCCGACCCGCGGCCGGATCGAGTCGCGCTGGGTGGCCAGATCGAGGCCGAGCACGCGGCCGTCGCCGCGGGCGATCGGCAACAACCCGGCGCACAGCCGCAGCAGGCTCGTCTTGCCGGCCCCGTTGGGGCCGCGCAGCAGCACGATCTCGCCGTGGCCGACGGTCAGCGAAGCGCCCGCCAGGACAGGGAACCCGCCGATCACGGCCACGACGTCGCGCAGCACGACGACCGGCTCGGCGGCCGTGGTGGGCGGCTGGGGCGCGGTCGGCTCGGCTTCCATGGACGACTGGACACGTTAGGTCCACCCGGCCGGATCCGCCCACTCAACGCCGGATCCCGCCGGCAAATCGGTCCGACCGGCCGGGCGCGCTGACCATCCCCGGCGGACACCGGGCGATAACGTCGCTCGGGTGACCGATCAGCTCGCCGACGGCGGCCTCGAGGGCGCTACAGCGGATCGAACGCCAGCGACCGCCGCACCGACCGACGACAGCACGCCCCGCGGCGCGCTCGTGAGCCGATCCGGCGAGCGTTTCGAGCTCACCGGCGACAACACGTTGATCGGCCGGCTCGTCGACTGCACCATCGTGCTCGCCGACCGCAACGTCAGCCGGCGGCACGCCAGGATCCGCCGCGACGGCGAACACTTCACGCTCACCGATCTGGGTTCGACCAACGGCACCGACGTCAACGGCGGGTTGCTGATCGGCAGCCATCTCCTCGCCGACGGCGACGTCGTCACCCTCGGTACCTCCGTGTTGGAGTTCGTCACCCTCCCCGCCGAACCGGCCGCCACCGACGCCGACACCGACACCGACACCGACACCGACACCGACACCGACACCGACACCGCCACCGACACCGACACCGACACCGACACCGACACCGCCACCGACACCGACACCGACACCGCCACCGCCACCGACACCGACACCGACACCGACACCGACACCGGCGCCGAGACCGGCAGCGACGCAACGGTGCCGACGAGGCAGCGGCGCGCCCGGGTCAGCAGGTGGGATCGCCCGCCCGAGCCGCACGACTGGCGCTACGTGGTCGGCGCGATCGGCAAGATCCTGATCGTCACGGGGTTGATGCTGTTCGGGTTCGTGGCCTACCAGCTGTGGGGAACCGGCCTCGAGACCGCCCGCTCGCAGGGCGCGCTCAAGGACGAGTTCGCGCAACTCGTCGCCGAGCAGCTCGCCGCCCCGGCGGCGCCCGACGCGGTCACGCCGACGATCCCGACCGAACCCCTGGCCGAGCCGTCGACCGATGACACCCCCGACGTCGGCGGCGAGCCATCGGGGCAGGACCGGTCGGCCGACCGCGTCGACGGGCAGACCGTCGTCACCATCCCGCCGATCGAACCCGGCCAGCCCCTCGCCCTGCTCGAGATCCCGGCGATCGGGCGCAGCGACGTCGTCGTTCCCGGGATCAGCCACAACGACCTCAAGAAGGGGCCCGGTCACTACCCCACCACACCGCTGCCCGGACAGCTCGGCAATGCGGCGATCGCCGGCCACCGCACCACCTACGGCGCCCCGTTCTTCGACGTCGACAAGCTGCAGCCGGGCGACGAACTCATCGTCACGATGTTCACCGGCGCCAAGTACGTCTACGTGGTGACCGGGTCGGAGATCGTCGGGGCGAACGACGGCCACGTGATCGCCACCACCGACCCGACGATCGCCGAGCTGACCCTCACGTCGTGCCATCCCAAGTACACCGCTCGCGACCGCATCATCATCCACAGCGTGCTCGACCCCGACCGGTCGGCGCCTTTGACCGTCCCGGCGACGACCGCCGGCCTCGCCGGCGACAGCGGGCAGCCGATCCCCGGCGACGACCCCGTGGTCGCCACCACCGTCGCCGCGCCACCGGCCACCGTGCCCGACGCCACCGTGCCCGACGCCACCGTGCCCGACGCGACGATCGACGGGTTGACCGACGGCTGGTTCGCCGACCGCGAGGCATTCCCCCAGGTCGCGCTGTGGGGCGCCGCCCTGGTCGCAGTCGCGCTCGCCGCCCGGGCGGTCAGCCACCGCTACCGGCGCTACTGGCTCGGTTTCCTCGTCGGCACCGCGCCGTTCGTCGTGTCGCTCTACTTCTTCTACCAGAACGTCAACCGGCTGTTGCCGCCCGGCGTCTAGCAGGGGTTTCGCGGCGTCAGCCGACCTCCGTGGCGTCGCCTGTGCACATTTCGTGCACATCCTGCTCAGTGCGAGGGTTCAGCCATGTGTCGATCGCGGCCACAATTCGACCCTCGTCGGTTGGCCACAGGTGCGCGTAGGTGTTGAGCGTCTCGGTCGCGTTCTTGTGCCCAAGGAACGCCGCCACGGCCCGAGGCGAGCATCCCGCTGCGATCAGTCGCGAGGCCGCGTGATGCCGCAAGTCCTGGCTCGACGCCTCGATTCCGAGTCGCTTCACCGCTCCATTGAACGCGGCGAAATACGTCTGCCGTCCGAGCATCGTTCCGTCGCTGGTCGTGAACAGCAAGCGACCCCTCGGGCCATGCGGTGTGAACGTGGCGATGTGCTCAGAGATCAGTACCGCGACCGTTTCGGGTAGAGGGATAGTGCGGTTCGATGCCGGGGTATTGACCGGCCCCAACGCGTGGTCAATAGCACGACGGGCGGTGACGACTTGCCGGTCGATCGTCACCCGGCGACGCAGGAAGTCGACCCGATCGATGGTGATCGCGCATGCCTCCCCTTGGCGCAGCCCGAGGCCGAGCGCACCGACCGTCTGGTCGGCTGGGCGGGCGCCCCTGGTGCCCGCTGGTGTCACCCGCGCGAGGAACACCTGCTGCCGCTGCACGTCTGCTACGGCGCCGGTGGCGGCCCGGCCACGCAGGTCTTCGACGACCTGCTGCTGGGCAAACGGGCCAGCGGCCACGCCTGGTAGCGACGCCCGACGCGCCTACTATCGACCGATGGCAACATTCCTGACACAGCCGGCCAGCACCGAAGCGTCCCAGAAGCTGTTCGACGCCGACCTGGACGAGATCGGGTTCGTGATGAACGCCTCGACGCTGTGGGCGTATCAGCCGGAAACGGTCACCGGTCTGTTCGACCTGTTGCGGACCACCAAGAACCACGCTGATCTGACGTTTCGCCAGATGGGGATCCTCGTCACGGCGACCGCATCGACACTCGGCGACGCGTACTGCTCGCTGGCGTGGGGCAAGAAGCTCGCCGGCGTGTCCGACGCAGAAACGGCTGCGGGCGTGCTGAGCGGCGACGAC